>CAZFCK010000006.1:0-52651 GCA_964517355.1 uncultured Desulfovibrionaceae bacterium | reverse complement strand
AATTGGAAATTGTTTCAGGGGAGAGCCTTGTTTCAAGGCGAAAATGCGCTAGGCCTGATATTCGCGGGTCCAGGGGGGGCTGGCAGAGCTTGGGGCGGAGCCCCACAGTAAACCGCAACATCACGTTGCTTTCATCACGGCAATAAACATCGGCTTCGTTGCGTCAGGTGAACAGCATCAACGTGGCCAGACTGAGGAAAATGAAAAAACCGGCCGAGTCGGTGATGGTGGTCAGGAAGATGCTCGAGGCCTGAGCCGGATCGCGTCCCAGTTCTTTCAGCACAAGGGGAATGGAGGCGCCTGCGATGGCGCCGAGAAACATGTTCATGCCCAGAGCCATGGACATGACTTCGGCCAAGCGCAGTTTATGGGTGACGGCAAAGACCATCCCCAACACAAGCAGCCCCACGATGAGCCCGTTCAGCAATCCGATTTTCGCTTCGCGTAGGATGGCGAACCAGATGCGTTTGCGGTCAAAACGCTCCATAGCCAATTGGCGGATGACAACGGCAAGGGATTGTTGTCCGGTGTTGCCCGCTTGATTGGCCACAATGGGCATAAGCGCGGCCAGGATCGCCATTTCCGTAATGGTTCCCTCGAACAAATGCACGACCCAGGCGGAAAATCCTGAATTCACCATGTTGATGCACAGCCATGGCAACCGTTTGAGCACGGATGACTTCCACGGGGTGTCCACGGTTTCGTCCTGCCCCGCGCCCACCATGCCCAGCATGTCTTCACTGGCTTCTTCGTGGATGATGTCCATGACATCGTCATGCGTCACCACGCCTAAAAATCTTCCGTCGTAATCAATAACCGGAAGCGCCAAAAAGTTGTAGTGCCGGAGTTGGTGCGCCACGTCTTCTTTGTCCACATCAAAGTGCACGGCGATGAGGTTTTTGTCCCGCACCAGATCCTTAAGCAGGGTTCCGGGCTTGCTGAGCAGGATGTCGCGCAGGGAGGGAACGCCCACCAGCCGTTCGTTTTCATCCACAAGATAAGCGTAATAAGGTATTTCCTTATCCGCAATTTCCTTGCGGATGGAAGCAATGGCCTGGTCCGCGGAAAGCCTGTGATCCAACACCAGACATTCCGTGGTCATGACGCCGCCCGCCGAATCCGGGTCAAACCGCATGAGCTTGCGCAGCAGGGTCGCATCTTCGTGCTTCAACCTGCGCAGCAAGGCGTTGCGGTGTTCTTCGTCCAGTTCATCCAAGGTATCGGCGGCGTCGTCCGGCGACATTTCAGAGAGAAGGCGGGCGGCAAGAGCCGTATCCAGCTGTTCGAGCAAGGGAATACGCTGGTGCTCCTCCATCTCTTCAAGAGCCTCTGCGGCAATGGGCAACGGTAATTGCCCCACCCAGGTCACTTGGTCTTCCAGGGGAAGTTTTTCCAAATGATCAGCGGCGTCAGCGGGATGGATGCTTTCCAGATCTTCGGCCGAAGAAGGGGTTTCCTCATCCGCGACACCCTGCGGTGTTTCCGATACCGCAGATATGTCGTGCTCCGGGTGTTCCTTGGGCATTTGCTTTTTTTCAGTCATCGCCATAAACTATTATTCTTTCTAAACGTAGATAGGCACAAAAAGAGGCCTGCGCGAAAAAGCGCTGTTCGCTTTACGCTACGGCCTTGACGAAGAAACGTTTACCACGAAGCAGGGATTCTGGAAATAGCATGAACTCTGTAGATTTCGCCACTTTTTTTCAAGGACAGGCCAGGCGTTTCCTTCTTCGCTCCATTGATCTCGCTCTTGAGGAGGACGGCAACGACCTTACATCCGCTGGGCTTTTTGACGCTGCGGCGTTTATGGAAGCCACCATTGTCGCCAAGGAGGAATGTGTCGCCGTAGGACTGCCCTTGGCCGCATTGATCCTCTCGCGTTGCGAGGCGGCTTTTTTTCCGAAGATGCCTTATACTGTCGAATTATTGCAAAACGAAGGCGCGCTTGTTGCGCAGGGAAAAATTTTGCTGCGCATACGGGGGCAGGCCGCCCTGCTGCTCAAGTCCGAGCGGATTATCTTAAACTTTCTCACACACTTGTGCGGCATTGCCAATCTGACCCGACGGTATGCGGCAGCAATGGAAGGTTCCAAAACCAGGCTGCTGGACACGCGCAAGACTCTACCCTGTCTGCGGTATCCGGAAAAATACGCCGTGCTGCTCGGTGGTGGCTGCAACCATCGGATGAACCTCGAAGACATGCTCATGCTCAAGGACAACCATATCGACAGGGCGGGTTCCATTGGCAAGGCCGTAGCGCAGTTGCGCGGGCTGTATTCGCCCTGCCCCCCTATCGAGGTCGAGTGCCGCAATGAAGATGAGGTGCGGCAGGCGGTGGCGGCCGGAGTCGAACGCATCATGCTGGACAATATGGCGCCGGACCAGATTCGCCATGTTCTCCCCGCCATTCCCAAGGGTATTGAAACTGAGATCAGCGGCGGCGTGGATCTGGATAATATTCGCGATTACGCCGCGCTTGGAGCGGACTTCATATCTGTGGGGCGCGTCACGCATTCAGCACCATCAGCTGATTTGAGCATGCGCGTCACTCCCCTTTCCACTGTTCCGCAATGCGGACAAAACAACATTCAAGCCATGACCGAAACCGAACATGCATCCATTATCAGGAGCAGCCGGGAAAAACTCGGAAGCAACCTTACCATTATGGCCCACCACTATGAAGGCGACGGAGTGGTCGAACAAGCCGACTTAGTGGGAGACTCCCTGGAATTGGCACGAAAAATAGACGGGATTTCATCGCGTTACATAGTGTTTTGCGGCGTGTATTTCATGGCTGAATCAGCGGCCATTCTTGCCGACCCACAGCAGGAGATTTACATTCCGGATCTTGACGCCAGATGCGTCATGAGCGAAATGGCGCCCGCCCAACGGGTTGAAGAAGCGGTGAAACGTCTCAATAGCGGTTCGAAACGGGTGATTCCCGTCGCCTATGTCAACACTTCGGCAGCGGTCAAAGCGGTGTGCGGACGCTACGGCGGGACGGTCTGCACTTCGGCCAATGCGGGGAAGATTCTTTCCTGGGCTTTGGATAACGCCGACGCCGTGCTGTTTTTGCCGGATAAAAACCTGGCCGGTAATACTGCCGATACGCTTGGAGTGCCTGCGGATCAGCGGTTCATGTTGGATATCCGTCAAAACGCATCCAACGTGCCGCCGGAGATGGCGCAGAAACACAAACTGCTTGTCTGGCCGGGGTGCTGTGCCGTGCATCATGGGTTCAAGGTGAGACAGATCGAAGCGGCGCGCAAGGCCCATCCAGACGCCTTGGTTGTGGTGCATCCCGAATGCGCGCCGAAAGTCGTGCAACAAGCCGACAGCGCCGGCTCAACCTCGCACATCATCCGTTATGTGGCCGCAGCGCCCGAAGGCGCCACCATTTACGTCGGTACGGAAGTGAATCTTGTGCGTCGTCTCGGCAACCAATATCGTGGAAAGAAAACCGTTTTGCCATTGGCTGAACTCGCTTGTTCAAACATGGCAAAAGTAACTCCCGCCAAACTTGGGGCCATGCTGCAAGGTCTGGCTCAGGGGCGGTCTCCGCTTTCTCCGGTGCGCGTGGCTCCCGACATCGCGGAACCCGCGCGCAAGGCTCTTGAACGAATGCTGAAGGTGAGTTCCTAAGCCGCTGCCGGCGCAACGGCCTCACGGTTAAGGTAAGGTCTTGATTGAATAAGCACGACCGATGCGGGTCGTCGCAAACCGTTCTTCAATCAATACTGGGGGTAAATAATGGAATCCCGGTTTCACACGCAAGTCCTGATCATCGGCTCGGGAATAGCCGGCTGCACCGCGGCCCTTGAATTGGCTGAAGCCGGGCTGGAAGTGACCTTGGTCAGCAGTGGCGATCGCTTGGACAACGGCAACACCGCCCTTGCGCAAGGAGGCATTGTCTATCAAGCTGCCGACAATGATTCCGGTCAACTTGAAGAAGATATCATCAGGGCCGGCCGCAATCACAATAATGTCCGCGCTGTGCGTTTTTTAAGCCGCAAGGGGCCGGAAGCGGTAAAAAGAATATTGTTGGATCAGCTGAAAATTCCCTTTGTGCAAGGGGAAGATTCTGAATGGAGCTTGCGCAAGGAGGGTGGACATAGCGCCCACAGAATCCTGCATTGCGCCGACTTCACCGGGCGGGCGATTATGGACGGCTTGCTGCGCGCGTTAAGCGCATCGCCCAATGTCCATGTTCGTACGCAATGCACGGCGGTGGACCTGCTTACCAGTCATCACCATGCCAGGACGTTGGAGTTTAAGTATCAGCTCAATAAGGAATGCGTCGGCGCCTATCTCTACGACCAGTCAAGTAATCAGGTAGTTACCGCTTTGGCGGACTTCACCGTGCTCGCCACAGGCGGCGTGGGACAAATATTCCTGCACACCACGAATATGCCCTGCTCCATAGGTTCGGGCCTCAGCATGGCCTATCGCGCCGGCGCTTGGGTCGTAAACGCCGAATTCGTCCAGTTTCATCCAACCGTGCTCTTTCACCGCGCGGAAAGAAGATTTCTCATTTCAGAGGCGGTGAGGGGCGAAGGCGCCAAGCTGGTGAACAGTAAAGGCGAACCGTTCATGCAGCGCTACGACGCACGTGCGGATCTCGCTCCGCGTGATGTCGTCTCGCAGGCCATCATGGAGGAGATGCTGCAAACAGGCGAAGAATGCGTGTTCCTGGATGCCGCCCATTACGTCACAAGCGACATCACCGAGAATTTTCCGACAATTTTCAAGAAATGTCTGGAACTCGGCATTGACATCCGCCGCGATCCCATCCCCGTGGTGCCGGCGGCCCATTATTTCTGCGGCGGCATACTCATAGACTTTCATGGACGCACGACCCTGGACCGCCTCTACGGCATCGGCGAATGCTCTTGCTCCGGCGTCCATGGCGCGAATCGCCTGGCCAGCACGTCCCTGTTGGAAGGATTGCTGTGGGGGGCCAGCACCGCCAAAGATATTATCCGCAAAATGCGGGCCAAGCATTATCTCCGCATGCGTCTGCGCAACGCCATTCCCGATTGGGAATCTCCCGGTACGGAAGAAAACGAAGATCCGGCGCTCATTGCCCAGGATTGGGCCACAGTGCGCTACACCATGTGGAATTACGTGGGCATCACCCGTTCAAGCTCCCGTTTGCAACGCGCAGTGAAGGACTTGAAAGACTTGCACAGAGAATTGCACGAATTTTATCAGCGCACCCAAATTTCGAAAAATCTTGTGGATCTCTTTCACGGAGCCCATGCCGCGTACATCATCACCAATGCCGCCCAACGCAATAAAAAGAGCATCGGTTGCCATTATCGTATTAATTGATATGGATTCATAACCTACTATACCGTTTCTTCTTCATAGTGCCAACGCAAAGCACCCCTTTCCACATTGCAGGCGGAATTACGAGGCTTGGTGATCAAGAGTGAAATTGTCTTTTTCCCGGCGTCCAGGGGCCTCCCCTGGTCGTCGTGCGGGCGCGAAAGCCCGCGACTTTATTTTTTTTTTCTTTAAGTCTGAAAGTCGTACTTATAAAATAGATATTGTAGTGTTTCTGGTATTATCCCGCCCCGTGCCGCAGGAGATAATGAAAGAACGTCTGCACATAGCGTCCGGACGTCACTTCCGGTAAAGGAAAAAGCGGCAGGGTTTCCGCGGGAAAAGAGGAGGCGAAGGCCAGATACAATTGGCGCGAGCACTCTTCAAGCTTTGGCCCCACATCCTGTTCCCAGAGTTGATGTTTCACCTCTCCCCGCAGATCATGCGTCCTGCACTGCAAGGGGCGGTAGCTATAAAGCCTGCAATGCCGCTCCACCAGCAAAGGACACTCTGCGCCCGTTCCGGAGAGACAGTACGCATCTTCCACCTCGAGTTCTCTTTCTATCCGGCGTTCCTGATTGGAAACCTTCACGGAACGTTCGATAAATTCCAGGCGTTCCTGGCTGCAGAGGTGGATGTTGACGCATTGGCTGAGGTGCACGGCTTCCAGCAGATGCAGCCGGACGGGCGTACGGCAACATTGAGCATGTTCCCTGCCGCAGCGGGTTGAGATGCCTTGCTGTTCAAGCAGGGCATCTACCCGAAACACAATCTTCATGTAATCTTTGAAGAATGGCGACAAATCCACGAGATGCCTGGTCTCCAGGGAAGGCTCGCGGATGGTCAAGCGTTTGCTGCCCTTTCCGAACTTGCGTATTGTCCACCACTGATCGAAATTGCTGGGTTTGGCCTTGAGAGGTTTGAGCATTTTTCCAGCGAGTTTGTGCCCCAATCCGCGACGCAGCAGATAGGCGTTGAGCACCGTGCCAGTGCGGCCGATGCCGTGACGGCAGTGGATGAGCACTTTTTTACCGAGGTAAATGGATTCGTCCAGCCAGGCCAATGCGCGGTCCAGTTCCGTCAGTTCCGGCGCTTCTTCATCCGATACAGGCATATAATAGACTTCGAATCCTTGCCCCTGCTCTATGGAATGCAGGTCGCAGTATTCCGCGCACAGGTTCAGAATGGCGTTGACGCCCTGCTCCCGTAAGGATTCCAATTGCGCATAGGACATGGGCGCGTGTCCCACGGCGAGTTGGGGCGTAACCCATGTCAAGGTGTAGGCGTCCTTCACAAGTCCGGCTCCCGTGGTTGGATGAATTCCCGCACCAAGTCGCGCACCTGGGTTTCGTCATGCAGCCCCATATCCATAAGTCGCGTGCGTGCCAACAGATACCCCAAGGACGCGAGACGCTTCTGCACCACATTTTCATTTTGTCTGCTGAGCATGGCGGTGAGCATGTCGCCTCGAATCTCAGTGCTGAAACCGAAGTGTTCCAGGACGCGCTTGATGAGTTCGAGCCGCAGGAGACGCTGATCAAAATCCCCTCCTCCGCCTTTGAAGCGGAAGTTGATGTAATTGCTGTTTTCCTCCGCACCGCATACGGTATCAAGAACGGAAAAATGATAGCCGAAGCGGATCATCATGTGCAGATAATCTTTGGAGAGCACGGCGTAGCTGGCTAATCGCTTTGCGTCATGCCGAAAGATACCCGCCGCGATCCGGTCCATCTCTTCCCAATCCACATGAAGAAGTCGCTCGTTCCAAAGCACGTCCTTTGAAGACAGGCCGAACCAGAGAGCCCACATGGGCAAGCTTTGAATATCGTCGGGGGTTATGGTATTTTTATTGTCCGCGGATTGGAACAATCCGCCTCCAAGATCGAGCACGTACAATACCAACGGCAGATGAGACTCGAGTTTTTTGGCTTGAGACAGTCCGCGCCCCCCTTTTCCAACGAGCGAGAACATTTCCTGCACGCTTTTTTCATGGCTGAAGCGTATGATATCATGCAATGAGCGGCAGTGTTCAGGCAGAAACGCCTCGTCTTCAGCGTTGGTAAGAGTCAGGCGGGAAATAATGGGAATCACTTTTTGCAGTCTTTGCGACACCGGGCCACGCCGCCGCATGGTTTTCCCCGCGTACCGCGCCAGCAGTTCGTTCAATACGCCGGCATATACCGTCCCATCATCCGCATGAACAGTGACCAATTGCCCCTGCCGCAAACTGTTGAATGGATCGTCGATGCCAACCAGCACGGGCAGGCCTTGTTCTCTGGCCACGGATGCGAAGTGGCTGGCTCTGCTTCCGCCGCGGGCCACGACCGCGCTAATGTCGTCTGCCAGCCTGGCCAGTGCCGGGGTAAGGGTTTGGACAACGAGGACGCTTCCTTTGGGTACGGCGCCCACATCGATGACCGAGCGAACATGGTGTACAACCCCGGCCGCGGTGCCGGCACTGGCGCATTCGCCCCCTGCGCATAACGGGGGGTGCTCAGGGGTAATATCCGCAAACTCCGGAGCCTTGTCCTCATCCCAGACCGCCTGCAATGGGCGCGATTGGAGAAAAAAAAGCGTACCGCGATGGTCCAGAGCCCATTCGATATCAAGCGGGGAGGCGCTGTGCTTTTCCAGCGTAAGGCAGAGATTCGCCAATTCCTTCGCCTTATTCTTGGGGAGAATGGGATCTTCCGCCGCCGCTTGCGGCACGAGTTGCGGAATTTTTTCCCGTGAAAAACGTATCACCTCGGGGCGCAGGCTGCCGTCCACCAGCAAGGCCCCCTGTCCGGGAACAGCATATATCGCACCGGTATTACTTCCTTTCACCTCTTCGTCCATAGTATAGACCACCCCGGCGGCTTTTGCGCGCACCATGGGCATAACGAGCACAGCCATGGGGGTTTCCTGGTCCGCGAGGCCGTTGCGGATTCGGTAAGTCAAGGCCCTGGCGCCGTATTTTCCAGCCAACACTTTTTTATAGGCGTCCAGCGCCACATACGGTGGCACGAATAGTTCACTTGTATACTGTCCGGCAAAGGAAACGTCGCTGTCTTCGGCCACAGCGCTGCTCCGCATTGCCAGGCGCGGGACATCATTGCCCTGCACGCCAATGAGAGAACCGACCGCCTCCTCAATTGCCTGAGCAAGAGCTGCTGGTATTTCGGCATCAAGAATGAGCTGCTGGAGTTCAACGGCTAATTCGGAAATACGTTCAGGAGCACTGAGTTGCAGTTGTCGCAGCTTATTGTCCAACTTCGGACGTAATTCATTACTTTCTATGAAATAATGAAAGGCGTTAACCGTGATTACGAATCCCGGCGGAACGTTGCATTGCGGCATAAGCGCCACAGAGGCCAGGTTGGCCGCTTTTCCGCCTGTCAGATTCTTGTGCGCGTGCGCTTCATGCAATGGGAGGATATACGGCGGGCTTGGGTCCGGTGCTGGGAGATCGAGCCCCAAGCGCACATAAAAATCAAGCTTGCGAAAGTAATCGCCCAGGTCGAGGTAGCGGCTGGGCGTCATTATCTTCAGCTGCTCCACCATGGAGCGCACCGCCGCCGCCAGGCGATTGTAGAGCCATACAATACGGGTCCATTCCGCCTGATCATGACCGTAGTATATATCCTCCAGGTCCGCGATCAACTCGAGACTGAGGTTGTCGTAACGCAGCAACTTCTTAAAAGCATTGTATTTTTCTCGCAACAAAGCGCCGGGCGCAAAAACTTGATAGGTCCAATGCCTGAATAGATGCTTGATATCCATGAAGGCTCCACCAAGAGGCAGACGCTAGTGCAATGTGCCTTTACAATGGTATTTTTTTGGGCTTCGTCCCAGCGCATCAGCGTAGGTCAGTTCTGCAAGACCTCTTCAACCTTGCGTTCCAACTCGTCTTTATCAATGGGTTTGACGCAATACTCGGCCGCACCGAGCTTGACGGATTCACGAGCGGTTTCCAGAGTGGGGTATCCGGTGAGCATGATGACTCTGATGTGCTCGTCGATCTTTTTCAGCTCTTCGAGGATTTCCACTCCGGTGAGTTTTTTCAGTTTGATATCCAGAATCGCCAGATGCACTTCGTTGCTGCGAGCGTACTTCAGGGCTTCTTCCTCTTCGGTAAAGGTGGCGACCGAATGCCCCTTGCGCTCCAGAATGCGCTTGATAAGAATTACCGCGTCCAAAACGTCATCGAGTACGAGAATATTGGCCATCACATCCTCCTCTATTGGAGATGATTATCCACATGAGAGCATCTCACGCTTGAAAAGCGCTAGATGCTCTTATGCATTTCTCTGGAACAATTGGAAATTGTTTCAGGGGGAGCCTTGTTTCAAGGCGAAAATGCGCTAAAAGTCAATATGCTCTATGTTTCGTGTACGCTATCTCCGGCATAATCAAGAGGTAATTCCACGGAAAAGACCGTTCCGGTTCCTGCCGTCACATCATCCGGCAACGACGCCCCGGGAGCGTTGAGGGGATAGACATCGGCGGGTGGAGGGCTCTCGGCTTTAATATTGCCTCCATGCTCCTCAATAATGCCGAAAGATACGGAAAGCCCCAAGCCTGTGCCTTCACCAACAGCTTTAGTGCTGAAGAACGGGTCGAAAATTTTGGACAAATCTCCTTGCGGGATGCCGCTTCCAGTATCGGCTACCCAAATGCGGATCAATTGCCGCGGACTTTCAAGTCGCGCCCTGACGTAGATCAAACCTCCATTCTCCATGGAATCGTGGGCATTGTTAAACAGGTTTATCCACACCTGCTTCAGCTTTTCAGGGTCGGCGTGGATGACGGGCAGTCTGTCGTCCAGGTCCATGAGAAATTCCACCTTGTCCAGGGAAAACGTGTGCCGCACCAGGGATGCCGCTTCCATTATGGTATTGTTGAAGCAGATGGCTCGCTTGCTGCTGTAAGTCTGTCGCGAGAAACCCAACAGGTCGGCGACGATTTTTCGGCATACTTTGGTTTGATTTTCAATGATTTGCAAATCTTGAAAAATTTGACTCTCTTTTGGGACGTCCTCTTGCAGGAGTTGGGCATACCCTAAGATGACTCCAAGAGGCGTATTGATTTCATGCGCCACTCCGCCAGCGAGTTTGCCCAACGATTCCATTTTTTGGGCCTGGATGAGCTGCTCTTGATAACGCTTTGTTTTTGTGATGTTTCTGGCGGTTCGCAGCACTCCCATAATCTGGCCCTCACGGTCGAACACAGGGACTTTGACGATATGCAGCCAGTATTCCCGGCCATCGACCATGATATGCGTTTCGCGGTGCATGGTTTGCCCGAATTCGAGCACGGCTCTGTTTTCCACCTCAACGTCTTCATCTTGTTCAAAGGAAACGCCGTCCTCCCGGCCATCAGTGCCCACGATATTTTCCGGACGTTTACCTATGAAATCGGCAAAGGCCTTGTTCACAGCCAGATAATGAAGACTCTTATCCAACAGGCAAACAAAATCCGGAGTTACGTCTAAAATCGTGCTCATAAGTTGTTTCTGATGCGTAAGCACCTGTTCGGCCTGTTTGAGCTCCTTGAGATGGGTTTGCAGAGTCAAAGCCATAACGTCAAAAGTTTCAGCCAGATCCTGCAGTTCATCTCCTTTGTTTGCTTTATACACTTTGCATTTTTTGCAGGATTCTCCCTTTTCATCCAGCGCCTCTTTTGTGCATTCGGGACAAAGGGTGCCGGCCAAATACCAGCAACGCCGACGCTTATCCCCGTGGGCAGGACAATTTTCAAGGTCGCAACGCATGATTTCCCAACAATTGCGCTCAAGTGTCGGGCCTGTTTGCAGTTCCAGATGACCTTTCACCACTTCCTCGGCATACTCCCGCAAGCGTCCAAGCCTGCGCGTCACCCGACGCGCAAATACTGTGCTGGCGAAAAAAGCCAACACTAAAGCCCCGCATGAGATGACAACAATGGTCAACAGCAATTTGTTGACTACGGCTTGCACCTTGGTCCGCGAAAGTCCTATGCGGACCGTGCCGAAATCATTGCCCGCAATGATCACAGGCGCCGCGAAATCGTAAATATGTTGCTCGCCGGTATCTAACAATTTTATGGACACCCCCCCGTTTTGCGGGGGCATGTTGACTGTGCGCAATTGGGTGGGAAACCCCTTGGCAAAACTATGGGCCATCACTTGATTGTGGCTGTTGAGGATAAACGCATATTCGATGTCTTCAAGCCGTGAAAGTTCATCCACCATGTTTTTCAAACGTAAAAGATCTTCGGCAAGCATGGAATCCGCCACCCGGACGGAGAGGGACTCGGCCAGGACAGTACCTCGTTTTTTGGCCTCATTGATCAACGCCTGAGCCGCCATGCGGCTGATGATTCCGGAAAGCAACACCGCGATAAGCAAAATGATGCACGAGATGCCGAGAATGATTTTGGTCCGGAACCGCATGGGGGCGAAAACGTGCATGGACTGGTAGCCTTGTCTAAAATTGCCCCAAAGTGCTGGCCAGGGTGCGAATGGAATCGTAGTCGCTGTCGCAAGCGGGAATGATGCCTTTGATGCGGGCCGTTTCCAAAATCGCCGCATGGCGCGGCGTGGCGATATCAAGGCGATACAAGGCTTCGGCAATGTTCTCCACAATATCACGTGAAAGCCCATTGCGTGCGCTAAAGACCCAGCCGGGATAGGGGCGCGTTTGGTCGAGTATGCGTATTTCTTCCGTGTTCACTTTGCCTTCCATAATCGAAAGGGTCCCCTCCCGGATGGAGCCAAGGTCATAGGCCCCGGCATAGACTGCAAGCACCACCTTTTCCTGTTTGCCTCCCGGTCCTGGAGCAAAGGCGATTTCAGCGAAATCGTCCGGCTGAATGCCATGTTCCCTGAAATGTCCCAAGACGAAAAGATAACCGCCCGCGGATGAAGGATCCACGGCTATCCAGCGCTTGCCCCGGCAATCTTGCAGTGTGCGTATCTCTCTATTGTCTTTTCGAATAATGATTTGTCCCCGAAAATCAGGGTGCCCGGTGGATTCCACCACGCGAGCGAAGGCCCGGCCTCCTGCACGCGCGATTTTTATATATATAAAGGGATTGGAGAATGATATATCTATCTCTCCGCGGGCCATCATTGTTAAGTGTTCGTCAAAGGTATCCGGAAAAATTTGCGATAAGGGAAGCCCTGTTTCTTGGCGCAGGTATTCAACGATCATACGATGACGCCGATAGGAAATGGTGTGGGAATACTGAGGTAAGTATGCGTATGTTATAGTATTTTTTTCCTTCTCAAGAGTGGGCTGCTCTCGTTCGTCCAAATCCACCCGGGTCACGGGCTCATCAGAGCACCCGGAAAGCGCGAAAATGGACAGCGAAAGGATAATGACTATAAAAAAAATGATTTCCCGATAAGGAGTTCGACGGGTATGGGGGGGCGCTTTCCATTTGCGCCTACAATTCATTACGTGGAAAAAGGTGGTTGTCGCCATGTTGTCCGCGTATCCATAAAAATGTTGGCAGCTATGCGTGCAACCATAGCAACTATCATTAAAAAAGAAAATTCGTGAAAGAGTTCTTCCCTTTGCCAAGACAGTGCCTTATTTCCCTCATATGCGTGGAGCAAGGGAGAATTGCTTCTTTTCAAGGGGGCGTTCCCCGAAGCCTTCTCCTAAGACCGAGTTGACAATCTATGGTTATGGCATACGCTCCGCAAGTATTGCGTGGGGCTTATGCCCTGTTGCAGGAAAAGGAGTCATTGCATGACTAACAACTTCACAGTGCGCATGTCTCACGGTGTGTTGGCGCTGTTTTTTCTGGCAGTGGGGCTTGTGGCCGCCGCTACGGCGTGGAGTTTTCGTGCCGGCTTTACCTGGACCGGAATTTGCCTCATCGTAGTGGCCGCTCCCTTGGCACTTTTCTACTGGTATATGCTCTATGTGAATCCCTCGCGCGCCAATATTCATGCCGGGCCGGACGAGCTTATTATCCAGGCTCCGCCCTTTCTGGAAGCCACGCTCCCCTATGCAACCATAACCAGAGCCTTCATGACGGATCTGACAAGAGAAGACACCTTGCAATCCAAGGAAGATAAAAGGATTATGCGTTTTTTCGGGTACGTGAGCGGCTCTTATATCACAACCAGAGGGAAGCACGCCATTATTCTGACGAATGTAAAACAAGTTCTGTGCTTGGACAATGAGGAAACCCTTTTCCTCCTGGGAGCTGATGAGTTGGAGCGTCTTGTGGCCATATTGTCCGCGCATGGGGTGAACGTCGCAGACCGATAAATACCCTTTGCCTCGGGACAAGTTCCTCTTCTTTATGAACAAAGAGAGTGCGAGAGGGGACACCCTTTGAAAAGGGTTTTCCCCTCTCGCGTTCTCCCCTTCCGAAACTTCACAACATGACTTTTTGAGTAAAGTGATTACGATAACATTGTTTTTAACATTATACAGTCCTTTCCCCGGCGTCCAGGAGCCTCCCCTGGTCGTCGTGCGGGCGCGAAAGCCCGCGACTTTTTTTCTTTTGTCCGAAATTTGTATTACTTTGCTTTAATGATTCATTTTTTATCTTGGGACAACAAGTCCATGTAGGTCATCATCTTTTCCCCGGCCGCATCATCCGCCTTCACGCGACGGCTGAGGGCACTGAAAACCGGAATCCAGGGTTTGGATCTGGCAAAAACAATGCGTACAAGGATGTAAACGGTAACGAAATAAAATGAGGGGCCAACTTCCCCCACAATGGGAAAAGGAAATTTCACATCACCGAATCGAAAATCCAGCCAACCCAGGGCTAGAAAAGCCGGCCAAACCGATGCTGCGAACAACGTAATGCCGGAAAAAAAACTTTTGCCGAACGCATCGTTTGCCAGATCGTTACACGCCTTGTAACTTGCTTTGTCCTTGGCTGCCAAGGCCTTGAGGGAGAGATTGAAGTTCCGCACCATGTTTTGCCGGTGCGTATTCAGATGCCGCCGATTTAATAAATACGCCCCACCCATGCTCAATTCGCCGATTACCGTGGCTGTGAGCGCCAGCCAGATAAGCCCAAAGGCGAATCCCGCATATGCATTCTCCGGGAGCAGAAAAGGCCAGATGAAAAAGCTATCCACTATCTGGTAGAAATAAGTCATGGAATGCATATCAACCTCTTGTACGCACGCGCAGTTTTGAAAAAGGGGCGCGAGGGGCAGAACCGCTATCAACTGAAGCCGTAAGGCGCGGTCTTTGGGCCTCAGACGAGTTCAAGGTTCGCCCCTCGGAGGATGATCACCATTAATACGGTGGTACGATGCTGTATCCCAAAAAGCCCTTTGTCGAGTAGCGCAATCCTACATAGAGCGCGAGCAGGATGAACAAACGTTTCAACCAAATATCCGGGATATATTTCGAAGTCCTGGGGCCGATGATGGAGCCGATGACCACGCCAACCAATTCAGCTCCCACCAGGCTCCACTGCACCGGAGTGCTTTTCACGAACATGTAGCTGGCAATGGAATTAATCATGCCGATAATGACCGCCATTGACGAAGTGCCGGCTACCAAATACATGGGCAGCCCCGCCACTGAAGTCAAAAATGGAACCAGAAGAAAACCTCCGCCTACACCTAGAAACGAGGCCAGGCTGGCGATAACGAATCCACCGATGAGCGGCACTATGGGGTTGAATTTGAAATCTACACCGAAAAAAGTAAATTCACAGCTAGTGGGACTGAATCTTTTGACTCTTACGCCCATTTCACTCAAATCCACCACGCCGCCTTCACGCTGCGCTTTGACGCTGTCCTGAAAAGCGCGCGCCGCTGCCCTGGCCGCTACCTTTTTCTTTTGCCCCGCGGGGGTTGTTTCATAAAAAAGATACCCGCCGAGAAAGAGAACAAATAGTCCAAAGTACCCGAGGTAGGCAGAAAGATTGATCTTTCCAGCCGTAAGGATAGGCACCAGCCAGCTGCCGGCAATGGAGCCGATGGCCAGCACAATGCCAAGAGGTAAGACAAGCCGCCCCATCTTGTAATAGTTATAGGTGGAAAGACCGGCACTACACCCCACCATCCACTGGTTTGAGACGCGGATGGAGTCTGTAATGATTTTATTCAGGCTCAGGTCTTTGCCAAAACTTTTGGCGTAGTCTCCCAGTCCGAAAACGGTGATATGCCCCACGCCGGACATGATGCCGCCAAAGGCGCCAACCGTGGAGAAAATCCAGCCGACCCACACGGCCCAGACAACCCCCAGCAAGAGGTTGACTTGGGGCGCGCCTGGAATGCCCATATAGCCTGGAGGAGATGCCGCATCCAATTTGCCGGCTGTCTTGGCCTGCTCAATGGCGGTTTCCAAGCCCACGGCCATGCAGGTTTGCTGCAGCAAGAGCACGACCGCGATGACGGTTAGCCCCAATACGATGAAACGTTTGTCGATTTTCACAGACCTACCCTCCTGACGGTAACAGTCGTTCAAAATTGTAGCGCGGTGATCCACTTCGTTGCAAAGCGCGTTCGGACATTGGAATTCTCTCCTTCAATGCCCTGGCTCCCGCCTGTTTTCCTCGGAACTATCTGAATCATTACACGTGAAACTGGTGTTTGTGACGAAATCACGCCATCCTGCGGCAACGCACCCAATGCTGCGTCTACGCGAGGCGTACAAAGCTCAAGGCATGAGCCGTGCAGCCCGCAACGCAAGCCGGATTAAGGCCGTTGTCGATACGATCCATACAATAGTCGCATTTCAAGATTTTTCCGGTGAGCACGTTGAACTGCGGCACGCCCCAAGGACAGGCTTCCATGCAGCTTTTACACCCATCGCACAGTGTTTCGCGCACATAGACCAAACCATCAGCGTCACGGATGCTCATAGCCCCTGTGGGGCAGGCAGCGACGCACTCGGGCTTTTTGCAGTGGAAACAAGGTTGATACTTCATCGTGTACGTAAGCTTGCCGTTTTTGTCCACGGAAGGACCGGAAATTATGATTTTGTTGAGCTGTATTCCTTGTGGAACATTGTTTTTCACCTTGCAGTGCACTTCACAAGCATGACAACTAATGCATCTATCCTTGTTCAGTTTAATTTTGTACTTACTCATGCCCAACCTGCACTTTATTGAATTGTTATTTTGCTGTGATATGGATTATAATTTGCGCAACTATTACAATATATACTGTAAACCATGAAATTTTATTTTTGATAATTCTATTTTAAACAATTGAGGTGCCGAATTGTCAACGAAGCACCCTGTTGTTACTTTTTTCACATTAATTTTGTATCTAAAATAATTTTCCCTTTCTTTCTTTGTTTTTCATGTTATTTTTTTCACATGTGGTTTTATTTTGTCAAACCACTACAGCTGTTGCTACTCGTAACCATACCTCTACGCCTTTTTTGAGTGTTCCACAGCAAATGGCTGTCTCAGGTCATCCTGAATACCGGTATGCCGCCTTGTGGAGCAATAACAAGCAGGAGACAAAAATGGCTGATAAACACGTGTATAGCGTTTGTGGGATGTGCACGGTGCGCTGCCCCATCCAGGTGTCGGTGAAGGATGGCTCTTGTATGCACGTTTTTGGCAATCCGCATGCCGCGGGCGTTGCCGGCGCCCTGTGCGCCAGAGGAGCCGCCGGAACGGCTCTGGTCAATGACGACGAACGCCCGCAACAGCCAATGATCCGCGTAGGTGAGCGCGGCGAGGGAAAATGGCGCCCCGTGAGTTGGGACGAGGCCTTGGACTACGTTGCTACGAAACTCAATGATGTGCGCCAACAATACGGTGACCAATCCGTTCTGTTTTCAGATCGTGGTGGCCCGTTTTCCGACGTGTACCGCGCCTTTCTGCGTGGTATAAATACGCCTAATTATTGCAATCACGATGCGGCATGCGCCCGGAACGTTCAGCACGCGGCCCTTTCCGTTTTCGGATTCGGCCGGAAAACCGTCAGCTACGATTTCAAAAACGCCAAACATGTTGTGCTGCAAAGCCGCAACATCTTTGAGGCCATCAACGTCAAAGAAGTAAACGACCTCCTGGATGCCATGGAGCAAGGGGGTAAACTCAGTGTGGTCGACATCCGGGCCAATATCACTGCCGCCAAGGCGAATAATTTTTTCATGATTCGCCCCGGTACTGATTATGCTTTCAATCTTGCCGTGTTGCACCTACTTATAGAACGCAATATCTACAACAAGCCCTTTGCGGATAGCCTGATTCATGATTTTGACAAGCTCAAGGCCTTCGTAGAGCCCTATACCCCGCAATGGGCGGAGCAGGAAACCGGCATCAAAGCCGAAGCGCTGGAGTATTTCGTCTGGCAGCTGGCAGGAGCCGCACCCGCGGTCATTTGGCATCCGGGATGGATGACAGCACGTTACAAGGATTCTTTCTACGTTTCGCGTACGGCTTATCTCATCAACGCCCTGCTCGGTTCCATCGGCGCCAAAGGCGGGCTGCCCTTTGCCAACAAGCCAGGCAATGTGGGGCGCAAAGCACTCAAACAGCTCATGGACCTGTTTCCCAAACCCCAAGGCCGACGGGTTGACGGCGCGGGATGGGAGCAGGGGCGCACGCACTTCGACGCAGGACCGGGACTGGTCAATCTGACTTACAACGCCATTGCCACAGGCAAACCCTACCCGATCAAGGTATATATAGTTCACAGGCATGATCCGCTGATGGCTTTTCCCGATACGGAAAACCTTAAAGAAATGTGGGCGAATCTTGATCTGTTGGTATCCGTTACCTTTACCTGGAGCGAAACCGCCTGGTTTTCCGACGTAGTGCTCCCTTTGTCGCCCTATTTGGAGCGTGAGAGCGTTATTGCCACGAAAAACGGACTCAAACCGCAATTTTTTGTGCGTCATCGCGCCTTGACTCCTCGTTTCGATACGAAAAGCGAATGGGAGATATATTGCGGACTGGCCAAACGCATGGGCCTCGAAGCCCTCGCCTTTGACGCCATTGAAGACATCTGGAATTACCAGCTACAGGATACCGGCCTGGAGATTACTGATTTTGAGGCCAAAGGCTTTGTGGAATTGGCTTCCAAGCCTTTGTATCGCCCTGCCGCAAAGGGGATGTTCAAGACACCGTCGGGACTCATTGAGGTTGTTGATGCTAAGCTCGAAGCCGACGGTCTGCCCTCTCTTAAACCATACGAAGCCCCTTTGCGTCCGGAAAAAGGTCAATTTCGGTTAACCTTCGGCAGGTGCGGGGTGCACACCCAAGGGCATACATTGAACAATCCGCTGCTGTTTGAACAAATGTCTGAAAATGTGTTATGGATAAATACAGATATTGCCGCCGCCAACAACATCACGGATGGAGACTACGTCGAAATCACCGGCAGCAATGGCAAGGCCTGCCGCATCAAGGCCTTTGTCACGGACTTTATCCATCCTGAAGCCGTGTTCATGCTCCACGGATTCGGACATACTCTCCCGATAGAGAGCCGAGCCAGGGGCAAAGGTGTCGCCGACCATGAA
Source organism: uncultured Desulfovibrionaceae bacterium (assembly GCA_964517355.1). Taxonomy (GTDB): domain Bacteria; phylum Desulfobacterota; class Desulfovibrionia; order Desulfovibrionales; family Desulfovibrionaceae; genus CAZFCK01. Next base: position 33,896 of record CAZFCK010000006.1, on the reverse strand, counting down.
TTGATGCCAAGAGGTATACATATTTATGATAAAGCCGGGGGAGCCGTGGCCATGCAGGAACATTTTGTCAGTGTGCGCGCCGTCTCCTGAACTCCCCCTGCACCATGGAATTACCAGGGCTGATAGGAAGCTATTCCGATAAGCTGCATGAAAATGCCGCCTTATTGCCGATTGACCGCACTTCCTTTGTTTCGCTTGGCCATGGCTGCAAGATGACCTGGAGGAACGAAATGGGAGCGTGTTGTTCTTTCGGAAACAGCAAAAAGGAGCCGACCATGAGTGAAGAACACATAAGCGTCAACTGCCCCCACTGTGCTTCGGAAATTCATGTGGTCTTTGACGGCAGCTTCGCACCTAAGTATAAGATTTGTGATGTCTGCTGGAAACGCTTTGTGTTCGAGAAAACCAGAGACGGCATAACCACCTATAAAGCAGGCGAAATTCGTGGATACAGCGATCCTGAGTACCGAGAAACGGAACTCTCGGGAGGGGAAGAAGAATAGCATACTCAGTGCGAAGATGTTTGATCTTCTTGCGTTGAGTTATAGCAACAGCCACGCTGAAGGCGATGCCTGGCGACCATTGACGCAGGAGCGCACTATCTTGCATTTTGCGCTTCGCTTAATAATCCTCCTGGTAAGCGTATTCCGAAAAGCGGAGGATCATGACTGCCGGTTAAAGTCGCTTCCGCAAATAGGTACTGCGGCTATCGGTTCGAACCAGCTCTTATTCTTCATGGTGCGCTCCCCGTCTGAGTTGGGAGCGCGCCATGAAAGACTCTTGTTGTCTCCATGGAATCTGCGAGCGTATGATTTTTTTCGACCAACGCCATGATGTTATTGCATATCTTTGGCTAAGCATGGCATTGTATGAAATACGTCTGTGGCGTGGTCCTCCATTTAAAACACTCCGTTGGGTGCAAGGCTGCCTGCGTGTCGATGGAAACATGTTCAGCTGGTTCTATCGATCTTGGCTTTTACTCGTGAAAAAGGTATACATATGATTCAACCAAACATGCATATGCTTGACGTTGACAATAATTGAAGTCTGAATTGACAACAGGATAGAGACATTCTTATTTGCAAACTAATATGACTCTCAAACAAGAAAAGGAACGATGAAATGAGCAGCACCAAAGAGAATCTTGCGGCGGCGTTTGCGGGTGAATCTCAAGCCAATCGTCGCTACTTGGCCTATGCGATTCAAGCGGAAAAGGAGGGGCATCCCCAGGTTGCGAAATTATTTCGAGCTGTTGCTGAAGCGGAAACAGTCCACGCCCATAGCCATTTGCGAGTCATGGGCGGCATCGGCAGCACCGAAGAGAACCTCAAGGAGGCCATCGCCGGCGAATTGCATGAATTCAAAAGCATGTATCCCGAAATGATCAAGGTGGCGCAGCAGGAAGGTCAGCCCCAAGCGGAACGCAGCTTTCTTTTTGCCAACGACGTGGAAAAGATACACCACGGACTTTATGAAAAGGCGCTTGCGCATCTCCAAGAAGAGCAAAAACAGGTGGAGTATTATTCCGTATGCACTGTCTGCGGCTATACCCTTGAAGGTGAAGCCCCAGACAAATGTCCGATCTGCAATGCGCTTAAAAAGGTCTTTAAACGTATCGATTAGAGAATCTTAACCTCGACTATCAGAGCGAAGCGCATACCATAACATTTTATAATTGTTGAAGAAGAAAGGATTAAATTGTCCGTTTTCCGGCGTCCAGGAGCCTCCCCTGGTCGTCGTTCGGGCGCGAAAGCCCGCGACTTTATACTTTTTTTCTTTAAGCCCGAAAGTAGAAAGGGGTGCCTTGCGCCGACACAATAAACAGGAAACGGCATAAATCATGTGAACCTACTGCGCTCCAATAAACGTCTCTCCCCTTTCAAGGAGAGGAAGCGTGTCCATTGAAATGACGTAAAAAAGCCCGGTGTGAAAAAATCACACCGGGCTTACCTTTTACACGGAAAAAAGCCTATTTGCCGAAGGCTTTTTCGAAATTGGGCACAACTTGTTTTTTACGGCTCATAACGCCATCGAGCCAAACGCTCTTGTCTCCACCCTTGCCGAAGGCTTTCTCAACCACGGAAGGATCATCGGAAACGATGAGCATTTCAGAGCCTTCTTTCATGATGTCGGTCAGCAGCAAAAAGCAGGAATGACGGCCTTCGGCTTTGACTTTCTGCAGTTCGGCGTACAGGTCGTCCTTGACGGCGTCAAGCAGGGAAAGGTCAACCACTTCGAGCTGGCCGATACCGACTTTGTTGCCGTTCATGTCGAAATCCTTGTAGTCGCGGAAAACCAGATCGCGAGCGGGAGTGCCGTCTACCGCGCTTTTGACCTTGAACATCTCAAGTCCCAGAGCCATATAGTCGGTGACACCGGCGATCTTGGCCAGGGCCTCAACGGCTTCCTTGTCGGCGTCGGTGCAGGTTACGGACTTGAACATGACGGTGTCGCTCAGGATGGCGCACAGCATGCCCCCGGCGATGCCTTTGGGGATTTCGATACCGGCGAATTTGTAGATGTTGAAAATCACGGTGCAGCTACAACCCACAGGCCAGACCCACATTTCCAGGGGATTGGGCGTGGTCACGTCGCCCAATTTGTGGTGGTCCACAACGCCGAGGATTTCAGCTTCTTTCAGATCGTCCGGGCTTTGAGCCAGATCGGAATGGTCGACCAGGATCACCTTTTCGCCTGCATAGGAGGTCTTTACTTCAGGTGCGGCCAAGCCAAACTTGTCCAGCACAAAAGCGCTTTCAGGATTCAATGCGCCCTGAGCGGAAGCCTTTGCATCTATCCCTCTGAATTTGTTAAAAACATCGGCAACGGCAATGGCGGAAACAATGCTGTCTGTATCCGGATTTTTGTGACCTACTACATACACGGACATAGCGACCTCCCAGATGAATAAATGATTACTTAACACTATGGCGATTAGACCATAACAGCCTCTGTGCAAGGCAATCCGCCTTGCACGTCGCCTCTTTCTCACACCCTAACAAAGCTTGCGCCAAATAGCACAATCTGACACGCCTGCCAAGCACTTGGCAAGCGCTTTCAGCTCAAAACAGTAGCGATCGTGAAAAAAAGTCCATGCTAGCTCCTCGCGAAACCCAGGAGCACCAACAAAACAACGCAATATGACAAGATCGCGTATGATCGCTTCACGCGCAACGCCAAGAGTCCTCCGAGAGCCGCCATAAGCCAGAGGTGCGGCCAAGTGAGCTTGAGTCCGCCAATATACAAGAGTGAATGGAGCGGGAAAATCGTGAGCAGACCGATCAAAACCAGCAGCCCGACAGTGAACAGGGCGAAATTCAAACAGAGTTGTTGCAAAAGAGAGAGCATCACCAAGCGTTCCGGCTGATGCGGATTTCTCCGCGGCACGGGGATACGCGCCCATTGCAGCAGCGTATTATAGCCGCTGTCTTGCCAGCGCCGCTGGTAATACTCGATCTTTGCGCCCATAAGCGCCAAGGGAACGGAAAGCGCCAAGGGCAGCATTATGGCGCTTGGGCTGATGAGGGAAAAATATTGCACCAGACTCAGGGTGAGAAAAGTGCTCAATACGGTATTCGGGGGAATATACGTACCGGCGGGTATTTGGTCGAGCCAAAAGAGTTCAAAAAAAATACCGACACCAAGAGAAGTTTGGTAGTCGCCGAATAAAAATCCCCATAATAAACCCACCACAAGCGGACGTTCAATTATGCCGATATTGATTGAAAATCTACAAAGAGAAAACAGGGCAAAAAAAAACCAACACTCAGCAACCAAAAGGGATCAGGCAAAGCGTGGTTCATCACCATGGCAGTTTCACCTGAATATTTTCTGAGGGAATGCAGCGGAAATCAAGTTCCACCCCATGTTTGGAAAAAAAGGAGAGACATTTTTCGTCATCGGAGGACAAGGCGATATGAGCGCACAATTGCCTTTTCCCAGGACTGTAATGCAGATTGCCGATATTAAGAAACGTGAATTCCAAACCGTTGTCATAAGCCTTTCTCGCATCGCGGCAGGTGGCGAAGAGGACAAGCGTATCGGCATACTCGTCTTCCTCATCCAGTTCCGCGACGGCGTCATCCACACTGACAAAGCTCGTCTCTACGGACGTAGGTACGGCTAAGGACACGATTTCTTGCTGCAGCACATCCTTGGCCAATTCATCGTTGGCCACGACCAAGCGTTTGGCGTTGGTGAAAGGAATCCAGGTCTCAATGACTTGGCCATGAATAAGTCTGTTGTCTATGCGCACCCAAAACACGGTGTTACTGGTCCTTTACTTTGCTGCGCAGTATTTCCCCAGCCACGACGATACCCTTCACACCGGCTTCTTTGGCCTCGCGGGCGAGTTTGTACAAAGGCGTGGTGCGCGAATTCAGCACTTTGAGCAGCATCGGCAGGTTAACGCCGGTGACCACCTCCAGTTGACGGGTACCGAGGAGCGAAAGACTGATATTTGTCGGCGTGCCTCCAAACATATCGGTAAGGATAATCACCCCGGAACCTTTATCGCATTGTTTAACAACCTGTTTCAATTTTTGAATGGTTTGCTCAACTTCTTGCGATACGTCCACGCTGACGGACATGCATGCTTCTTGGGGTCCAAGAATCATCTCCGCTGCCTTTTGCAACCATGCCCCGTATTCCGTGTGGGTGACAAGGACCACACCCGTGTGCTTCTGGCTTTCTGGATTCGTTGTCATAGTGCCCCATATTCTGGTGATGCTTCCGCGCTAGCCCAACTCAAGATGTCTGTGCTCCAGCGAGACAGCGTAATTTTTATCTTTCAACGAGGAGAAAATCCTTTCCGCAACAGCCACTGAACGGTGTCTGCCTCCGGTGCAGCCAACAGCGATTGTGAGGCGGTATCTTCCTTCGGCGTAATACAGAGGAAGCATATAATGCAAAAAATCAAGAAGTTTATGGATAAACGACTTTCCCGGATCAGCTCCCAGCACGTAGTGCGCGACAGCTTGATCCTTACCTGTGAGTTCCCGCATTGAGTCGTCGAAATAAGGGTTCGGTAAAAAACGGAGATCGAATGCGAGATCGGTTTCGGAAGGCATTCCGTACTTAAAGCCAAACGAGATGAGATGGACACGCATTCCTTTTCCAACAACCTGCAAGCTGGAATATTTATCCTGAATGGCGCGCCGCAGGTCGTGGATTGAGTAAAGGGAGGTGTCTATCACCAAGGCCGCTTTACTGCGCAAAGGTAAAAGAAGTTCGCGTTCCGCCTCAATGGCTTGTTCCAGGCCCAGGTTTTCTCCTTCCATGGGATGGGGGCGTCTAGTTGTCGCATAACGCCTCACCAGCACATCAGTACGCGCCTCGACAAAAATAATCTGGGGTTCGGTGCCCTGGGCGTTTATTTCGTCCAGGGCTTGATCCCAATCCCCGAGATAATTACGTTGGCGCACATCGAGCCCCAGCACCAACCCCTGGTTGCAAATGCTCATCTGCGCCTTGAAGAGGCTTACGAGCTTTGGAGCCAGAGTCGCCGGCACACCGTCCACTGAAAAAAAGCCCAAATCCTCGAACACATTCAAGGCGGTACTTTTTCCGGCTCCGGAAAGACCGGTAACGATGAGCAACGGATAATGATGCTTGTGCACCACGGTTGGTTGTCCTTTCCTCTTGCTACCTGTGTTGCGGCTGGAATGCGTCTTAGGTTTGCGACAGTAAATTCCAGAGCGCGTCTTTGTCTTCCGCAATCATGAACAATTCTCTAAAATTGTCATCTTTGAGCAGCCTGGAGATATGCGCCAGGATACGCAGGTGAATACCTGCCACTTGCTCAGGCGCCAACACCAAAAAAAAGATGTTGCACAGTTTGAAATCCAGGGCTTCAAAATCCACCCCGTCACGGCTGCGCCCGACAACGAGAATGATGTCGTCTAGGGTTTCGAGTTTGCCGTGGGGAATGGCAACGCCATCGCCAATGCCGGTAGTGCCCAAATACTCGCGTTCAAGCAAAACCTTGTGTGCTTTTGCCGTATCGAATCCAGGTATTTTTTTTCCTATGGGTTCAATGAGTTCGGCCAGGGCGTCAGGTTTGTTTTTTGCCTTGAGATCGGGGAGTACAAGCTCACTGTCCAGAAAATCGCCAAGCTTCATCAGTCTAGATCCCGGGGTCAATCAGACCGAAGTCGTTGTTTTTTCTACGATAAATAACATTGATCCGTTCCGTGTCCGAATTGCGGAAAACAAGAAACTCATATTTGAGATTCTCAAGTTGCATAGCGGCTTCGTCCACGTTCATCGGCTTAGGCTCGTAATGATCCCGCGCGACAATGGTGCGTTCACGATCACCCGAATCAGTCTGCGTGTAGGAGAAAAAATCCATCCTGACGGACGGCTCCGCACCGCCTTTGCCGCTGCGTCGATGCTCTTTGCTCTTCTCACGCATCTTGCGCAGTTGCGCTTCAACCTTGTCCAGCACCAGGTCGATACTGGAGTACATGTCTTCAGATTCTTCGTTGGCGGCGAGATGCAATTGTCCGGAAGTGATCGTCACCTCCGCCATGTGGCGGAATTTTTCCACGGTCAAATTCACGTTCACTTCCGTGATTTCGGCCTGGTTGCTCAGGAATTTCAATATTTTTTCAAAACGTCGGCGTGCATATTTTTTCAAATGCTCCGACGGTTCAAAGTTCTTAAAGGTAAAATTGATGTTCACGTCTACCCTCCTTGTCTCGGGTCTCATAGCGGCGCGAATGCTGCCCGGTTTTAAAACACCGCTTTGCGCTTGGATGAAGATTCAATGTTGAGCGCAGTTCGGTACTTGGCTACTGTTCTACGAGCGATATTCACTTGCAGTCGTTCTTTCAGAATTTCGGCAATGCGTTCATCGCTCAACGGTTTTTTGGGATTCTCCTCACTTATGAGTCTTTTTATGGTGGCCTTAACGCTTTCGGAGCCCACTTGACTGCCGTCGTCTAAGCCAAGTCCGCTGTTAAAGAAAAATTTCAGTTCAAATATGCCATGGGGTGTGGCCACGTATTTGTTTGTGGTGATGCGGCTTACAGTGGATTCGTGCATGTTGATGTCTTCCGCCACATCTTTCAAAATCAGGGGTTTAAGTTTCGTCACCCCGGATTCGAAGAACTCATGCTGATACTTCACAATGCTTTCCGTGACCTTATATAATGTACGTTGCCGTTGGTACAAACTCTTCATAAGCCAGACGGCTGAACGCATTTTTTCCTGCATGTAGTCTTTGTCTTTTGTATCTTTGAGTTGGAGACTATCCATGTAAAACGAATTCAGCTGGAGTTTTGGCAGCCCCTCTTCATTAAGTAAAATGTGAAACTCGTCTCCAAACTGATAAACGTATACGTCCGGGCTGACGTAAAAGGGTTCTCCACTGCCAAAACTGGCTCCAGGCATTGGATCCAATTTTTGCAGCATGTCCAAATAATCCTTGATGTCCTCCAAGGTTATTTTAAATTTTCGGCACAACGGTTTGTAACGCTTCTTTTCCAGATCTTCCAGATGATTTTTAATCAGCTCCACCAAGACGGGATCATTATCCATCTTGTAGAAACGCAGTTGCGTAAGCAAGCATTCCTGAGGCGTGCGCGCCGCGACCCCAACGGGATCGAATTGCTGCATACTCTCCAGAACCTTTTCCACTTCAGCGGGAGTACTCTGGGCCATTGCGGCAACTTCTTCGGCAGTGGCTTGAAGATAGCCGTTGCTGTCCAAATTGCCGATGACGATTTCGCCGATTTCACGCTGCTTTTCAGTGAGATCGGCAAAACGCAGCTGCCAGTCTAAATGGCCTTCAAGGGACGGTTTGATGGCATAGCGGCCTTCCAGGGAAAGCTGTTCCTGGGCTTCTGCCTCCCGGACCTGAGCGTGGCGCGAAGAACTGGAAAATTCCCCCATGTAGTCTTCCCAATCCGCATTGCGTATCAGATCCGCCTCACTACCGGTGGAAGGCTTTGCTTCCTCAGCTTTGGGTCCTGAGGATTCCGCGGGAGCCTCTTCAGCACCTCCGTCGTCGAAGTGTTCATCGAGAAAAGGATTTTCCAGCATTTCCTGCTGCACGGTGTCCAGCAGCTCCAATCTGGAGAGTTGCAACAGCTTAATCGCCTGTTGCAACTGGGGAGTCATCACCAGTTGCTGGGTAAGCTTGAGCTGTTGTCTTAATTCGAGTGCCATGTATACCTTGCGTATATGCGAGTATGATCAGCTGGTCTGCTGCTCTGAAAAAATAACGTTCACGAGTCCGATTCGCCTTTGACGCGGCTTCATGCAACGAGCGCGCCTGAATGTCAAATCTCTTTCTGTAGTGACAGATGCGCGTTTGCCGCGACCATTATTGCCACATCCGGCATGGCGTTGCAACTCGGAAAGAAAAGGGAAAAAAATGCGCTTGTTGCTCCACGAGAATCACAGACTGAATCCCTCACCAAGGTATACGCGACGGGCACGAGAATCGGCAACTATTGTGGAAGGAGCGCCCTCAAGAATGATGCGCCCTTCGTAAACAAGGGATGCGCGGTCACAAATCGTCAGGGTTTCACGGACATTATGGTCCGAGATCAGTACTCCGATGCCTTTTTCCTTAAGGCTGTTGACGATGTCCTGAATGTCGTCCACAGCCAAAGGGTCAATGCCGGCAAACGGTTCATCCAACAATATGAATCGCGGTTTGCGTATCAGCGCCCGCGCAATTTCCAGGCGGCGGCGTTCGCCCCCGGAAAGATACAAGGCTTTTTGTTCGGCAAGGTGGGCAATGCCGAGTTCTTCAAGTAATTCATTCGCCCGACTTTGTCGTTCCTTTGGGGTGAGCCGCATGTATTCAATAATCAATTCAAGATTCTGCCGCACGGTGAGTTTTTTAAAAACAGAACTTTCCTGAGGCAGATAACTCACGCCATGGCCGGCACGCTGATGCAGAGGCCAGTCGGTGATCTTCTTGTCATCCAAGGTCACTTGCCCCTGATTGGGTTTCACAATCCCCACCAGCATATAAAACGTCGTCGTTTTACCGGCCCCATTAGGCCCAAGCAATCCGACAATTTCACCCTGATGCAGGTGCAACGCCACATCGCTGACTACTTCACGTTTGCCGTAGCGTTTGCACAAGCCTTGGGCCAAGAGGCCACTCATGCTTTTGGACTCCCTTACGGTTACGAACGACTTCCTGGAAGGGGTTTCCAAGAGGATACGTCTTGGAAGTGGATCATCTCCACGGCCTCATTCCATTCGTTATTACCATACTCCATTAATGGTAAAAAAGCAAAATACTCTTATACAACATACTGGAACAACTAAAAAAAAGAGCCCGAGGAAACTCGCCTCTTTCAAGATGATCTCCCCTTGGAGACGCGCAACGGCATATATCCGGGAACAATCCTGCTAAGGAGTATTCAATTTTTCAGGCGCCTGAAAAACCGCGTTCACACGCTGGCCCTTGCCTCCCACAACCTCGCTGCGATTTTCCTTGAGATTGAATGTGATAGTGTGCCCCTCGATACGGTTTTTGCCATCTTGCAAAGCCGGAGACCCCTCCATGACAAGAATGCCTGTGGACACATTATACGTGGCGCGGCTGCAGGTGCCAATTTTGCCTTTATAATCGATATGTACGCCGCCGGTAGCCACTATAGTGCGTATGGCGCCGGGGTCCATGGCGGCGACTCCTGGAGATGTGCTCGTTTCGCCTGACAAATGAATGGTGATCGTCGCCGCGTTGATGGTTACATCCTGGCGTGTGACCCGCACGTTTCCCTGAAACACCACCTCCTTGCCTGAGGGGCTGTAGCGCATGCTGTCCGCCTGAATATTGACCGGAACGGTATTTTTCGCCCAACTCAGCACAGGGGCGCTCAAACAAAGCGCCAAGATAATGCTTAACAATGTACGCTGCGTCACTGTTCGGGTACTCCTTGCTGCTCCATGAATGCGGCATCCACATATACCGTGGCGTTCACACCGTTTTCAACCAGGATCATATCCTGTTCAAGTAAATAGCGTAATGTCGCGGCATGACACTCAAAACGCGGTCCTGACAAGGTAACGTCGTTTGTGAGAGCCAATATGCGCTGCTTACCGTCATAAACGAGTTCTCCAGCTGTAAGCACGTTTTGCTCGTAAACGGCACGCACCTTCGGCCAAAGCCTGGCGTTTTGATCCTTTTGCCGTATAGCGCCCAGTGGCGCCTGTACGGTAAGTACTTTATCGCCCTGCCCCACTCTGTAGGTAATGGTGGGCTCCGTTACTTCGACCGTATCCTCTTCCTGGACGTAGCTCGCTTGTTTGGCTTTGAGTTGCCAATGCATTTCCCCTTTTTCACCTTGTGAAAGGGTAATGCCTTTAAGGGACAGGTCAACGTCCAGCTCGGCTTGCAAATCGACATCGGCCACGCGTTTCGCGGTATCCTGTATATGTTCCATTGCCTTTTGCTGCACCCACCAATACCACACCCCACCGGAGGCCGCCAGAACAAGAAGTGCCAGTAAGAGAAGGAACTTACGCACTATGCGCTCCAGTCGTCACGGATACGCCCCCATTTGCCTTGGGCCATGAGAATGAACTCCACGGCTTCGCGGACAGCGCCATGCCCCCCCGACACACTGGAGGTCCAAAGCGCCAGGCGTTTGATATTCTGCTGCGCGTTGGCCACAGCCATGGGCAATCCGACCAGCTTCATGGGTATTGCATCGACCCAATCATCACCAAGGTAGGCGATGTGGCGCATCGGAGCCAGCCGCCGCGACATTTCTTCAATGATCGTGCGTTTTTTTACATGTCCCGCAAAATATTCCTCAATCCCCAGCTCTCTGACACGGCTTTCGACCGCCCTGGAATTGAGTCCCGTGATCACGGCGACTTCCAAACCTTCTTTCTGGGCGACCTTGATCCCCAGCCCGTCGCAGACATTGAAACGCTTTGAAACACGTCCCTGGCCGTCATAGTACAGTCCGCCATCTGTCAGAACACCATCCACGTCCAGCACGAGCAGCCGTACTTGCCTCGCGGCGGCCAGGGCTTTACGGCCGAAACGGCGCCTCGCGTCAAAGGGTAGTTTCATGTCGCACGTTCCAAAGTTGCATCAATTCGCGAACAAGGGGCTCCAAATCGCGTAACGGCCAACTGTTGGGGCCATCGCACAGGGCCTTTCCGGGTTGCGGATGCGTTTCCATGAAAACGCCGTCGCAGCCGGCGGCCACTGCGGCCCTGGCCAACACCGGCACGAATTCGCGTTGTCCGCCCGAGTGATTGCCCTGCCCCCCTGGGAGTTGCACCGAATGGGTGGCGTCGAACACAACGGGAGCGCCCATGCGCTTCATGATCGCCAAAGAGCGCATGTCCACCACAAGGTTGTTATAGCCGAAACTTGATCCGCGTTCGGTGAGCCACACGGCATTATTCCCGGCGGCGCGCAGTTTGTCCAGGACGTGTTGCATATCCCAGGGAGCGAGAAACTGCCCTTTTTTGACATTGACGATACGCCCTGTACGCGCCGCGGCGAACAGCAGGTCGGTTTGGCGGCAAAGGAACGCGGGAATCTGGAGCACGTCCGCGACCTCGGCCACAGGCGCGGCCTGATCCGGGGCATGAATGTCCGTAATCACGGGCAATCCGCTTTGCTCTTTAATCCGCGCCAGCCATTCCACCCCTTTATTCAGGCCTGGTCCGCGAAAGCCAGATAAAGACGTGCGGTTCGCCTTGTCGAAAGAACTTTTGAATACAGCCAAAAGTCCCAGTTTCGCAGCCAGTTCGGCTACTCCCGCCGCCACTTCCGCAGCCAGTTCATAACTCTCGAGGGCGCAGGGGCCGGCTATAACAAAGGGTGTTGCCTTACTGCGCGAGTACAGTTCGCTTGAAAGCATGGCGTTCAGGCCTTATTTCCCCTTTTTTCCTTGGCGGCCTTGATAAAGTCGCGAAAAAGAGGATGCGGCCGCATGGGGTTGGATTTGAATTCCGGGTGGAATTGGCATCCCAAAAACCAGGGATGGTCAGGAATCTCCACGATCTCCACCAAGGATTCGTCCGGCGAATGGCCGCTGATCATCAAGCCGTGTTCAGTGAGTTCCTTTTCGTATTTTTTGTTGAACTCGTAGCGATGGCGATGCCGTTCGTCGATACGCTCCACTCCGTAGGCTTCATGGGCCTTGGTTTCGGGCTTCAGCACGCAGGGGTAGGCTCCCAGGCGCATGGTGCCGCCCATGTCGCACCCTTCACTGCGTTTTTCCACCTTTTTTTTACGGAAATCGTACCATTCCGTCATAAGATAAATGACGGGAGCGTCCGTTTTGGCATTAAACTCTTGGGAATCCGCGTTGGTTAATCCCGCCACATTGCGGGCGAATTCAATGACGGCGCATTGCATGCCCAGGCAGATGCCGAAAAAGGGAATATTCTTTTCACGGGCGTACTGTATGGCGCGAATCTTCCCTTCCACGCCTCTGTTGCCGAAGCCCCCGGGGACCAGAATCCCATCCAGGTCGATGAGCTTTTCCGCCACATTGCTCTCCGTGACTTCCTCGGAATTGACATAGACCAGGTTGACAGCCACGTCGTTGGCCACGCCGCCGTGAACAAGCGCCTCATGCAGGCTTTTATAGGCCTCTTTCAGATCAACGTATTTTCCGACTATGCCGATGCTTACCTGATCGATAGGATTCTTGAAGCGGTGCACCAGATCGCGCCAAGGTTTCAGCTTGGGGTTCTTGGCCGGCAACCGCAACATAATGGCCACTTTTTGATCCAGGCCTTCCTCATACAACCTGAGGGGCATTTCATAAATATTATCCACGTCCACGGCCGTGAAAACCGCGTCCGCATCAACATTACAAAACAAGGCAATCTTGCCTTTCAATTCCGCGGAGAGTTCCTTTTCGCAACGGCAAAGGATCACGTCGGGCTGAATGCCGATGCTACGCAGTTCCTTGACGCTGTGCTGCGTGGGTTTTGTTTTGAGCTCCCCCGCCGTTCTCAGATAGGGCACCAGGGTCAAATGCATGTACAGTATGTTTTCCTTGCCCAAATCGCCGCGCAACTGGCGGATGGCTTCCAGAAAAGGCAGACCTTCGATGTCGCCCACCGTACCGCCAATCTCGATGATGGCCACGTCCAGATCGTCATTGGCCAAACTGCATATGGCCTGTTTGATTTCATCAGTAACGTGGGGAATGACCTGCACCGTGCCGCCCAGATAATCGCCACGGCGCTCTTTGGTGATGACGCTGTTGTAGATTGATCCTGAAGTGTAGTTATTGCGCTGGCTGGTGAAAATATCCAAATAACGCTCGTAATGGCCCAGGTCCAAATCGGTCTCGGCGCCGTCTTCAGTGACAAACACTTCGCCGTGTTGGAAAGGGTTCATGGTGCCGGGGTCCACGTTGATGTAAGGATCCAGCTTCTGAATAGTGACCTTGAGGCCGCGCGCAATAAGCAAGGCGCCCAATGACGCGGCCGTCAGCCCCTTGCCCAAGGAAGAAAGTACACCGCCGGTGACAAAAATAAATTTCGTCTTCATTACAATTCCTTTTCAGCAAAGATATCTTTAATCATGTCCAAAAGACCCGTGCATGCGCAAAATGTCCCATGCGCGTTTGACAAAAGGACAAGGGAGGCCGCGAAATCCGCGTCCCCCCTTGATGGAAACGCCCCTTGTGTTGACGCCGCTTGCCGCGGACACTATGTTCTGAGCCGCGGACAGATGCGTAGCGGAAGTATGATCGTGCATGTCACACATACCCGCCGCTTGCAGTCAACAGGTACACTCAGCGCATTGCGCCTAGTCCTGGAATTTCTGTTTCTCTGATGTAGCTGGCGAAGTCAAGACACTTTTTAGAACGATCCATTCTGGAGGCAGCTCATGGCCCAGGCAAGAACCCTGGTCATTACAGGCTACGGCACCAATTGTGAAGTGGAATCGGCCCATGCCGCCAAAAAAGCGGGGGCCGACGTTGCGGATATCGCGTTCTTTTCCGACCTGGTCGCAGGACACGTGCGTCTGGGCGATTACAATTTCCTTATTTTTCCCGGCGGATTCCTCGATGGCGACGACCTCGGCGCCGCCCAGGCCGCGGCCTTGCGCTGGCGCTACGCCTCCACGGCCGGCGGCACCCCCCTTGTGGAGCAACTGCGCGCGTTCTTCGATAACGGCGGCATTATCCTGGGGATATGCAACGGCTTCCAATTACTGGTTAAACTCGGTCTGCTGCCAGCGGCGGGGGGCGCTTATTTCCAACGCCAGGTCTCCCTGGGGCACAATGATTCCGCCAGGTATGAGGATCGCTGGGTACATTTGCGCGTCAACAAAAAAAGCCCCTGTATTTTTACTAAGGGCCTCGATCTGTTGTATTTGCCCGTCCGGCACGGCGAGGGCAAGCTCGTTCCGCAAGACGACTCCCTTCTGGGGCTGCTGGAGAAAGACAATCTCGCAACTCTCTATTACGCGCACCCTGATACAGGCGAGGCAACGGATCTCTACCCCTATAATCCCAACGGCTCGCCGAACGGCATCGCGGGGCTGACCGACCCTTCGGGGCGCATCCTCGGACTTATGCCCCATCCCGAAGCTTACGCCGATCCAACGAACCACCCCGGATGGACAAGGGGCGAAAGCGCACCGCTCGGGACGGAACTACTGGCCAACGGCGTGCGCTTTCTCAAAGGACAATAGCCGCGGCATGGCGCGACCGATTCCCTTGCCCCCAGAGCAATTACCGGGAGAAATGACCTGGGAGCGGGCCATGCGCCTGGCATTGGAGAACGCCGCCTTGGCCGTGGAGTTGGACGAGGTCCCTGTTGGGGCGGTGCTTATGGACGCGAACGGCGCATTGCTGGCGCAAGCTTGCAATGCGCCGCGATCTTCCCATGATCCCACGGCCCATGCCGAAATCCGCTGCCTGCGGCAGGCCTGTGCAACGGCGGGAAACTACCGGTTGCCGGGTTCGATCATGGCCGTAACCTTGGAACCCTGCCTCATGTGTTGCGGCGCCCTGGTGCATGCGCGGGTCGCGGGTGTTGTCTATGGCGCTCCCGATCCCCGCACGGGGGCGTTGCACTCGCAATTGACCTTGCATGATATGACCTTTCTCAATCACCGTTTCTGGATCAAGGGCGGCATCATGGAAACGGAATGCGGCGAAATCCTGCGCTCTTTTTTCAACAACAGACGGTGAGGAATAGAATAAAAAAAACATCCGGGGGCAAAACCTCCAGCTCTGTCGCCGCGATCCGGACGGCACGGAGCGACGGCGCATCCCGGCTGCCATCGAAAGGAATTCTTTCTCCCGGCCTCCTTTTTAAAAGGCTGCAACCACCTGCGAGTAAATAAAATATAATTTCATTATGTGGTTATTTCCATTACGCCGAAAATGCCTTCGGGGGGAAGAACCTCTTTTAAGAACTCCAGCCCTTGGGCGTAGTCGTATCGCGCCTTAGGGATGAAGATGGCAGCGCTGGTTTTTCCCTCGGATAAACAAATTTTTTCCACATTGCGGAGCTAACGGCATAGCCACGTTTTCATTGTGTCGTTATTTAAATAAGTTATGCAGAAAATCCTGTTGTGGTAGCAATCGGACAATATTGGCTTGTTGCCGACGTGTTCCAGCCTTCCATAGAATAATGGGGGGTTTTCCCTTGCGAATCCGTGAGAAAACGGTTAATCAAAATGTTTCGCCACATGACGTACGTGAACGGAGAGGTACCGAAGTGGTCGTAACGGGCCCGACTCGAAATCGGGTTGTCGGTTAGTAGCCGGCACGTGGGTTCGAATCCCACCCTCTCCGCCAGTAAGAACTTTCAGGAACTCCCAATTCGTCCGTTATCCCTTGATAACAAACGGATTGGGAGTTTTTCTTTATCCTCTGTTGTACGCCTCCATCCAGTGACGACCCGCCTTGCATCCGTACAACTTTCCGGATAACACTGGTTGTACGGGTCTTCGCTGGTGCCAGTTGTACGAATAAGGAGGTAACCCCGCATGACTCTTACAGCTTTAGACGTCAAGAACGCCAAACCCCAGATCAAAAACTATGTTCTACGGGACGAACGCGGCCTGTATCTCGAAGTCTCCACGGCTGGCGGCAAGTGGTGGCGCTTGCGTTATTCGTTCAACGGCAAGGAGAACCGCATATCTCTCGGCACGTACCCGGATATCACTCTCAAAGACGCTAGGGAACGAAGAGACGAGGCTAGAACGCTGATTGCCAAAGGCATAAACCCGTCACGCAAACGCCAAGAGGAAAAAAGAAAATCCTCCGGGGCGCTCACCTTTGAATCCGTGGCCAAAGAATGGGCGTTCAAAAATGCCCACACCTGGTCGGATGGACATGCCGAACTGACCCTGCGCCGCTTAGAGTTGAACATCTTCCCTTTCCTTGGAAGCAAACCCGTTGATGAAGTCACAGCACCGGAACTCCTCACAGCCCTTCGGCGCATAGAATCTCGTGGTGCTCTGGAAGTAGCCCGGCGGGTCCGTGGCATATGCTCAATGGTGTTCAGATACGCCGTAGCAACAGGCCTTGCCGAGCGTGATCCCGCCGCCGACCTTCTCGGCGCTTTGACTCCGCCACCCAAAAACCACTTTGCAACCATCACCGACCCTAAAGCCGTTGGCCAGCTATTGCGAGACATTGACCAATGCAAGGCTTCTTTTCCCACCTATTGCGCCATCCGCTTAGCCCCCCTTCTCTTTGGGACAACTATAGGCGGAGCTGAGGCTGCATTATTGGCGGTAAAATTGTCGTAGATGGCAATGCTGACAACAAATTGTATTCATTGATTTTTTCTACAAAAATACACTCACTTCACGTTATATTCTAAAATCTTTCTCAGACGTACATGTATTCGGACAACTTTTTCTTGGAACACTTTCTAGGTAAATAAAAACAGCAGGTCAAGTCTCGATCTCGAATCCCACCCTCTCCGCCATATCACTATCCAGCCACATCCCACCAAGTCCAAAAAGTCAAATAAAACAAGCGGAAAACAAGGCTTGTTAGTCCTAGTTTGTCCATTATAGCTTGCAGACATCCACAAAAAACGTGTATAATATCTGGTATCACATTCGGGTGAGCAAAAAAGAGCCTATATAACTCGCTCAACCCGCCCCATGTCTATACATATGCCCTTGACCGACACCCAGATTAAAAACGCCAAGGTCGGAGAAAAAACCTACCGGTTGAAAGATGAACGGGGTTTGTTCCTGGAGGTTCCCCCTACTGGAAGCAAAAGGTGGAGGCTTCGCTTCAGCTTCCAAGGAAAGCCTGGATTGATTTCTCTTGGCACCTACCCGGAAATATCCTTACGCGAAGCCCGAGACCGGAGAGATGAGGCCCGGCACATGATCGCAAGATAAAGAGTTGGCCGATCCATGCAATCTGGATCAATGGGAATTTCTTGTGTTGGCAACGGAGGTTCTAAATGAGAAGTGCCCAAAACAAAAAAATATAGGAATCAATGCGTTGAGGGCGCTGGAACCGTCCCAATGTGGGTACAGTGAATTGGCACCGGTAATTGCCTCAATTTGTCAACAGCTTTAGGCTATGGAAACGAAAGGAATTTTTACATTAAGGTGCAATATCACGAAGTGATGGCTCCGACGCTCAACGCGATTGAAGGGCTTGGCGGTTCGGGGGTGCGTTTAGGAAATCGGCAAGGCCATGTTAAATAGACGTTCCTATAATTCTTTAAAAAAACGAAAAGTAAAAAGCGAACATTGAAACAAGCAAGAACACAAAAACAAGATAGTAGATATCATTGTTTAATTCTGACGGAGCCAACATAACTCGAACTCGCGGCCTCCGGCGTGCTAATAATACGAAATAGTTACAGCAGAAGAAACTCTTTTTGCTTTCTCTACAGCACCCTCAACGTCGTCAGCAAGGGCCAAAGCAACACCAAGACGACGGACTCCAGCGCATTCGCCTTTTCCGAAAATTAAAACCTTCGTATCTGCCTCACGAAGCGCAACATCAACGCCACCAAAGGCGGGCTTGTCTGATGTGCCATTAGATAAAATCACACTCGAAGCGGCGGCCCCGTATTGACGAATACCCGGAATCGGCAAGCCCAAAACAGCTCTTACATGCAGGGCAAATTCACTTAAATCCTGAGAGATGACCGTCACTAATCCCGTATCGTGAGGGCGGGGGGAAACTTCACTAAAGATAACATCATCATCTTTCACAAACAGTTCAACCCCAAAAAGGCCACGCCCACCTAAGGCGTCTGTGATCTTGCGTGCATATTCTTGAGCTTTCGCAAGGGCCGCCTCACTCATGGGGTGCGGCTGCCAGGATTCACGGTAATCCCCATTTTCTTGTCGGTGCCCAATCGGCTCACAAAACGTTGTTCCATCAACGTGACGCACGGTTAACAGGGTAATCTCATAATCAAAAGGTACAAATTTTTCGATAATGATACGCCCTTCACCAGTACGACCGCCAGACTGAGAATAATCCCAAGCCTTTTGGATATCAGCCTCACTTTTCACAATGGATTGCCCTTTTCCAGAAGAACTCATGACTGGCTTGATCACACATGGGATACCGATTTCAGCCACTGCCGCCCGGTATTCCTCTTCTGTATCGGCAAAGCGGTAAGGCGATGTGGTCAGGCCAACCTCCTCAGCAGCAAGACGCCGAATACCTTCACGATCCATTGTCAGCTTAGCCGCAATGGCGGTAGGGACAACATTGAATCCCTCTTTTTCAAGCTCGACCAAAGTAGATGTAGCAATAGCCTCAATCTCAGGCACAATATAGTCAGGCTTCTCTTCTGTAATAACTCTACGAAGCGCATCACCATCCAACATGGACATGGTATAAGAGCGGTGCGCCACCTGCATAGCAGGGGTATCTTCATAGCGATCAACCACAATAACCTCAATGCCAAGACGCTGAGCTTCAATCACGACTTCCTTACCAAGTTCGCCACCACCAAGAAGCATCATTTTCTTTGCTGATGCAGTTTTGGCTGTCCCTAATAGTGTCATATTAAATCCCTTTGAATTAATTAAAATCATGCTTTACACAAAAATCATCTATGCCAAATTTCTCCCAAAATTGAAAGGATTTCTCTTTTCGATTTCAAGGTGAATACGGCTCTCGCCCCTTTTTGTAAACGATGCTCAGCCCGTCTTATTCATCCGGCTGTTCTCTGCAAATGAGCCCTTCGTGAACTCGTTTCCAGTTTGATTTCCCCCTGATTCTTTCAATCATCTTCGCAGACAGCTGGTGTTGACTCGTTTTCGTGTACTGGCCATCATACTCCTCCCTGGTTGTCGTTGATATCGTCATCTGCCTGTGATAATGACGTTATCAATAATTTAATCGGTTGTTCATTTGCGGGTATGATCGGAGACTGCATACATGGTGCATATCATTTCCATCCACTCATTTCGTGGCGGCACGGGAAAATCCAATACTTCCGCCAATCTCGCCGCTATTTATGCGAAACAAGGGCTGCGTGTGGGCATTTTCGATACCGACATACAGTCGCCCGGGATACATGTATTGTTCAACCTCACTGAAGATGACATGGATTTCACGCTTAACAGTTATCTTTGGGGGCAATGCACCATTGAACAAGCCGCCTATGATGTGACCAAGGCACTTCAATGCGATGTTTCGGGGTGTATCTATTTGGTGCCTTCCAGCGTCAACGTGTCGGACATCGCACGGGTGCTGCGTGACGGGTACGATGTTAACCTGCTCAGCGAAGGGTTCAAGGATATGGGGCAAGCGCTGAACCTGGACGTGATCATTGTGGATACGCACCCAGGCCTGAGCGAAGAAACGCTCCTTGCTGTCGCGATCTCTAAAGCGGTATTGGTGGTGATGCGTCCAGACTATCAAGACTACCAGGGCACGGGGTTGACCATAGAGGTCGCGCGGGAACTGGATGTGCCGAAAATGAAAATTCTGGTGAACAAGGCCCCGGAGAGTCTTGATCCTGTCCACCTGAAACATTTGATTGAAGAAACCTACCATTGTCCGGTGATCGCGCTTATTCCACATTCCGATGAGATGATGACCTTGGCCAGCCAGGGGGTTTTCACCGTGCGGTATTCGGACCACCCCATTACACAAATGCTCCAAGAGGTGGCCGAGGACTTGCTTTCGGACTGAAATATCGAGTCAAGAAACCATGCCCTCTACTTATCTGAAAAAATTTATGAACTTCGCTCCCGCAATGTATCTGGCGGGCAGTCTTGTTTACGGATTCGCCAATTACCTCTCCGGCAAGTATTACCTCCCGGGCTGTTCTTTTGCAGAAATGCGCCCGCAAGTCGCCATCCCCATGTCTTTAGGAATTGTTTTTGGCCCGATGGTGGGTTTTATAACCGGCATGCTCGGCGATATGCTGGGCTACTTTATCGGGGGCAAAGGGCTCTTCTATGCCCCGGTTTGGAGTCTGGCCAATGGATTCATGGGCCTGACACCCGGGCTGCTTCGCCCCTGGGAGGGGCGGCGGATCGTCTCCATCCTCGCCTTCGCCAAGCTGCTTGTTTTGCTTCTCGCCGCTTCAAGCCTGCCCTTTACGCTGCCCATCGCTCTAGAAATCAATCAAGGAAATTTATCTTTTTACGATGCGCTTTATAAACTGTTCTTTCCCATCTTCATCACGGACAGCCTGTGGGCGCTGATGCTGGTTCCCGCTTTTTTACTTGTGGCCGGAATTCTTCAAAGCCGAATCGAGATTCGCACGATACTGAGTATCCATTATCTTGTACTCTTCACGATATTGATCACGTGGATTTGCAGCATCATGATCACCATGAGCACTGAAATAAGGATTAAAGAACTTTATATGTTAGGTGCGATCACGTTGCTGGTGCTCATCATTGGATTGGCGGTGTCCGCCTTGCTTGCGAAACGGATGAGTTCGCCTCTGGTCACGTTGACGCGCGTGGCGGAAAAGGTACGCGCAGGCGACTATTCCAACGCGCCGCTACTGCGATACTTATTTAAGCGCCAGGATGAAATAGGAATGCTGGCCCATGTGTTTAGCGATATGATCCAGGCCGTTGAATCGCGTGAAACAGCCTTGAAACGCGAAGTCAAAAAACTTCGAATTGAAATCGACCATAAGAAGCAGCAAGCCGAGTTGAAAAAAATTACAGAAACTGACTACTTCAAAAATTTGAAGCAAAAGGCCGGCGACTTGCGGCGTAAAGCTGCCAACATAGAGGATGACAAGGCGTGAAACAACAGTCCGGGGAAAAAAAAATCGGTTCCATACTCAACACATTGATGCGATCAGAGCGTTTCGCCAAGGATACCCCCTCGCGCGAAACACTTCGAGGGACGATACTGACCACTTTGGGTTCGCCTCTCATAGAGCAGGAAGATGGGCGATTTCTTATCGATGTGACCGGAGTGCGCTTTATTACGGGCATTCCGGGATTTGTGAATTATCTGGCCAAACAAACCCTGGAAAAATGCCACAAGTCAACCACGGATGTGCTGACGCAGGTCGCGGTGGACGCGGAAAACACCCCGGAACTGGCGGCCTTGGGCGTAGCGCATGTAGTGGTCTACGCCCGTAACGCTGTGGCGCGTTCCATTGTGGAAACGCAGGAGCATTTTGTGCACCAGTTGCGACTGGTCTTTAACGCGTTGCAAACCCCGCAATGGGGCAAACTGTTGTTCCCCGGCGGATTTGGAACAGACAGGCATGACGCGGGGCACTCTCCTGCCGAGCAACGTCCGGCATTGCATTTTCCCCTCCTCGATGAAGCAGGGAGGCCGAATTCGTACTTTTTTCTGGTGGAATATGATGGAGACGGACGTTTTTTGCGGATCACTATTGAAGATGCGGCCCAGTCACGCCTGTTTCTCAAACGAATTCCCCACCGCGTGGTGAAGGAAGCTGGAACGCATCATTATCAGCAAGATATCTCAACTATAGTGGAACAGATATTCACCGGAATTCATCGGGAATGTCAAAACCAGCAGACCGAATACACGGAAATACCAGGCCGTCAGTACGCGCTTTTTGAACTCCTCGTTTCGTCCGGACTGCCCGCCGTGACAAGCGCTGTTTTTCGTTGGGCCAAAGAAACATCGGAGATGCTGCTGCTCCGGAACAACGCCGCCTTTTCCGCCCTGCTTGCGAAAGTGCTCTTGCTGCTGGAGGACAAGTCGGTGCTTCAGGCCTTGAGTGATGGAAACATGGTGGAGATGTTGGATAACAACAATCGAATTTATTTCGATATGTCCCGTAAGGGCGCTAGGTTGAACGTCAGCCTTGGAGAACAGCGTAAGCTGCCCGACATGCTGTCGCACCTGAAACGAATGCCCACTCTGTTTCAGACGGCGAAACAGGCGGACCCCACGCTGTTGTCAAATTACCGTGTTCTGTTGATCCACCATGCCACTTCGGAAGTACTTGGGTTTGTCAAGGCGCTTGAACAGGCGAATTGCCCAGCGGTGACCACGCTTTTCATCCGCTATCGCGGTGTGGTCCCGGATGCGCTTTTGGATGACATGCTCAGCATGCCGGAGGACGCCTTTCGCTGGTGGGGCCTGCAGCGCATTGAACTCCGCGATGCCATTGACAGCGCGTATATTCTTTCACGCCAGTACTCGTCCATAAATTCGCTCAACGCTCTTGACGCCGCGTTGCGCGAGCGCAAAGGCGATTACCTTGATTCCATGCGTTTTACCAGCCTGCACCTTTTTTTCCGGGAAGCGTTTCAAGCCATGCGCGAGAACCGCCGGCTTGTACTCATTGAAGACGGCGGATATACCGCCCCAGCCCTGAACCGCTATTGCCACACAGGTAAAACCCTGGGGCAGATGCTCGAATATTTCGATGTTGCTCCTCCGGATGATTTGCAGCTCGAAAAGGAACTTGAAGCACCGCTTTATGAATGGCTGCAACGGATCGTTCCCGCTTTTTTTGAGCACACGGCCAACGGGTATTACCAGCTGCGTGACGTGGAGAAAGAAGTCGGTGGATTGCGAATTCCCGTCTTCACCATCGCCCTTTCCAAATATAAAAACGTGGTGGAAGCCGAATCCTGCGCATATTCCCTCCTCAACGCCGTGCAATCAATTTTTTACGGCCTGGGTAAATGTATCATGTACCGCCACTCCCTCGTTCTTGGCTCGAAAGGGAATATCGGACGTTTTCTGCGCAGTGCCATTGAGGCGCAGACAACCTACGGAAAGGTTTACGGCCTTGATTTGAAGGTGGATGCGTCTTCGGATTGCAAAAGGGAATTTGCATGCATTGAGGACATGCCGGATGGGATGTGGCGCCGGCTGGATTTGTTTATCGGCATGACAGGCATTTCCGTACTCAAGCAGCCGTTTTTTGAAAAGCTGCTGGTAGAAGGGACGGCTCGTGAACTTTTTTTCGCCAGCGGATCAACAAAAACAGTTGAGTTCGAGGATCTGACAAACTGGCTCGGCCAATTGGCCCGTGCGAACACTCCCCGTATCGCCGGACAGTCTGTAAGGCTGGAAACAACCGCTATTATAGATCCCCAGGGAAACCTGCTACAGGGGCATCGCGTTCGAGTCTATTTTTCCACTCCATCGAAAATTTCCGGCCTGTCCGGGGAGCACGCCCATAAAGATCTTTACATGCTGGGGGATTCCATGCCCATTAATTTTCTTTATTACGGGGTACCAGGAGAAGTCATTGACGGAGTTTTCGAAGAGTTGTTCAGTCTGGTTTGCGGGGTAAGTGCCGCTTTGGCCCGGCAGGAATCATTTCCACCGGAAATATTCGCTGTCGATGTTAACATCACTAAACATGCCCAAAGGAAAACCCTATGAAAAAAAGCTGCTGCTTTCTCTTCATGTTGTTTCTATGCATCAGCGGCGCGGCCAATGCGTTGGGCGGGGAAACAAGGCCGTTGAGCGCCGATCAGGTGATAAACGCGCTTAAGCTGTTGCCTATGTCCGATGAAGCGTGTCCGGGATATTATTTACCCACCTATGAATCAAAGACCAGGGCCGCCATGGATAAAAATCGGGCTGCGACGTCGTTGATCTATTACCTGATGCCCCCTCAGGTATCCATGGACCCCTGGCACATCATCACCTCGGACGAAATCATGCTGTACCACGCCGGCGCGCCGATGCTCATGCTGCTGCTTTTCCAGGACGGCCAATGGAAGGAAGTGGTTTTGGGACCGGACATCATGAATGGGCATGTCCTGCAATACGTGATTCCCGCAGGCACCTGGATGGGATTTGTGAAACAGGAGGCACCCGATTACGACTGGGGATTATACGGGGTGATGGTCTCACCGGGCTGGCATATTGATGATATCCGCTTCGTCCCGCCTGGAACGGCTGAAAGTGATGCGTTGATGCGCGATTACCCGGGCGTTGTTAGCCGCGGCAAGGAACTGGGGCTTTTTTAGTATGGCATCCCGACTTTCTGAGTAAATCTTATACTTAAACATTCTGCATTTGTTGAAAAATGAGAATATATTTGTCTTTTTCCCGGCGTCCAGGGGCCTCCCCTGATTGTCGTGCGGGTGCGAAAGCCCGCGACTTTATACTTTTTTCCTTTAAATCCGTCAGCCGAATTATTAATCGGAGCGCATGAAACGTAACGGCGCGCTCCGATTAATAAGCAAAACGATCCACAGCCTAGTGGCGGATTAGTTTTTACGCTTCATGGCAATGCGCAGGCAAATCGCCGCACCGCCCCAAGTAATGCCAAGTCCTACCAGCATGGTTAAAAATGCTGTGAATTCCATTGTTATCTTCTCCCATTACGAAAATCGCGATGTACGGCAATGGCGCCCTGAAAATTCCCCTGCCAAAGGGTGATGCCTATGGAGAGCACTATGAAACTGAAAAGAACGACCCAACCGAAAAGAACAAGTGCGTCAGTGGAGTATCCACCGTAATTTTTCCCCAAATCTTCGATCAGGTTGGAGAGCAGGATGATTCCAAGCATCAGGGGCGTAACAAAGCGCAGACAGATATTCCAGGCAGGATTGATCCTGAAATCGGAAATGGAATTGATGTACGAGCGCAGGGAGTTCAAATTGCAGAACCAGGCCACAAACAGGATTTCCAAAAATCCACCGATAAGCACGCCGAAATTGTTGACGAAATGATCGACAATGTCGAGGAGAAGCAGGCCACCGCCTGTCGTGAACGCCGTACTGCCCACAAATCCGGCCGCACAGACAAGTATTGCAGCCTTTTTGCGGCTCATTCCCATCTTGTCCTTGACAGCCGACACCACGGCTTCGGTAATGGAAATCATGGAGGTCAGCCCCGCAAACATCAATGCAAGAAAGAAAAGCGCACCAAAAAATACCGGAACGGGCATCAGGTTGATGGCCGTGGGCAACGTGATGAAGGCCAGGCCCACGCCGCTTGAAACCACATCGCTGACCTCCACGCCCTGCTGCGCAGCCATGTAGCCAAGAACACTGAAAATCATGATTCCGGAAAGAAGACTGAATCCGCAGTTGACGAATACGGTTATACACGCGTTGTTGGTTACGTCCGAGTCTTTCGGAAGGTAGCTGGAATAGGAGAGCATGATGGCAAAGCCCACGGAAAGGCTGAAGAATATCTGTCCGAAGGCGTCAGCCCAAACCTTTCCATTCAAGAGTGCGGAAAAATCGGGACGAAAGAGCCAGTTCAAACCATCAACAGCCCCTTCAAGAAACAATCCTCGGCCGATAAATACCAGCACCAGCAAGAACAGCAGCGGCATGAAGATTTTGTTGACGCGCTCAATGCCTCCGCGAACTCCGGTGAATACGGCCAAAAAAGCCACCAGCCAGGCAAAAACGGCGGCTCCCAGGATGGGCCACTGTATACTGCCGAGATTCATTGGTGAGTCAGTCAGGCCAAGAAACTGGCCGAAAAAGAATCCTTTAGGGTCGCTTGTCCAAGCCTGGGTAAAGGAAAAGAGAAAATAATCGATAGTCCAGGCAATGACGACCACATAGTAGCAGGCAATGACAAAGGCAACGAGAACCTGCCACCACCCCAGCCATTCGGCCCTTTTGGAAATAGAGGCAAAAATTTTTGGAGCCGACCCGCGAAATTTATGCCCGAGTCCGAACTCCAGCATCATGACCGGAATACCCGCCAGCAACATGGCGGTGAAGTAAGGAAGCAGAAATGCTCCACCTCCGTTTTCATACACCATATAGGGAAAACGCCAAATATTTCCCAGTCCAATTGCTGATCCTACTGCGGCCAAGATAAATCCGGTTCTTGACCCCCAGGTTTCTCGTTTGTTCATACAAAATTCCTCTATTTTTTTTTGTGGCGCGAAAATTATTCGCCTGCCTTTTTTTGAAAAACAAAATCCGTTCACAAATTAGGATAAAGGCTTTACTTGGTCAATAGAATCACAGAGCTTCGCCCTCGGCCATTAAGAAGTGATTCACAATAAAAAAAACAAGTTAAACATAAAACCACAAATTCCTATCATTTTGTAGTGAAATCCAAATAATTGATTGATTCCGCACTGCGGATCGCCATCTGATGCGTTTATTCCGCCACAGAGCGCTACGGCTGCAGATACCCCTTGCCCTCCTTTAGTGCTTGGGGTAAGCGTTGCACCATCATAATGCTCTTCAGGTGGCCGCAAGGCCATAACAGGGAATCCGGTGAAAATCCGGAGCGGTCCAGCCGCTGTGATCCTTGGAGAACAGTCCGGTCCATAACGCCACTGCCAACAGGCGGGAAGGCGGATCGGACGAGGAAAGTCAGAAGACCTACCTGAAGCTTTTCTTTCCGGAAGCGGTCCTCGGAGCCCGCCCCCGGACATGAACATTCATACCCCATAATCATTGCCGGCGTTCCAGGGTCCCGCCTATGGAGCCATGCACGGCAATCGCGCAAACAGTTCACCCCCATACTTGGAACCGCCATCCCGGATCGGCGGCGTTTAACTGTTTGCAATGAGGCCCGCTTATGCCCAGCAAAATTATTAAACGTGATAAGTGCATCGAAACATGGTCCACCAAACGAATCGGCAACGCCATTTTCAAAGCTCTCAAAAGCAGCGGGATCAAAGATCCCCTGCTGGCCGACAGACTGGCTGGAAAGGTGGAAAAAAAGCTCCAAGACATCGACATGCCCGAGCAGGAGCAGGTGCAGGACATGGTGCAGCAGGTATTGATGGAAGCCCGGTTATACAAGGTGGCCGAACGGTATATCATCTACCGGGAAAAACGTCGGGAATTGCGCTCCCAGAATGAAGCCTATCTCGATATCGCGGGCGTCACGGAGAGCTACCTGGATAAAATCGATTGGCGCGTCAATGAAAACTCCAACATGGTTCATTCCTATCAGGGACTGATTCTGCATATGGCGGGTTCGGTCCAAGCTCGGTACATGCTGGAAAAATATCCGGAAGAAATACGGCTGGCGCACACGCACGGATACTTTCACATTCATGACCTTTCTTTCGGGCTGGCCGGCTATTGCTCCGGCTGGAGCCTGCGCGACCTGCTCCTGGAAGGTTTCAACCTCCGTGACCGCTGCTCGTCCACCCCAGCCAGGCACTTTGACGCTGCCTGCGGCCAGATGGTCAACTTCCTGGGCACGCTCCAAAACGAATGGGCCGGCGCTCAGGCCTTCAACAACGTGGATACCTATCTGGCCCCTTTCATCCGGCACGACAACCTTGATTACGCCGGCGTGAAACAGCAGATCCAAAAACTGCTCCACAACCTCAACGCCACATCGCGTTGGGGAGGGCAAAGCCCCTTCACCAACTTCACCTTTGATTTTACGCCCCCAAAACATATGGCCGCCGAAGCCGTCATCATCGGCGGCAAGCTGCAGGACTCCACGTACGGCGACTACGCTGGGGAAATGTCCATGTTCAACAAGGCGTTTCTTGAAGTGATGCTGCATGGCGACGCGGATGGACGCATCTTCTCCTTTCCCATCCCCACCTACAACGTGACCAAAGACTTCCCCTGGGAATCCGAAGAAGGAACCCTGCTGCTCAAACTGACGGCCAAATACGGCGCACCCTACTTCCAAAACTTCATTAATTCCGAACTCAACCCTGAAGACGTTCGCGCAATGTGTTGCCGCCTGCAGATGGACTTGCGTGAAATCAGAAACAAAACCGGGGGATTGTTCGGCGCCGGCGATCTGACCGGCTCCATTGGCGTCGTCACCCTGAATTTGCCCAAACTGGCGTATCTGGCGCATAATGAAGACGACTTCCTGGAATTAATCTCCGAATACGCCCAGTTGGCCAGCGACTCCCTGGAATTCAAACGCAAAATCCTTGAGAAAAATATGGACGCTGGCATGTTTCCGTTCTCACGCCGGTATCTGAAAAACGGTCTTAAGGGCCATTTTTCCACCATCGGGCTCATCGGGGGTCACGAAGCCTGCCTGAATCTCATAGGAAAAGGCGTGGAAAGCGAATCCGGCCTGAGACTCATGCAGCGGGTCATCAACCAGCTACGCGAACTGATCGTCATTTTCCAGGAGTCAACCGGCCACCTCTACAATCTCGAAGCCACCCCCGGAGAAAGCACCTGCTACCGGCTGGCCAAAATAGACAAGGAACTCTACGCCGACATCCTGACCGCGGGCGGCAAGGTGCCCTACTACAGCAATTCGACCTTGCTGCCGGTACATCTCAGCTCCGACGTGTTCTACGCCCTCGAGCATCAGGATATGCTCCAACCTCTGTACAACGGAGGAACGGTCTTTCACACCTTTCTGGGGGAAGCCGCTCCGGACGAAGGCAGCGTGAAGAACTTCCTGATCAAGGCGATGAGCAATACCAAAATTCCCCAGCTGACGCTCACCCCGACCTTCTCCATCTGCGAAGACCACGGATACTTGTATGGCGAACATGAGAATTGCCCAAAATGTGGCAAGGAAACAGAGGTCTATACCCGCATTGTGGGGTACTACCGTCCGGTTGGACGTTGGAATAAAGGCAAGCAGGAAGAGTATAATGAACGACTTGAATACTCACGGGAGTCATTCTGCAAGACTATCTGATGCGGAACACGTGATCCTATGATTCTCGATGCAAATCAACTCGCCTCCATCAGGCAGCACAATGATGAGGAACTCCGCAGGGGGAGCCGGGTCACACATGGCTACCCATCGCATACGATTCAAAACCTGCTGCATACGATTGAAGCGTTGAAAAAGGAAAAACGAAAATGGAAAAAACTGGCGCAGTCCAGAGGCAAAATCCTAGCGGAGATCAATAAACTCGCTTCGGAGTCCTGTAATGATTGAGTGAGGTCAGGCCGCCCACTCAACATATGGTCTTGGGCATACAGGGAAACGACCGAATGCCTGTGTTTGATCGGCTCCCCTTCCGAGGGGAAAACCGTTCGCTTTGCTACCGGCCGTACCCGGTAGGCGCACATAGACCGCGCCTACCGGGTACGGCTGAAAGAGGTTCATCCCCTCGGGTTCCTTACACAACTTTCTGCCAGGCAAATCAATGGATCACAACGTGAGGTTCTTTACCGGCTTGGAGCCCATTGAACGTATTGCAGCCAACCTGCTGCAGATCGTTGCGCTCTGACGAGGTGTCACAAAGGCTCCCCCCTCGCTAAAAATAATATAGGAACCACCCTAGGCGCATGTAATCTTTTACGGTAACATCGCTTTTGGAACACATAAGATATGACGTTTTGCTGCTCCTGATCGAATAACGCTGGCCGTGCGGCGTTAGCTGCGTTTTTGCAACGAAGCTGCGCAAGCCAACCGTGCATAACGAACAAGGCTCTGCCGCGACATTCAGGATAAACAACGGCGTGTTCCTGGTCCATATTGCTCACGGCAACGGCTCGGCCGGAAAAAGGCCGATCCGAAACCGACAAGGAATGAGATTTATGCGGGGGCGGTAAGCCGACACGCCCCTCCAAGGGAGCCTTCCGTGTTGCAACGTATGCTTTTTCTTGTGTTATGCGCTCTTTTACTCACAGGGTGTTCTCCGGATGACGATCAAGAGAATGGTACGCTGCACTATGTCCCCGGTGTAACGCCTACCGAAATCCGCATAGGGTCGTCTCTCGCTCTCAGCGGCCATGCCAGCTACCTGGGCAGGGAAACCTTGCGCGGCGCCCTGTCATTTATTGATTTTATCAACGATTCAGGTGGAATACATGGGCGCACCATTAAACTGATCACCCTTGACGACCGTTATGAACCCCCTCTGTGCCTAGCGAACACGCAGCAGCTTATCGTGGAGGAAGAAGTTTTTTGTCTCTTCTGCTATGTGGGCACCCCCACCACGGAAAAAATCATTCCCCTTGTCATCAAGGCGCAAGTTCCAATTATCGGTATGTTCACCGGGGCGAACGCTCTTCGCGAACCTTTCACCCCATACATCATCAACGTACGCGCTTCATATTATCAGGAAACCGGCGCGGCGGTGACGCACCTTGTGCAGGATCTGGGATTCTCCAAAATCGCCGTATTTTATCAATATGACGCCTATGGTCTGGATGGATTGCGCGGTTCTGAAATCGCCCTTAAGAAATATGGACTTGCTCCTGTGGCAAAGAGTTCATATATCAGGGGAACGCTTGATGTGGAAGAAGGGCTGGAAACAATCCTCGCCTCAGACCCGCAGGCGGTTGTCATGATCGGCACCTATGAGCCCTGCGCCAAATTCATCAGGCTGGCCAAGGAGCAAAACAACGAATTGATTTTTTATAACCTTTCATTTGTCGGCGCCGAAGAGCTGGCCCGCTTGTTGGGGCGGCATGGGGAAAGAGTCATCATCAGCCAGGTGGTCCCGCCCCCGGAATTGCCTGAAACGCGAAAAATGATGCCGAGCGTCGGCGAATACTTGCGCCTTTTGCATCGTTATTACCCCAATTCCGCAGCGAATTCGGTGAGCCTTGAAGGCTACTACAACGCTCAAGTATTGGTTGAAGGACTGCGGAGGGCGGGAAGAAACCTCTCAAGAGATGGACTTATCCACGCTATAGACAATATCAAGGACTTTCCCCTTGGCTCGAATACCTCCTTGTCTTTTTCGAAATCAGACCATCAAGGAATGGATCGCGTCTATTTTACGCGCATCGCAAACGGCACCCTACGACTGATAACGAACTGGCAAACCCTGGTGCGGGATTGGAGCGTTTCTTCAAGCAAAGGCAAAGCAAACGGTCAACAACTACCTGTCACCGCCCCTCCCTCGGATTAATAGCCGGAAGAGTCACGCCATGCCGATGCGCATCTTCTTCAAGTTGAACCTTAAGAATAAGATCTTGTTCTCAACACTTGCGGTTGTATTTCTCGTCAGCATCTTCATTGCCATCCTTGCGCGCTACATCCTCATTTCCAGCCTTACGCGCGAGCTGGAGTTTCGCGGCCTGGGCATTGCGCACTCCATAGCCGATCGCAGCACAGGGCTCATCATCACCAACGACAGGCCCAACCTCATCAATATGGTCTTCGAGGCCGCGCAGGTGGGCGAACGACGCACGCTGGTCTCTTATATTTTCATATTGGACACTAAGCAAAACGTGCTGGCAAGTACTTTTATCCGCCGTTTTCCAGAAACACTGCGTTACGCAAACATTGTTTCTTCCGGACAAGACAACAGCATTAAGCTAATAATGTTCGAAGGAGAGTCGGCATACGACGTTGCGGTACCTGTTCTTGAAGGAATTTACGACGTTGGGAGCGTCCATGTAGGACTTTCCAAAGAGCATATCGATAGTGTTGTTGGAAAATTACGTATGGCATTTCTTTCATTCATAGCGTTTATTATTCTTATTATGACATTTATAGCGGACAAACTATCTCGCAACATCACGCGGCCTATTACGCAACTTATAAAGATGAGTGAGGAAATCAGCAAAGACAATCTGAATTACGTCATGGAAATTCGCGCGGCCCCAAATGACGAAGTGGTGCAGCTGGCGAATTCCTTCAACCATATGGTCAAACACCTCAAGGAATACCGCGATGAGTTGACCGCCTCGCAACAGAAATACCGCTCCTTGTTCCATAGCGGGCCGGATCCCATCTTTGTTCTGAATGCGGCGACATTGGAAATATTGGACGCCAACCCCATGGCCTCCGAAGTCTATGGGTATTCCCGCAAGGAACTCGCGGTGATGGATTTTTCGCTTCTGGCCGGCGATTTTTCACAGGAGATGATGCGAACGTTCGCCACCTGGGACGAGGAGGCCTTGGCCAAATGCATATTCCACCCCCGAGCCATTCACTACAAGAAGGGTAATTACGCCTTCAACGTCAATATGCATGCCTGCGGCACCATTTACCAGGATAAAAAGGCGATCATTGTTTCCACCACCGATATTACGGATCTTGTGGAGAAGGATGCTCAACTCATTCAAGCGAGCAAAATGAAAACGTTGGGTGAAATGAGCGCCGGAATCGCCCATGAAGTGAACCAGCCTTTGAACGCCATCAAACTGGGCAGCGAGTACCTGGCCATGCTTATCGAACGCGGGGAGGAGCCTCCCCGCGACCAGTTGCTTAAAGTGTCCCGCCAGATCAGCACACAGGTCGACCGCGCCTCGGAAATAATCACCACGCTCCGCGAATTTGGCCGTAAGGCGGATTTAACCATGGACAAGTTCGACATCAGCGTGGCGCTCACAGGAGTGCTGCATATCATCGGACAACAACTGAAGCTCGAGAATATCGAGCTTGAGCTCGAATTTCAAAAAAAGATGCCTCGTATCCTGGCGCATAAGAATCGCATCGAACAGGTTATTTTCAATCTCATGACAAATGCCCGTGACGCCATCATGAGCCGCGAAGATGTCGAAGATTCTCCAGCCAGGCGCTGTATCAGCATCAAGACCTTTATGCGTTACGGTCGGCCGAGTTTGAGCATCGCCGACACAGGCATCGGCATCCCTGAATCCAAACTGGATAAAATTTTTGAACCGTTTTATACAACCAAGGAAATCGGCAAGGGAATGGGGTTGGGGTTGGCCATTTCTTACGGCATTGTCAAAGACTATCAAGGCGATATTGTCGTCACCAGTGATCCGGGAAAAGGGACGACTTTTCAGCTCAGCTTTCCCTGTGCTGAATAAGCGCATCGTTCATGCTGCACATTTTTCTTGTCTCAACTGCGACGTCGGTTCACGCACGGTTACGCCTGGTGTCGATCATAATGCATTTCGCCCTGCGAGCACATTACATTCCCTCCACGCAAGGAGACCCATATGACGAAAATTCTGCTCATTGACGACGAGCGGCCAACCCTGGAAATGCTCAGCCTTTTTTTGGGAGCCTACGGATATGCGCCGCTCACCGCGGAAAACGGTGAGCAAGGCATTGAACTATTCAAGGTCGAACGGCCGGAAATCGTCATGACCGATATAAAAATGCCCGGCATGGACGGCATCGGTGTGCTCAAACGAATCAAAGCCCTGGAGCCCACAACCGAAGTAATTGTCGTTACCGGCCATGGCGATATGGAATTGGCGGTTCAAGCGCTCAATCTTTCGGCAACGGATTTCATCAACAAGCCGGTGCAAAAGGAGGCGTTGGAAGCGGCGCTCAAGCGGGCTGAAGAACGGATCCACTCCGCACGGAAGGGAGTCAACGACATCACCATCCATCAGGAAGGCGATATCAGCATCATGGACATTCAGGGCAACGTCACTTCTCTGTCCGAGCCCTTTTTAAAAGAGGCCTGGAACCGTTTAATTAAGAATGAAAATAAAAAAATAGTCCTCCGCTTTGATGAAAACGCCACCATCAATGGCGCAGGTATCGCCCTGCTTACGCAACTGCTTCTTGAAAGTTCCAAGAAGGGGCAGGTTCTGGCAATCACGGGTGTCTCCGAAAACTTTAAAAAAGTCTTCGATATCGTGGGAATTACCAAATTCGCCGTGCTCGCGGACAATGTCGAGGAAGCCATGGCCGCTCTTTAGAGCATCTCACGCTTGAAAAGCGCTAGATGCTCTTATGCATTTCTCTGGA
>CAZFCK010000005.1:0-52980 GCA_964517355.1 uncultured Desulfovibrionaceae bacterium | reverse complement strand
TTCCAAGGAAATGCATAAGAGCATCTAGCGCTTTTCAAGCGTGAGATGCTCTAAACTTTGTCGCCAGACAAGTATGTTTGTATCACATTTAATTTATAGGCATTTCCGTAAAAAAGTCTTTGGAAGGGGGGTCCGGGGGGAGAACCTTTCTCCAGAAAGGTTTCCCCCCGGAAAAATCTAACAAGTCTTTAATCAGTGGAAAACCTTCACGGGCTGCCAGCCGAGATGCGGCACGGTCGCCAGCAGGCGGTCCAGAAATGCGAAGCTCTGTCCGTTCATGCGCTGGTGGTGCAGCATCACGCCGACACATCCGGCGGCGACTCCGGCGGCGAATTCGCGCAACAAACCGTCAAGAGCGGTCTGATCGTCTGTTTCACGGCGGGTGTGCAAATCCACCTGGATGGAGTGCACCGGAAGCGCCCCGTGATTTGGGGGCAGTGTGGCCGCAAGCCGCGCCAGCTTGTGGTCGCCTGAAAGCGCGCCATAGCCGAGATCGGATATGATGCGCATAGTCCCTGCGTCCATGCGGTTCCAGGGGGGTGTGAAAATCGGGGTGAAACGGTTGCGCAACAACGTGTCGAGGCGCTCGCGCCCCTTGAGCAGGTCGCTGCGTTTATGCGCAAGCGCCCTGTCGCTGCCGAATTCGCTTTTTTTTCCCCATACCTGGTGGTTGCGATGGAGCCAGCCGTGCTGGTGCCAGACGAAAAGCCCGCTGTCGCGGCTTTGGGCGCGTAGGACGCGCCAATGTTCCTCATGCAGCCACGCCGGGACCAAGGCAGGCCAAAGGGGTACGTTGTGGCGCAGAAAAAGTCCGAGCATCCCGGCGCACTTTTCCCCGGGCACGGCCACATCGTCGGCGCGAAAGAAGAATGAGGTTTCCCCGCCTCGGGCGATGTCGCGCAGTTTCTGGAAGAAATCATCCCATGATTCCTGCCCGCCGTTCGTCCAGGGGCGGCATACGGCGCGCTGCACGCTGCCTCTGCGTTGTGCGGGAGCATGCAGCGCCTCCAGGCAGCGTGCCGTGTTCGCGGCGCCCAGCACATTGACATCGGGGATCGACGGGGAGGCCTGCAGGGCCTGGCGCATACGCGAAGCAAGAGCTTCAGGCGCCAGCTCGTGAGGTTCCAGCAGGGAAAGGGCGCCGCGCGCCTGGAGCAGTTCGGCGCGCATGCGCTGCTCCCTGTTTTGCGCGAAAGGCGAGACCAGTCCGTAAGTGCCAGCCGCGACAAGGCTCATGACGGTATTGTACCCCCCCATGCTCAGGGAGAGATCTGCGGCGCCGAGCCAGGTGGTGAAGCGTGCGCTGAAACGCCGCAATCGCACCTGGGGCATGGTTCGTACGCGCCGCTCCAAAGCGTTGTAGGCGTCGTCGTCCAGGAGTGGACCGCTGAAAACGCACAGCTGATGATTCACATGGGGCGCAAGCAGGGCGGACGCTTCAATGGTTCCGGAAAGCAGTTCATACCCCACGCTGCCGCTACCGGCGCTGGCCACGAT
This sequence comes from uncultured Desulfovibrionaceae bacterium, assembly GCA_964517355.1. Taxonomy (GTDB): domain Bacteria; phylum Desulfobacterota; class Desulfovibrionia; order Desulfovibrionales; family Desulfovibrionaceae; genus CAZFCK01. The sequence continues at coordinate 51,483 of CAZFCK010000005.1, read as the reverse complement.
CAGGGACGTGCCGGGAGAAAGGCGCAGCTCGTCGCGCAGTGCGGCCACCTTGCCGGGGTCGGGGGCAGCGGCCACGTATCCGGTATAGGTGGCGGCGATTTTTATGTCCGCGAAGCGCGAAAAGGTTTGCTCAAGGTCGCACATGTCCGGATCGGCGTGTACGAGCAGCGTGTCGAAATGGGCGTGCAGCAATTTCAGGACGCGCTGCTCATAGGCGTCCTGATCCTTTTTCTCCACAAGAATGTCGCGCAGGCTGCACACGCGGCGGCATCTGTTGCACGCGGCCCATTCCAGCGCGGGCTTGAGCTCGAAACCGAAGGCCCGTCTGCCGAAGGGATACAGTTCCACCAGAAACACCTGGGGGCGAAAGGAGCGCATCAGCTCCAGCAGGCGCGTTTTGCGCGCGGTCTTGATCTCCTCAATGGTCAGGCCGCGGGTTTCCGGCGTGGGCAGCAGGGCGGAAAACGCGGCGTCCATACGCAGGCCGGGCAGGCGCTCGTGACGGACATGTTCGGGAATTTCAAGAGGAACTTCCGGCCCGCCCGTGACGAACAACACGTTATGGCCGGACAGGGCGCGCGCGATTTCCAGACTGCGGAACATGTGCCCCATGCCGAGCACGTGCTGGCAATAGAAGAGCACGCGCATGGCTATGTATCGAAGTCGGAGGGCGACTCCAGGGGATGCGCAGGGGCGTGCAGCCGCAATCCCTGGCCGTTGCACGAAACGCACAGCAATTTGCCCCGCTCTATGGGGTCGGGCATGCCGGGCGTGTAGGGGCTGCCCAGGAGCTTGTGGGCCAGGGTGCGCAGCACGCCGCTGTGGCTGACGATCAGGAGGCGTTGTCCGGCATGGGTGGAGGCGATGTCCGCGAGGGCGTCTTTGACGCGGGCGAGCACTTCGAGCCGGCTTTCACCGCCTTGGGGGCGGAATTCGAAGCCTTTTGCCTCCTCGGCAGCGAGCATGGAGGGATCTTGGGCGCGGATGTCGATGATGCGCCGCCCCACCCAGTTTCCCCAATCCTGCTCGATAAAGCGGTCGTCATGCACTATGGGCAGGTCGAGGGCGCGGTTGCACAGGGCGGCGGTCTCCTGCGCCCTGCCCAGGGGGCTTGAAATGATATACGAAAATTTCCACGGCCCAAGGGGAGGGCCCCAGGAAAGGGCTTGCTCCCGGCCACGGGGGGAAAGAGGGGATTCAGTGCGCCCCTGGATCAATTTTTCGCAATTCCAAAGGGTTTCACCGTGACGTAAAAAACAGAAAAGGGTGCTCATGCGTCGTTATCCTGATGCCGGTGCGCATCCGCAATGGTGAGGAGGCGTTCTTCAACGGCGGCGTAGTTTTTGTTCAGATCATGGGTTTCACGCACGTATTGCACGGCTTCCCCGCCCATGCGGCGGCGGAGTTCCGGTTCTGTGACCAGGCGGCCGATGGCCTCGGTAAAGGCGTGTTCATCAAAACTCTTTGTCACAAAGCCGCTGCGTTCGTGGGCCACCACCTCGCGCCCCCCGAAGTGATCCCAGGCCACGGCCGGCGTGCCGCAGGACTGCGCTTCCAAAAGCACCATGCCCACGGCCTCGTTGATGCCGGGGAAGGCGAAGACATCGGCGGCGCTGTAATAGCGGGGCAGCTCCTCTCTGGGAACAAGACCCAGAAAGCGTGTGCGCCCCGGCATATGCTCGGCGGCGAGATTTTCCAGAAAGGGGCGCTCGGGGCCGTCGCCCGCGATGACGAGCCGCAAGTCCGGCGCCTGGCCGGAACGTATCAGTCTGCCGCAGGCCAGGATGACTTGCCGCAAACCTTCCGTCTTGACGCCGGGGCGAAACGCCGCGGCGCTCATGACCAGTGGCGCGTGCTCATCTCCCCATTCGCGGCGCAATGTCCGGCGCGCTCCGGCATCGTGTTGCCAGTCCTCGGGGAACAGGCCCGGAGGCACATAGGTCACGCGGTCCTCGCCGATGAGGCCGCCCACGTCCGCAACGTCCCAGCGCTCCTTGATAAATACATGGGCCGCGTCGTGCAACGCCTTGCGGTTCAGGAAGAAACCGGGACGGTAACGCAGTCTGCGCCCCCGCTTTGGCGCGTAGGCGCCGGAGAAGATCGCGTATGGGATTCGGGGCGCGGCCAGCCAGGGGCCCAGGATGTCCGGGGCCTTGTCGTATGTGTGATAAGTCAGCCAAAGGTCCGGTTGTTTTTTTTGCAAGAACGCGCGTCCGGCGCTCAAGGCTAAGCACAGAGCGGGCCACGTGCGCGGTCTCCAGTAAAACCATGTGGTCTCAAAGTGGGGAACAAGCAGGACCTCATGCCCCCGCTTGCGGAGGAAATCGAAAATACTGCGCGCGATCATCACGTCCCCGGAAGGGCGCGGATGGTCGAGAGGCTTGAATGGTGTGCAAAACGCTATGCGCATGGTCAATTATGGGGGCACGCATGGATGCCGGGCTGAGGCGCTGTGAGAAGCTGTGTTTATATCAAAGCGCCCGGGTTGTCGCGTGTTTTGTCAAGAGCCGTCCCGCGGGCCCAGGCCATGGGCCTTATACACTTCCACCAGATCGCGGATCAGGCGTTGGTTGTCGAAGATTTCCCGCACGCGCTCCCTGGCTGCGGGGATGATGGCGGCGCGCAAGGCGTCGTCTTCCAATACGCGCCGGATGGCCGCGGCAAGGGGAGCCGCGTCCTCGGAACGCAACAGGGCGTCGGGCACCAGTATACCGCTTTTTTCATGCTCAACCAGCTCCGGGATGCCGGAAACGTCCGTGGCCACCACAGGCACGCCCATGGCCATGCTTTCGGCCAGCACGTTGGGAATGCCGTCACGGTCGCCGTCCGGGGCGACGCGGCATCCCAAGACAAAGCAATGGGCCGTGCGGTAATGGTCGAGCACCTGTTCGTGGGCGATGGCGCCCGTGAGCGTCACCTGCTGCGAGATTCCGCGCGCGTCGATGCGGCGTTCAAGGTCGGCGCGCAGTTCGCCGGAGCCGATGAGCGTGTAATGGAAGTCCAGGCCCTGGTCCTTGAGCAGGGCCAAGGCGTCCAGGATACGGTCCAGACCCTTTTTCTCCACAAACCGCGCCACGGTGATGATCTGGAAAGGAGGGCGGGCATCCGTAGCGAGGTCTCCGGGGGCGAACAGGGAAAGATCGATGCCGTGGTACACGCAATGCACGTCTTTCATGCGCGCGGAACCGTTTCGCGGCAGCAGCGAACGCAGGTAGGCCCGGTTGTATTGCGTGCAGGTGACGCAAAAACGCGCCAGGGCGAGCTTTTGGCGTACGGGGTCGGGGCGCTGCGTGTAAATGTCCTTGGCGTGCGCGGTGAAACTGAAATCGACCCCTGAAAGCACGGCGGCGTACATGGCCACGGAACAGGGGGTATGCGCGAAGTGGGCGTGAAAATGGTCCACGGGAGCGGCGTCGCCGTCTTTGGCCGTCACCTGCAAAAGATACCCCGCCTGGAGGAAGTGCTTGATCCAGGTGTGTTTTTTTGGCGCCAGGGGAAAACGCCGCAGTAACAGGGTCAGACCTTTGAGATAGCGCCAGGGGTGGCGCAGGAACCAGCCCGCGTTGGCTGCGAGCAGCATGGGCAAGGCCGGCAGCAGATACTCGGGGAGGTAGGTGACGTTGGCGCGAATGTCCCGCACCGAAGCATGGCGCACGCTCTCGCGCGGCGGCCGCATGGAGAAAATGTGGATGTGGAATCCTTCATCTTCCAATAATTTGATTTCATTAGAAATGAATGTTTCGGAGAGCCGGGGGTAGCCCTTGAGGACCATGCCCACCACGGGGGTCTTGTCGGGATGCGCGCCGCCGGCCTCAAAGGCTGCGGTCATGGGATCTCTCTACGAAATGCTTGCAGTCTGGAGCGCATGACATCCAGGCCGGTCATGGGGAACGACTCGACGGTATCCTGTTGCTTGTCGGGGGCTTGCAAAAGACAGGTGATTTTCTCGTGCAAGGCGTCGGGGGAAAGGTCGCCCCAGGGAAGATACTCGGCCAGTCCTCGTTGCTGGAGGATTTCGGCGCGGATGCGCTGCTCCAGGCGCGGCGTTTCCCGGGGGATGATCAGGGAATTTTTTTTGAGTGAAAGTATCTCGCACACGGTGTTGTAGCCGCCCATGCTGATGACCAGGTCGGCTTCGGCCAGTTTGCGCTCGATTTTTTTGACAAAGGCCACCAGAGGCACATTGCGTTTCCTGGCCCGCTCAATGAGCTCGTCGAGTTTGTCGCGGGGCACGAACGGGCCGGTGATGATCAGAGATCTGAAAGGCGAGGCGCCGTTTTGTTCGAGCATGCGCAGATAGTTGTCCAGCACGGGGTAGCCGTCGCCCCCGCCTCCGGTGGTCACCACGACGAGTTGTTTGCGTTCCTTTTCCTTTTGGAAATACTTTTTCGGAGGAACGGGGCGTGGGATGTAGCCTGTGTACACGATTTTTTTCGCCAATTGCGGCGGAATATTATATTCCGTGACCGGGTCGTAAAAGTCTTTGTTTCCGTATATCCAAATTTCGGAATAGAGATTTTCCAAAACTTCGTTGAAGTTTTTGCGCTCCCATTCCCGGCGCGTGCTTTCCGCGTCATCCAGGATATCACGCAAACCGAGAACGATTTTTGTCTTGGGACGGTTGTCGCGGAACCATTCGAGGGTCGGCTTGAGTTCGCCTTTGAGTCCCAGGGGCACCTTGTCCACGATGAAAAGTTTGGGGTCGAAGGCTTTGGCCGTGGCTTCGATGATGCTTTGCCGGATATGCAGGGCGTGATGCGCGTCGATGTTGATGGTGTGCGGCACGTAGATCGTGTTGGATTTTTTTATCATGCCGGGAACGCGCACGAAATCAATGCCTTCGGCGAACTGGAAACGTCCCACGATGGGCGAGCCCGTGAGAATGAGGATGTTCACGCCGGGTTCGTTGAGGTGCGTCGCAATGGCCATGCTGCGACGAATATGCCCCAGACCGTAGGTGTCGTGGGAATACATCAGGATGTTATATGTGTTCGGCATCAAAAAGGCTCGGGTGGTGCATAGGGATCAGGGGCTCTCGGGTTTCAGTACTCGACGCGAAATAAACCTAGGTTTAGCAAAGACACCTCGTTATAAGTTTTGCAAGCCAATGTCCAGAGCCGTATCAAGCCTTGGGAGCCGTGGAGCGGAATTTTTCGCGGCTCACAATTGAAACTCCAGAGGCCGGCCGGAATGAACGCGCAAACAGAGCCGGGGCGCGTTCTCCATGAGGGCGTTCTGTTGTTCCAGATGCGCGTAGCACTCGCGAACGAGCTTGTCCTCGTGCCGGTCCAGAAACGCGCGGCAATGCTGCCTGGCCTCCGATGTTTTGCCCTGGCAGGCAAGGGCCAGCGCGGTGTTGAACAGGAAAAGGCCTTCTTCGGGCTGATGCGCGCGGGCGTTGGTGAAACAGTCCAGAGCCCGCTGGCGCTGGTTCTCCTGCCACAAAAGCACGCCCGTGTTGTTGTACGCGCCGGCGTAGGCCGGGTCCAGGCGCAGGGCCTGATCGTACGCCGCGCGCGCCTGCTCGGCCTGCCCCAGCAGCCCGAGCTGCAAGCCGCGCAGAAACGCCTGCTGCGCCGAGGTCAACAGCACGTAGTCCAGCCCCCGGCAGGGGCAGCGATGCACGCCGCAGGGTTCGGCGCGACTGTGCAGCGTCACGCCCCGCGTCACCGTGCCCATGACCTTTTTCTCGCCTGAACAGCGGAAAACCGTGCCGTCCGGTTCCATGCGGATGAAACTGCGCCCACCTTCGCAGGGCACTCCGTGGAAATCATAGACCATTTTCGTGCCCGCGCCGGGATGCAGGGCCAGCATTTCCTTGGCGGCCTCGGAATAGGCCTCGGGGTAGCGGCGCCCTTCGTAGGCGCCCTTGAAGGGGCGCGGCCTGAGCGTGATGCCCTGTTCGGCGAAGAACTGGCGGTCATCGGCAAAACGGTGCACCAGTTCGGGGTGCAGCACGTAGTTGACGATCACCGTGAAACCGGCGTCGTGGAGCAGGGCGACGTTATCCACGAAGTCCTGCACGCCGCCGTGGCGCTCGCGTTCCTGGATATGCAGCGAAACATAGAGCTCCTGCACCCGGTCGGGAGCGAGGCGGTCCACAAAGTCGCGCACCTTTTTGGAAAGGCTCAGATTTGTGTCGATACTGATGCTATGGTTCTCGCACAACCGTTTGCACAATGAGACAAAATCAGGATATAAAAGCGGCTCGCCCCCGGTCATGCCGACCAGCCAGTGCTTGCCGGTCCCGTCCAGAAAACGCACAAGATCCTCGGTGGGCAGGGCGTCGCGCACCGGCGGCGGAACATGCGGATAATAGCAATAGCTGCAACGGTAGTTGCACTGGCGCGTCATGTTCCACATCAAGTAGTTCTGAGGACTGGGCATTGTCGGTATCCTGTGGCTGTCCAGGGTTGCGCCGGCGGTTCGTGCCTTCCGGCGATCAATAGCGCCTCTACCATAGGCAGGTGAAGCCAAAAATCAAGAGGCAATTCCTTGAGCCGCGCGCGAGGTGCGCACGAGCCACTTGTCATCGGGTGTGGTTCTGGTAGGTTCGCCTCTCCTCGGCGCTACGCCGCAATTCAGCAAACCCTTGAGAGAGAAGCATGCAACTGCAAACGTTCAGCATACAAACTCCTGAAACCGAGGCGCCGGAATCCCAGGGATGGATTCGCTATTGGCACGGCTACCACCAGATGCGCAAGGTGAAAAGCGATGATAAACGGCTTCTGGACCTGCAGGAAGACCAGGAGGCCGTCGCGCACGGCGCACTTACCGAACGCGATGTTGAAATACAAGTGTTTTGCAACGCGCTGAGCATGATCGACTCCCCGGTCATCAACATGTTCGAACTCGGCGCGGGCAGGGGCGACTGGTGCCTGGCCCTTGCCGGCGTGGTGGATCACAAGATTGTGCCGCTTGCCGCCTCGGGCTACAGGTGCCTGGCTCTGGAGGGCGAGCCGTCGCATTTTCAGTGGACCAGGGAGCATTTTGAAAAGCAGGGCATCAACGGCGTGGCCGTGCACGGCGCCGTGAGTTCCTATGACGGCACCTGTCGCTTTCGCGCCCAAAAAGCGCCGGAAGAAAGCTACGGCCAGGGCATAGACGATGCGAAAGGCAATATCGAAGTGTCTTGCTTCCGTATTGATTCCTTGATGGAAAAATACGGCTTCGATCATCTGCACCTCATTCATATGGACGTGCAGGGCGTGGAATACGAGGCGCTACAAGGGGCGAAAAAGGCCTTGGAAGCGGGGCGGATCGACATCCTCCACATCGGGACGCACGGCGGAGACGAATTGGACGAGAAGATTATCGAACTCGTGGGACCCGCCTATGAAGTGCTGTTTCGCGTGCCCGCCTCCGCCGGGATGGTGGACACCTGTTTCGGGCGCGCCCATTTTCCCAAAGACGGTATCCTGTTGCTCAAAAAAAGGGGCTGATGCGCTTCTCGTCGTTCCGGGGAAAAACGCGCGCAATGCCCCCGGCGGAACGTCTTCTCCGGCAGGTGGAACGTTGCTTTTTTCATACGGGTATGCTTCCGGCGCTCAAGAACCTTTTAATAAAAGGTTCTTGAGAATCCCCAATTCTTTATCGGTATGACATGCTAAGATATCAGCAATTTTAATCAGCTATTCGCAGGTCCGGGGGGGGGCGTTCCCCCCTGGCGGGGTTTGGGGCGGAGCCCCACAATATTCCATTTGAAAGTTTCTTCGCTCGAGTGGAACAACTTCTAACCGGGGTTGCGGAACCATGCGCTCAAATCTCGCGTCCATTGGCCAGGAAAAGGGAGGTGAACTCTCCTTGTTCGTCGGGGGGAGCATTTTGGCGTTGCTGGTGTTCGTAGCGTTTTTCCCGGCGCTCAACGCCGGTTTCATCTGGGACGACGACACCAACGTCACCGCCAACGGCCTGCTCCTGACCCTGGACGGGCTGCGGCGCATCTGGTTCGACATCGGCTCGTTCCGGCAATACTACCCGCTCTCGCTCACTTTTTTCTGGGTGCAGCACAAACTCTGGGGCTTCGATCCCCTGGGCTATCATTTCCTGAACATGGCGGGGCACGCCCTCGCCTCGCTGCTGGTCTGGCGCTGTTTGCGCCTGCTGCGCGCGCCCGGCGCTTTTCTCGCGGCGGCGCTTTTCGCCGTGCATCCCGTGATGATCGAGGCCGTGGCCTGGGTCACGGAATGTACGGCCATCCTTTCCGGCATTTTTTATTTGGCGGCGTTTTACTGCATGATCAAAAGCTTCGGGCTTGATCAGGACGACGCGGCTCCTTTGGACAAAAAACAATATGTCTTGGGAATGGTTCTGTTCCTTTGCGCCCTGACCGCCAAAACCAGCACAGTCACGTTTCCCGCGGCTCTGCTGCTCGTAATCTGGTGGAAAAGGGGGCGCGTCACCCTGCGCCATGTGCTGTTGACGGCGCCTTTTTTCGGCTGCAGCCTGGCGTTCGGACTCTTGGCCGTGTCCCTTGAAATAAGTATGGGCACGGAGGGTTTTCCCTGGGCGCTGAGCGAGGCGCAACGCCTGATCATTGTGGGGCGGGCATGGTGGTTCTACATCGGTAAGGTATTGGCGCCGGTGGGTATCATCATGACTTACCCGCGTTGGGAAATCGACCCCCGGGACTGGGTGCAGTACGGCTACCCCTTCGCAGCCCTGGCCGTAATGCTCACGCTTTTTCTCCTGCGTGGGAAAATCGGGCGCGGACCTCTAACCGCCGTATTGTTCTACACAGGGACCATGTTCCCGTTTCTGGGCGTGGTCAACGGCTATTTCATGCGCTACAGCTATGTGTGGCATCATCTGCATTATCTGGCCATCATCGGCGTCTTCGCGCTGTTTTCAGGCGTGTTGGCAATGATTTACCGGCGATACGCCAGGAAGTTATGCGCCCCGGCCGTATTGGTCGCCTTTCTGTTGCTGCCGTTGGCCTTGATCACCTGGGACCGCACGTTGCCCTACACTTCCACGTTTTCCCTGTACACCGACATCCTGGAACACAATCCCGCCTCGTTCGTGGCCCATACGAACCTGGCCGCCATTTTCATTGAGCGCGGGGAATTTGCCGCAGCTGAACAACATTTGCGCACGTCCATGGAGTTGAGCCCCTACAACATGGAGACAATGAACCTTCTGGCCGAAGCTCTAGGCGGGCAGGGACGCTTTCAAGAGGCTGAAACCCAGTTGCGGAAGGCCCTGCGTTTGATGCCGCGCTCCGCGCGCACCTGGAACAATTTGGCGGTGGTGCTCGTACATTTGGGGCGCGAACGGGAAGCGCGCGAGGCGTTGCAGACTTCGCTGGAACTGGAGCCCGGTTTTTACGATGCCCAAAGCAATCTGGACTATCTGGATAAAAAGACACGCAAGGAATAAACGGATTGCGAAAGGCACGCCCGAGGGCTTGTTTCTAAAATGTAACGATTCAGAAAGATCATTCTGAAAAAAATAGAAAAATCAAGTTGATAGATTATAATTTTTTAAAAATACGACTTTCGGACATAAAGAAAAAAACAATAAAGTCGCGGACTTTCGCGCCCGCACGACGACCAGGGGAGGCCCCTGGACACCGGAAAAAACGACAATCTTGTGTTTATTTTTTAATCAAATACAAAATGTTATAGCATGCGCTCTCCTCAGAAAGTCGAATTTAAAAATGTGGCTATGTCCTTAACTCCGCAATGTGGGAACGACTTGTTTTTCCTAGGGGAAAACCAGCGCTGCTATCTTCATCCCTAAGGCGCGAAACAACCGCGCCCAAGGGCTGAAGTTCTTGAAAGAGGTTCTTCCCCTCTCGCATTTTCTTTTTATAGCGAATTTAAAAACACAGCCTGGTCTTTTCATGTCGTCGATCAGAGCAGTTGTAGATCCCAGTTGAATCCGCTGGTGCGCGCGGGTTCGTACAATTCTTTGGGGCGGCGTTCGTGCAAGGTGACGAACAAGGTGTACCCCGCCTCCTGCAAGGCTTTGCGGTGTTTTGACAGGTCCAGCGGCCAGCCGGGAAAGAGCCACACGGTGCGGCCGTACTTGCGGGACCAGAAGCTCTCTTTCATGGGGCTGAAGAAAGGCGTCAAAGGCGTCAGGGCTTGGGGTTCGATGCGCGTCACTCCCACGGGCCATTCTCCGGCCAGCACGATGCCCAGAGGAATCGGGCTGGCGGCGGGCAGGGCCAGGAGCGAATCCGCCTCCAGTTCCGGGCTGACTATGGCCTGGGAGAAGCCCATGCGCGCCAGTTCCTGCAGGGCCAGGGCGTTGGCCGCGTTGCAGAAGGGGCCGGCTATGAGCTGGAGATCCTGCGTCTGGGGAAAGAGCGCGGCCTGCCAGGGCTGATTGCAGACGAAACGGCGCGCGCCGTTGGCCACAAGCCGCTCCAACATGGCCCGGGTACTGCGTTCTTCGCAGGGCCAGAGCACGGGAGGCAGCCACCACCACATTTTCGGCTGCAGGGTGCGCGAGACCCCCTGCAGGGTCGCCTCGTGCAGCCAGATGCCGGTTTCCTGGGCGCTTTTGCCCGCCTTGCCTTTGGGCAGGGAGCGCAGCACGTGCATCTGCATTTGTTTGGGGCGGTTGGCCACAGGCGGCGGCATGACCGCGGCGAAATCCTGGGGCTGCGACGCGGCTTCCGGAATCTCGATGGCTTCCAGGCGCTCCTTGAGCGCGTTGATCCGCTGGATCAAGGGCGGCTCCCTTCTGTCTATGAGGAAGACCGGCGTGCCTTTTTGGGGAATCTTTTTGCCTTTGGCAAAGATGTCCAAACGCCCCCCTTTGGGAACGCCTTTGCGCAGGGGCAGGGTCTGATGCCAGGATTCGTCCTCGTGGCCAACGCGCAACAAGTCCTGCTTCAGGAGCGGGATGCGGGGCTTGAGCAAGGCTTTGCCGTCTGGCGCGAGGCTCACGCGCCCCACAAAGAGTCCGGAACCGCTGTCCGGCGCATCCGGGGGGGCGGCGTTCACAGGAGAGTGGGGGCGTTGCGGCAGAAAGGTGTAGTGGGTGGACGGCCTGCCCAGGGCTTGTTGCAGGATGTCTTCCGCCGCCTTGCGCGTATCGGGGTCGTCTCCCTGGTCGCGCAGCATTTTATATGCCGTTACGGTGTAATAGACGTAATGGGGCGTTTTTTTGCGGCCCTCGATTTTCCAGGCTCGAACGCGGGGCGTGTTGCGCAGGGACTTGACCAGCACGTCGAGGCTCAGGTCCTGGCAGGAAAAGAATCTGGCCTTGCGTCCTTTTTGCGTATACACGCGACGGCAGGGCTGGACGCAGCGGCCGCGCAAACCGCTTTTGCCCCCGAGATAGCTGCTCCAATAGCAGCGGCCCGAGACGCAGAAGCAGAGCGCGCCATGGATGAAGACCTCGAGACCGAAATCCGGGAAATCTTGCGGACAAGCGGCGTCCATGTCCTTGATTTCGTCGATGTTCAGTTCGCGCGGCAGTACGACGCGGGCTGCGCCCGCGCGGGCGGCCATGGCCAGCCCCGCCTGGTGGCTGACGTTGGCCAGTGTGGAAAGGTGCAGTTCGCCAGTGAACCCGGTTTGCCGCGCGAGTTCCAGGCAGGCGAGGTCCTGCACGATGAGGCCGTGCGGCTTGACGCTTTGCTCGAGTCTGCGGATGAGCCTGCCCGCGGCGTCCAGGTCGCCGGGCTTGAGCAGCGTGTTCAGCGCGACATAAAGTCTGGCGTTTTTTGTGGCGGCGAGCTGCGCGCAACGCGCTAAATCCTTGACGGAAAAGTTTTCCGCTTGCATTCTTGCGGAAAAGTGTTTGAGTCCGACGTAGACGGCGTCGGCCCCGGCGGCCAGCGCCGCCAGGAGACAATGAACGTCTCCGGCCGGTGCCAGGATTTCAGGTACTGCCTGAATGGACATACGTTTTTTCTCCTTGGAGAGTGTACAAGGGCGTGAAACCCCGGAAACTTTTATCCTCGCGGCCACGCGAGGTGATAATCGGCGAGCGGAACATCATGGATCTTCTCCATTTCCGGCCCGAGTGCCGAAGCCTGAGAGTATTTGATTGCGCGCCTTTCGGTCAATGCGAGGGGTGGCCCGAATATTATTTATTACGGTTGGAGCGCCCCGCCTGGGATGGCTGGCTGCCCGGCCAATTCGTCATGCTGCGGCCCGAAAGCTGGGGCGCTGAATTCACCTGGGGGCGTCCGTTCTCCATCTGCAGCACGGATGACGCGTCCCTGAACGTTTTTTTCCAGGTGGTGGGACGCGGTACTACAAAAATGGCGGAACTTGAGCAAGGGGATCGCGTCACCTTGTGGGGGCCCCTGGGCAAGGGCTTTGCCATGGAGTCGGATACGCCCACCCTGCTCCTGGCAGGGGGCATAGGCATCGCCCCGTTTGTGGGATACGCCCTGCACCACCCCAGACCCGAGCTGCTGCATCTGGTTTTCGGACACCGCCCCCCGCTGGGGTGTTATCCTTACGAGCAGCTTGCGGAGCAGATACCGGCGGAAAGCCTGCGGGAGCACGACGCGGCGGATTTGGACGCCTTTGTGAAATTGCTGCGCAGGCGCATGCAGGAGTATGCCGGCAAAGGTTTGGTGCTGGCCTGCGGACCCACGCCCTTTTTGCGCACGGTGCACTCCCTGGCCCTGGAACTTGGCGCGCGTACGCAGCTCTCCCTTGAAAACCGCATGGCCTGCGGCGTGGGCGTGTGCATGGGGTGCGTGACCAAAACCGTCACGGAGCAGGGTGTTGTGCCTGTGCCCGTGTGCAGCCAAGGCCCGATGTTCTGGGCGGATGAACTGGAGTTGGACTGATGAGCGGGATTGATACGCGAGTAAAATTGCCGGGGCTGAAGCTGGACAATCCCGTGCTCACGGCGTCCGGCACCTTCGGCTATGGTGTGGAGTTCATGCCCTACGGCGATCTGCGCGAACTCGGCGGAATAGTGGTCAAAGGGCTTTCCCTGGAGGCCCGCGCCGGCAATCCCATGCCCCGGGTGGCGGAAACCGCCTGCGGCATGCTCAACGCCATCGGATTGCAGAATATCGGCGTGGAGGCCTTTGTCGAGCACAAGCTGCCTCTTTTGCCATGGAAAGAAACGCCTGTCGTCGCGAATATCTACGCCGGTTGCGCGGCCGACTTCGGCGAACTGGCCAGGCGTTTGTCGGAGGTGGAGGGCGTGGCCGCCCTGGAAGTGAACATCTCCTGCCCCAATGTGGCGGCGGGGGGGGCGCTGTTCGGGCAAGATGCCTCCACGGCTCGCAAGGTCTGCGAAGTGGTGCGCAAAAATGCGGGGCGAAAGCCGGTGATAATGAAATTGAGTCCCAATGTCACCGACATCACGGCCATTGCCAAGGCCTGCGAGGATGGCGGCGCGCACATGCTGTGCTGTATCAACACATTGACGGGCATGGCCGTGGATCTGGAGGCGAGGCGCCCCCGGCTTGCCAATGTCGTGGGCGGCCTGTCCGGCGCGGCCATCAAGCCCGTGGCCCTGCGCTGCGTGTATCAGGTGGCGCGCGCCGTGAAAATTCCCGTGATCGGGGTCGGCGGGGTGGTGACCGCCGAGGACGTGCTGGAATTCATTCTGGTGGGCGCCCACGCCGTACAGATCGGCACGGCCAATTTCCACCGTCCGGACCAGGCCTTTCGCGTGGCGCGGGCCTTGCCCGAGGCCATGGAAAAAATCGGCATTTCCACGCTCGAAGATCTACGCGGAAAGCTCGAAGTATGGTATTGATGAAACGGAGGTGCGTGTTTCGTGTTCCCAGAGATAACAAGGCGGGCATTTGGGGCTTTCGTTTCAAAAAAAAAGCTTGTATGAAAATGGAACAAGCACGCATTGCAGGCCTCGATAGTGCCTAAGAGGTTTGGAATGTATATTTTAATCCTGGAGGTGTGTTGTGGGTAAGATTAAAATGTTGATTGTCGATGATGAGAGGGAATTTGTCGACTTTCTCAAGGAACGGCTTGAATTGCGCGGCATCCACCCCATTGTTGCCTATAGTGGGGAGGAAGCTGTGGAATTGGCGAAGAAAAAACATATCGACGCCGCCATTGTGGACCTGAAGATGCCGGGCATGGATGGTCTGGTGTGCATCACCAAGCTCAAGGAACACAATCCCAAAGTCAAAACCGTTCTGTTGACCGGATTCGGCGATGAAAAGGTCCAGCAGGCCACCGAGGCCCTGGATTCCGAGTATTACGACAAGGGCGAAATGGAGAAGTTTTGGGATTTTATCAAGCGCTTGCCCAAAACTCTCGAAAGCTCCATGGCCGCGGCCGGCATGTCTTCCTACGGCAATATCGAAGACGCGGCCAAAATGGTCGAAGAGGAAAAAGAGGACGAGAACAACGAGACAAAGCCGCCGAAATAGTTATTTTCAAGTTGTTCGCTCCATGATCGCCGCGGTGTCCCAGTGAGGGGGGCGCCGCGGCGTATTCATTGGCGCAACGCGCACCGGCCGCTGCTTTCCATCGTGCCGAAAGGAAAAAACATCCCGTCGACAATATGCCGTTTTCATGGAGCCGTTTGCTTTTTATTGACAAAGCGAGGTCAGACACACTACAAATTCCGGGATTTACGCATTTTGGTAAAAAATCGTTCGCCACAATCAACCAGGGAGCCCTACCTTGCAGCACGCAAGCGCCACAGAAAGATCGGAAAACACGGAATCCACCCCATCCGACCGTTCGGCTGAAAACGGACAAGCGGCGCCGGCCCTGGTCGTGCAGAATATCCACAAGCGCTTCGGCAACCTGGAAGTATTGAAGGGCATTTCATTGACGGCCAACGAAGGCGACGTCATCGCGCTCATCGGCTCCAGCGGCTCGGGCAAAAGCACCTTCCTGCGCTGCATCAATCTGCTGGAAACGCCGGATAGCGGTTCCGTGAGCGTGCGCGGCGAGTTGATAAAGATGCGTAAAAACCGCCACGGCCAATCCGTGCCGAGCGACGCCAAACAGGTGGACCGCATCCGCACGCGCCTGGGCATGGTCTTCCAGCAATTCAATCTTTGGGAACACATGACGGTGCTTGAAAACGTCATCGAGGCGCCGGTACACGTTTTGGGACGTCCCAAAAAGGAGTGCGTGGAGCAGGCCATGGCACTGCTCCAAAAAGTCGGCATCGGCGACAAGCGCGACAGTTATCCGGCACATCTTTCCGGCGGACAGCAGCAGCGCGTGGCCATTGCCCGCGCCCTGGCCATGAACCCGGAGGTGATTCTTTTCGACGAGCCCACGTCGGCCCTTGACCCGGAAATGGTCGGCGAAGTGCTGCGCGTTATCGGCGATCTCGCCAAAGAGGGGCGCACCATGATCATCGCCACCCATGAGATGGATTTCGCCCGGGATGTTTCTTCGCTGGTTATGTTTCTGCATGAAGGGCGTGTTGAGGAGCAGGGGGTGCCCGAGAAGGTTTTTGAGAATCCCGACTCCCAGGTCTGCCGTCAGTTCCTCTCGCGATTCTTGGCGGATACGGTCTATTGAGAACGGAAAACTCCCTAACAGTTTCAAGTTCAAGGAGAAACGAGATGAAGAAGGTACTGGTCGTCGCGTTGTGCATGGCTGCGCTGCTGACGTTGGCCCTGGCGGGTTCCGCCCTGGCCGGGAAAAAGGTTATCGTGGGCACGGAAGGCGCTTACCCTCCGTTCAGTCAAATCAACGACAAGGGCGAGCTTGAGGGCTTTGACATCGATATCGCCCACGCATTGTGCGAAGTTGCGGATTTGGAATGCGAATACGTGGTGGTGGACTGGGACGGCCTGATCCCGGCGCTGCAGGCCAAAAAGATCGATTGCATCATCGCTTCCATGACCATTTCCGAAGAGCGCAAGCAAAAGGTTGATTTCTCCAACAAGTACTACCTGACTCCCGCGCGTTTCGTGGCCAAGAAGGGCGCCGGCATCGAAGTGAGCAAGGAAGGCCTCAAGGGCTTGTCCGTGGGCGTGCAGCGCGCCACGGTTTCCGACAACTTCCTGCGCGACAATTTCAGCGACGTGCTCGACATCAGGCCCTACGCAAATCAGGAAGAGGCCAACATGGACATGCTGGCCGGTCGCGTCGACCTGCTCTTCGCCGACCAGGTCGTGTTGATGAGCGGTTTCCTCGGCACCGAGGACGGCAAGGACTACGAATTTATCGGCCCCTCCTTTTCCGAAGAAAAGTGGTTCGGCGAAGGCATCGGCATCGCCGTGCGCAAGGGCGACGACGAGCTGCGCGAAACCCTGAACAAGGCCATCACGACCATTCGCGAGAACGGCATGTATAAGGCCATCAATGACAAGTACTTCGATTTCGATTTGTACGGGGATTAGGGCGCATCGACCTTGAAAAGGTTGAGCTGCTCGTATGCGTTTATCTGAAACGATGGGCTGTTGTTTCAGACGCAAGCCTTGCTTCAAGGCGAAAATGAGTTAACACCCTGCGATCATATACGGAAGCGGGGCGCGTCGGGCGCCCCGCCCCTTTATCACCGGCGGAATTAGGATGCATACATGGTAGATTTGCAAGGGTACGGCTGGCTTCTGGTGGAAGGCACGCAGCTCACGATTCTTGTGGGCGTGTGCTCCATGGCCGTGGCCATCGTACTGGGCATGATCGGCGCCTGGGGCCGGCTCTGCAAAAACAGGGCGGCCAATTTTCTCACTTCGCTCTACACCACGGTCATCCGCGGCGTTCCGGAACTTGTGCTCATTTTGCTGGTGTTTTACGGCGCCCCCACCCTGGTCATGGACATCACGCGGTATTTCGGCCGCGAAGTGGTGGTGGATTTCAACCCCTTTATTTCCGGCGTATGCACCATCGGTTTCATTTACGGAGCGTTTTCCACGGAAGTGTTCCGCGGCGCGTTCATGGCCGTACCCAAAGGGCAGGTCGAAGCGGCCAGGGCCATGGGCATGAATCCCCTGCTGACCTTTCGCCGTGTGCTGTTGCCGCAGGTGTGGCGTTTCGCCTTGCCGGGCCTGGGCAATGTCTGGATGGTGCTCATCAAGGCCACGGCGCTTATTTCGGTCATCCAGTTGCCGGAGTTGATGCGTCAGGCGGAAATAGCCTCCCATGGCACGCGCAAGCCCTTCACCATGTTTTTCGTGGCCTCCCTGATCTATCTGGCCATCACATTGCTTTCCATGTACGCCCAGCACAAGGCTGAGGTCTGGGCCAACCGCGGCGTCCGCAAGGCGTAGGTCCGTTATGCTTCCCGATATTGTCATTGAAAGCCTGCCGAAACTTCTTGACGGCGCCTGGGTCACCATCCAACTCACCTTCCTGAGCGTGTCGCTGGGCATGTGCCTGGCCTTGCCCTTCGCCCTGCTGCGCGTTTCCAAAAGCCTGTGGCTCAAGGTTCCGGCTCAGGCCTTTATCCTGTATTTCAGGGGCACGCCGCTTTTGGTGCAAATATTTCTCATTTACTACGGCAGCGGGCAGTTTCGTGAAGTTCTCGCCGCCCTGGGATTATGGCAGTTTTTTCGGGAAGCCTATTTCTGCTCCGTGCTGTCGCTTACGCTGAACACCGCGGCCTACACCGCGGAGATTCTGCGCGGCGCCATCCAGAGCGTGCCCTACGGCGAAATCGAAGCCGGGCGCGCCTGCGGCATGTCCACGGCCCTGTTGTACAGGCGCATTATTTTGCCCAAGGCCTTCCGCCTGGCCTGGCCGGCCTATACCAACGAGGTTGTCTTCCTGCTGCAGGCCACGTCCCTGGTGTCCATCATCACCATCATGGACATCACCGGCGTGACCCGCGTTATCGCGGCGCGCAGTTTCGCCATTTACGAGATGTACACGACCGCGGCGCTGTTCTATTTGGCCATGGTCTATGGTTTGTTGTTCGTCTTCCGCAAGATAGAGGACCGCATTACGCGGCATCTCCGCCAGCGGCCGCATTCCGACGCCGGAGTTGAGCTTCCAATGGCCGGGTAGAGCCTATTGACTTTGAAACGGGAATGCCTTCGTCGGGTTAAGAAATAACGCCTCCGGCGGCCTGAGAACCTTTTGAAAAAGGTTCTTAGGAATCTCCAAAACTTTTCACCTTGGATAACTTGTTGTCATGTTTATGTTTCTGTGCATGATATTCGCTGGTCCGAGGGGGCGTTTCCCCCTGGCTGAGCCCCAAACCACCTCATCTTAAAGTTGAAATGCTTCAGGCGGTTGCCGCCGGGCATCCCTTGGTCTTTTTTCTTCCATCCTTTTTCACGGGGTATTTGATGCGTTCACATGCGCTCAAAGCAGATATTCTTTTGTTGATCACCGCGTTGATATGGGGCTGCGCCTTCGCCGCCCAGCGCGCGGGTATGGAGTACGTGGGGCCGCATACCTTCAACGGCGTGCGTTTCGCCCTTGGCGCGTTGACGCTTTTGCCCCTGGCCTTGCGGAGCCGGCGCAGATATAAGGGGGGGGAGGCCGTCTTCACGCCCCCGACTTTTACGACCTATGTCTGGTGCGGTCTCCTGGCCGGAGGCGCGTTGTTCGCCGGAGCGGCGCTGCAACAGGTGGGCTTGCAGTACACCACCGCGGGCAAGGCCGGATTCATCACCGGGCTCTACGTGGTCATTGTGCCGTTGGTGGCCCGAGCCAGGGGGCACCGTCAGGGATGGGGCATCTGGCTCGGCGCGGGGCTGGCCGTGTGGGGGCTCTATCTGCTGAGCGTTTCAGAGAGCTTTTCCGTCAGCTACGGCGACTTGTTGGAGATTATCGGCGCGTTTTTCTGGGCGGGCCACGTGCTGGTCATCGGTTGGCTTTCGCCGCGGGTGAATCCGCTGTTACTGGCTTTGGCTCAATATATCGTCTGCTCCCTGTTGAGCCTGATAGCGGCCTTCGCCACCGAGGACGTGAACATGGCCGGTTTGGTGGCCGGGGCCGTGCCCATACTTTACGGCGGAATGGTTTCGGTGGGCGTGGCCTACACGTTGCAGGTGGTCGCCCAGCGCGACGCGAAACCGGCGCACGCCGCCATATTGCTGAGCATGGAAACGTTGTTCGCGGCGCTGGCCGGCTGGGTGCTGCTCGGCGAAAGCCTTGGCCCAAGGGCCGTGTTCGGCTGCGCGTTGATGCTCTCGGCCATGCTTGTGGCCCAGCTGTTGCCCATGCTGCACATGCGCGGAAAAAGAGAGGCGTGAGTTATGGACGCTGAACGCCGGGAGAACGAGGTGTGCGTTGGCATCATCCCGGCCCGCTACTCCTCGACGAGATTTCCGGGCAAGCCTTTGGCCTTGATCAAGGGCAAGCCCATGTTCTGGCATGTCTGGAACCGCGCGCGGCAATGCGCCAGGCTGGAGCGCGTGCTTCTGGCCACGGACGATGCCCGTATCCGCGACGCGGCCAGTGAGCTGGGCGTGGAGGCCGTGATGACCCGTTCCGATCATGCCAGCGGCACGGATCGCGTCTATGAGGCCGCCACCATTTTGGATCTGCCTGATTATGCCATAGTGGCGAACATCCAGGGCGATGAACCCGCCCTGGCGCCCCTGATGCTGGATGAGCTTCTGGAGCCCTTTCGGGACGCCTCGGTGCTGGTGAGCACTCTGGCCAGGCATGTGCCCCCGGACGCGGCGGGAAACGAGCTGGACAACGCGGACAGGGTGAAGGTCGTACTTGACGCGAAGGGCAACGCGCTCTACTTCTCACGTGCGAAGGTTCCGTATATGGCTGCCCCGGACGCGCCCCATCCAGGATATTATCTGCATGTGGGGCTGTACGCCTATCGGATGCAGGCCTTGCGCCGCTTCACGCAATTGCCCCCCGGCAGCCTGGAGCGCGCTGAAAAACTTGAACAGCTGCGATTGTTGGAAAACGGCGTTCCCATTCGCGTGGGGCTGACGCGACATCGCAGTCACGGGGTTGACCGGCCCGAGGACATTGCCCTAGTAAGTAGCATTCTTACGGAGAGATAACGAGCATGCGTGCCATACTTGCCCTTGAAGACGGACTGACCTTTACGGGCCGCTCCTTTACCGGAAACGGTGAAAGCAGCGGCGAGGTTATATTCAACACCGGCATGACCGGGTATCAAGAGGTGCTGACCGACCCCTCCTACACCGGCCAAATGGTGGCCATGACCTATCCTTTGGTGGGGAATTACGGCGTGAATCTCGAGGATGTGGAATCCTCGCGCGTCCGGGTCGCCGCTTTTATCGTCAAGGAATGCTGCAAGGTTCCTTCCAGTTGGCGTAGCGCCATGTCTTTGCCCGAGTATTTGAAAAAGCACGGCGTGCCGGGCATTGAGGGCATCGATACGCGGGCGCTCACGCGGCATCTGCGGCTGCACGGCGCCAAGCGCGGCATCATTTCCACGGAGGAGACGGACGCCGCCAAAATCGTGCGCCGCGCTCAGGAACTGCCCCCCATGGAGGGGTTGAACCTGGCGGACACCGTGACTCCTGCGCGGCCCTACGTCTGGACGGGGAGCGGCGTTCGCGACGTGGAACTGGGGGCGGACGGGTCTTATTCCTGGCCCGGTCCCGGCCCGCGGGTCGTGGTCATGGATTGCGGCGTAAAGTGGAACATCCTGCGGATGCTGGCCGGAAGCGGATTGGACCTGCTCATGGTGCCGACCACGTTCACGAAGGAGCAGGTGGACGCGCTGTCGCCGCACGCGATCTTCATCTCGTCCGGTCCCGGCGACCCCGCGGCTCTGCCCCATGTCATCGGCACGCTGAAGCTGCTCACCGAGGCGTATCCCGTCGCGGGCATCTGTCTGGGGCACCAGCTGCTCGGGCATGCGCTTGGCGGCAAGACCTACAAGCTCAAATTCGGGCACCACGGCTGCAACCATCCCGTGCAGGATCTTGAAAGCGGACGTATTGAGATATCTTCGCAGAACCACGGTTTTTGTGTGGATGTCGACAGCCTGCCGGACGTGCGCGTCACGCACCGCAATTTGAACGACGGCACATTGGAGGGCTTCGCCCACAAGAAAAAGCCCGTCATAGCCATACAATATCATCCGGAAGCCTGCCCCGGCCCCCACGACAGCCGTTCTTTCTTCGGCCGTTTTCGCGAACTCATCCGCAAGGAAGCCGGAGTCTGAACCCTTATGGAAACCCCGGCCCCGCGCCGGGGCCTTGCCGTGAAACATACGGGAACGTGATACATGTCCACTGAGCTGATCAAGGCGAGAAGCCAACTGGGGAAGGTGCGCACCTTTCTGAAACAGGAAAAGTATTTGCCCGCGGTGCAGGCGTTGCATGACGCGCTGTTGACGGTACTGCGCAGTCCTTTGATGAAAAAGGAAAAAGAGGAGTTCGCCGCCCTTTTGGAAGAGGCCGTGTATCAGCTCGATTCCAACAAAGGCTTCCATCAGTTCATTCCCCTGAAGATTCAATATACGCGAGGCAAAGAAAAAGAGCTTCTGAGCCTGCTCAGGGAATGTCTCGAGGAACTGCAGAATAATGCCGTGGATCAGGCCAAAAAGCAGATTGAGGAACTGGAACAACGCAAACATGAGGAATTGGAAAAGGGGCGGGGCATGGTGGAACGCCAGGAGCACGACGCCGCCCGCAGCCATTTCCACGCTCTTGTGCAGGACTATGCCGACGATTCGGAACTCAAGGCGGACATCGGCGAGATATACCTCAAGGCGCAACTTTATGAAGACGCCTACGGCTATCTCGCCCAGGCGTTGGAAGATTCTCCGGACTCACTGCACCTCTACAACCGCATAGGCATCGCCCTGCGGAAGATGGGCCTTTTCGAGACAGCGGAAAAATATTATTTCAAGGCCTTGTCCCTTATCAAAGACGACCCGAATCTTTATTTCAATATCGGCAGGTTGTATGTGGACTGGCAACGCTGGGACAAAGTCATGGACATGGCCCAACGGGCGTTGGATATTCAGCCGGCGTTCAACGAAGCCCAAAAGATGCTTGCCTTTGCGCGCAAACGTCTCTAACGATATGCCACTTATGGATCACCCGTCGCGGGGGGCGATCTCCTTGAAGAGATTCTTCCCCGCGGCGTGCGGAATATTTTTTCATTCGTGCGGCGCGGTTTCGTCAACAAGCGGGTTCTTCTCCTGAAATGGACGCTTCACCGTTTCAGGAATTCGCGGAAGATGGCCGCACCATATATCCATGATTTGTCAGTGTTGGCGAAAACGGCCCTTGCGGCCGAAAACGCAGGCAACGCGGTATCCAGTCGGGCCGCCGCGTTCTTCAACCAAATTCCCAGAGAAAAAGTTTCAAAGGAGACCTCCCCATGACGCGACGCATTTTCTTGTTGGCCGCATTTTTGCTTTGCCTGTCGGCCACCACTGCCTGGGCTCAGGAAGCGGGTGCTCAAGCTCCCGCGCAAACCCAGGAACAACCGGCTGCCGCAGCCGCTCCCCAGATTGATCCCGAAGCCGCCGCCGCTGCTGAACGCTATATGGAAAATATCGATATCGTCGAATCCTTCGACAGAATCTACGATGCGTTGGGTGAACGCCTTCCCGGCGAGCATTCCAAGGTGATAATCGAGCTGATGAAAAAGCAGGTGCGCATGGATGTGGTGCGCAATTTGATCCTCGAAAGCCTGATTGCGCATTACACCCTGGAAGAATTGAAGGCGCTGGCCGATTTTTACGGATCCGATGTGGGAAAATCCATTTCCCGCAAGCTTCCCGACTATCTCAACGACGTGAACATCGCCATCCAGGCCGAGGCCCAGCGGGCCTTCCAGCTGGCCATGGAGGAGGTACAGAAGGAAGCCCAGGCCATTGCCAAGCAACAGCAGGAGCAGGCTGAAAAAGACGCAGCCGCCGCAGCTGAGAAAAAGCAGGGCGAGGAATCCGAAGCCGCCGCGCCCGCGGCCGAAGCGGAAACTCCCGCGCCCGAAGCCGAGGCTCCCAACGCCGAGGGATGGAAGGCCAAGGGAGCGGATAAGCAATAACGCCGCCGTACCGGGAGCGAGTTATGAATCATGAACCGGAAGCGCTGCCCTTGATGGATGTATTGGTGCTTGGGGCGGGGCTCGCCGGTCTGCGCGCCGGTATAGCCGCTCTTGAAAACAGGCCCGGAGCCTCCGTGCTGTGCCTTTCCCAGGCGCACGGGGCTTCGGGCTCTTCGTTTTCCAACGAGTACGATGCGCTGGGCATGCAGGTTCTGATGGATGACGCGGAACGCGCGGCCTTTGTCGAACGCGCCTGCCACATCGCCCCCCCGGGGGCGCTTGATCCGGAGCTGGTGCGTATCATGGCCGAGGAGAGCCTGCCCCGCTATGGGGAGCTGTTGGAGTGGGGCGTGCAGGTGCGCGGCGGTGCGTTGCCTCTTGAAAACAGGACGAGCGGCTGTTTTTTACCTGAAATGGCGTCGGCGGTCGTTTTCCGGAATCTCGGGCACATGCGCGACACGCTTGCGCAGCGTTTTCGCGACCTGGGCGGAAAATTGCTTGAAGGCGCGCTGGTGATCGGCCTGCTGCAGGACCCCGGCCAGCCCGCACCCAACGTGCGCGGCGCTCTGGTGCGCCTGGAGAATGACGCCGGGCCCGTCGCGCAACCCGCGCTGAGCGTCATCATGGCAATGGGCGGACCCGCCTCCCTCTACGGCATGAACGTCTGCGGACCCGCTGTGAGCGGATGGTCCTACGCCTTGCTGCAACGGGCGGGATGCGTTGTGGAGCAGCCGGGTTTCGTGCAATTTTTGTGGTACACTCTTGCGCCGAAACGTTTCTTTCCTCTGCATGTGGCGGCGCGCGAGGGGTGGCAGGTGCGCCGGCGCCCGGAGCGGGAAAACGGCCAAGGAGGCATTCCTTTGGACATTCCCGCGTCCTTGCGCTCCTTTTCCGCAATGCGGGCTAGTCATTGCCCGTACGGCTACGGGCATGAGGATGCCGCCCTGGATCGCTTTTTTCTGGAACAATGCGACGACAGCGGCATTGTGCGGGTGCGCGCCCCTGGAGAAAAGGTCTGGCGCGAAATCGCGCCCATGGCCCATGCCGGCAATGGAGGCGCATGGATCGACGCGCTGGGACGTACGGCCGCGGAAGGCCTGTACGCCTGTGGCGAATGCGCCACGGGCATGCACGGCGCGAACCGCATCGGCGGGGGCATGATTCTGTCCACCCAGGTGTTCGGCGCGCGGGCCGGAGCCTGCGCCTTCGCCGAAGCTGCCGGCAGAAGCGGCTTTCCTGCGCAGCGGCTCATGCTCTGCGGAGGAAAGCAGCCTGTGGGCGCGCAGCGCAGGGAAACATTGTCCGCGTTGAAAAGCGGTATGCAGCGCTGCGCCACATGCGGGGGCAATGCCGCGTTGCTCCCCGGTTTTCTGCATTCGCTCGAAGAGGAGCTAAGCGGCGTCATGGCGTTGGAAGACCGCCTGGCCCTGGAAACGGGTTTGATCATAACCCGCCACGCGCACAGCCTTTCATTGGAGCGGCATGGCTCCTGACACGCCTTCGATCTCCGTACTGCTCCCCGTCCACAACGGAGCCGCCACCATCAAGGCCGCCCTGGACAGCCTGTGGTCGCAGAGCTGCGGCGACTTCGAGTGCATCGCCGTGGATGACGGCTCGGATGACGGCACCTTGGAAGTTTTACGCCAAGAGGCGGCGCGC
This sequence comes from uncultured Desulfovibrionaceae bacterium, assembly GCA_964517355.1. Lineage (GTDB taxonomy): Bacteria > Desulfobacterota > Desulfovibrionia > Desulfovibrionales > Desulfovibrionaceae > CAZFCK01. Next base: position 27,007 of record CAZFCK010000005.1, on the reverse strand, counting down.
GAGAAACGTCTGCGGGTGGTGGCGCTGCCCCGCGTGGGATTGGTTTCCGCATTGCAACAAGGACTAGCGGCATGTAGGGCGCGGTGGGTGGCGCGCATGGACGCGGACGACATCTGTCTGCCGCGCCGCTTGGAACTGCAAGCCGCCTACCTGCGCGAACACCCGGAAGTGGGGCTTGTCTCCTGCCGCGTGGCGTTCGGCGGCGACGCCGCGCGCCAGGCCGGCTACGCCCATTACGTGCAATGGACCAACACGCTCTTGCGCCATGAAGACATCAGCAAGGGGCGTTTTCGCGAGTCCCCCTTCGCCCACCCCTCGGTGATGTTCCGCCGCGAACTCGAATCCCGGCACGGCGGCTACAAGGCGGGTGATTTCCCCGAGGATTACGAGCTGTGGCTGCGTTGGCTCCAGGCCGGAGTGCGCATGGAGAAGCTGCCTCAGACGTTGTTTGTGTGGAATGATCCTCCCCGGCGTCTTTCGCGCACGGACCCGCGCTACGACAGCAGGAGGTTCTATGAAGTCAAGGCGGATTACCTCGCCCGCTGGCTCGTTGCCCACAATCCGCACCACCCGCATGTACAGGTGCTCGGCGCCGGGCGCGTGAGCCGCAAACGCGCTGCATACCTCTGTGGGCACGGTATAGAGATTACGGCTTATTACGATATCGATCCGCGCAAGGTGGGGCATGTGGTGCAAGGGCGTCCGGTTCTGCATCGAGAGCGCATCCCGCCCCCGGGATCGGCATTCCTCCTCTCCTATGTCGCCAGCCGCGATGCGGCCGCGGAGATAGCGTGTTTTTTGCTAAACCGCGGTCATCAAGAGGGCAAGGATTTTTTACTCGCCGCCTGAAGCGCCGGGAAAAAAAGCCTGCTTGCTTTTTATGTGCTTTTATTGTTAAATAAAATCATAAATTTCAAAGCGTGATCCTGGTCGGCGCGCCAAGCTCGGTGCCCAGGGAGAAAGCACACGCCAAGGCCTTGTGAGGGGGGCTTGGAGTGAAAGGGGGGTGGTGTGTCCGAGAGCCAAAAGGTCCCCAATGTCCTTAAAACGACAAATGTTTCTTCCGAGAGAACCGTTGGCTGGCGGGATTGGATCCGCAGGTATGCGACATTCGAACATTGGTCGCTCAAAGGGCGTTTTCTTTACCTCACCGGCGCAATGCTCATTCTGGGCAGCGTGATTCAGATTTATTTTCTTTCATTTACACTCGAAAACATAGCTGAAAGCCGAGCCGAAAACGCCTTGCGCGATCATGTGGCCATGCTGCGCGCGAACCTGGACGAGTATGGAGAATTCTTGCTGGGCCAGGCCATAGCCGCGGCGGAGATTCCCCTTTTGCAGCAAGGTTTGTCCAGCGGCGACCGCCGCATGTTGCTCGGGTTTGCCAAGAAATATGCCGATCGTCTGCTTGTGGGCTTGAGCCTGGATTCCCTGGCCTTTCATTTCTATGACGCCGAGGGACGCGAACTTATCGATACGGGGAGCCTCAAAGGAAAAGGCGAAAATTGGAGCGGCGGCCATTTGCTGATTCGGGCGCTGCAATCCGGGATTCCCGTTTACGGCCTTGCGGAGGTGGAGGGCGACCTGCACCTTATGGCCTTTACTCCCGCGGAAGCTCAGGGGGAATTGGCGGGGGCCGTGGGCGTGGATATCGAGCTTGCCGAAATTCTTGAGCGGATGACGTTGCACCAGAGTTCCATGGCTTTTTTGCGGCAACAGGCCGTGGAGAAGGAAAAGATCGAGGGACGCCTGATTCCCGACTGGCCGGCCGTTACGGGCTGGGGCGAGACCTGGGAGGAGTCGGTTGCGGCCTGGCGCGAGAGCGGCATGAAAAACGCCGCGGGATGGCTTCGTTATCGATTGCATATCCTGCGGGACGACAACGGCGCCGTTTTGGGCGGCGTGCTTTTCAGCTTCGACACCATGCACCTGCATGAAGCGCGGCTGAATCGGGTCTATCAACTCGGCGGACTTTTTGTTTCCGGCGCCGTGTTGCTTTGGGCCATTCTTTTTTTGAATGTCAGGCGCGTCGAGCGCTTTTTGCAGCGTCTTAAAAAAATTATCGTGGCCTCGCATTCCAGTGATTTTACGGAACGTTTCGAGAGCGATCATGTGCATTGCCTGGAAGTTTTGCATTGCCATAACGAGGAATGCCCAGTGTATGTGGACCCCAGCCGCGTTTGCTATTTGGAGACCGGTTCGGAGGCCATTTCACCTGCCTGGCGGGACACCTGCATCTTTTTGAACATGTATGAGACCTGCCAGAACTGCCCCGTCTATATGTTGCGCAGGGGAGATGAACTGGCGGAAATGCGCAATGTGGTGAACACCATGATGCGGCATTGGAGCACCTTTCTCACCAGAGCCGGCCACCTGATGTCCTATGTCATGCGCAGCCAGGAGCCCCAAAGTCTGACCATATCCCTGGATGAAGTGTCCACGCGCCTTGAGCATATGGCGAAGCTCGCCTTCTTTACCCACGATATCCAGGGCACCTTGGACAAGGACGAGGTCTACGCGCAACTGGACGATGTATTCAAGAAGATGTTCAACTTGACCACGTTCGTTCTCTTCGAGGTGGATCACGAGGCGGACCGCATCGCTATCGCATTGGACGGAAACAAGGATGAACCGCTTTGCAAGCGTGAAGTGCTGTTGTCCACCGAAATCTGCCGGGCCAAGCGTCTGGCGGAGGACGTGTTTTCCTATTACAACCCGTCGCTGTGTCCCCATTTCCATTGCGACACCAATGATTTCGTACGCTGCTGCCTGCCCATGGTCATGGGAGGGCATGTGGGGGCGGTGTTCTCGTTTCTGGCGCCGAAAAACCGCTGGGAGCAGCTGCGCGGTGAAGTTGTACCGTTGTTGCGCAAACACCTGGACGCGGCGGCGCCCGTGCTTAGTTCGCTCAGGCTGCTCAGACTCTCCAAGGAGCAGGCCCTGCGCGACGCCCTGACGCATTGCCACAACCGCAGGTTTCTGGATGAGTTCATTACCAAATACGAGCCGCTCTCCCAGCGCGAGGGGCGCTGCACGGGCTTTCTCATGGCCGACCTGGACTATTTCAAGCAAGTCAACGACAAATACGGCCATGAAGCCGGGGATTTGGTGCTTAAGGCCGTGGTGGGATGCATCAGCGCGACCATTCGCCGTTCGGATTTACTGATTCGCTACGGAGGCGAGGAGTTCCTTATCCTGCTGCAAGAGGTGAAGGATAACATGTCGGAACAAATCGCTGAAAAAATACGGGCCAACGTTGAGCAACTGCCCTTGAATCTGGGGGCGGGAACCACCATCCGCAAGACCATCAGCATTGGCGTGGCGGAATATCCGAAAGACGCCGCGTCCGTGTACAAAGTCATCAAATTCTCGGATGTGGCGCTTTATGAGGCCAAAAACAGGGGCCGCAACAGGGTGGTGCGATTCAAGCCCGAAATGTGGCAGGAAGAACAGTATTAGAGCATCTCACGCTTGAAAAGCGCTAGATGCTCTAATGGAACTCATGCGTCGTCCGAAGCGGGCAGAACTCCTTCGGTGCGCAGCAGGTATTTCTTCATGGGCAATCCGCCCCCTGTAAATCCCGTGAGATCGCCATTGGCGCCGATAACGCGGTGGCAGGGCACCAGCAGCGGCCAGGGATTGCAGGCCATGGCGCGGCCGACGGCGCGCGCGGCGCGTGGGTTGCCGCATAGCGCGGCCAGTTGCCCGTAACTCACGGTTTCCCCCCAGCTCACCTCGCGGCGCAAGGTCTCCAACACGCACCGGGTGAATGACGGCAGATGGGCGCAGCCAAGGGGAAGATCGGGCCAGACCACGGGTGTGCCGGCCACGTAGTCGCGCAGACTGCTCAGGAGGATGGGGTTTTGTTCGCTTTCGCACGTTTGCCGTGGCCGTAACGGCCCATCCAGCGCGGCGGGCGCGTCGTGCCACTGCAGAAACACCCGTTCCAGCAGGGAGCCCGCCCAGAGCAGCGTCAAGCGCAGCGGCGGAACCTGAACATGCTCCATAAACACGTCTTTCATGGTCAACTCCTGGGGTATGGGGGCGCGGGAGCGTGCGTGGAGTCTGAATACCAGGGGCGGGGCGCATCCGGCGCGTCGCCGTGTTTCCCCTGCCAGAGAACGCGGTCGGCCATGGCCTGCCGGATGCAGGCGAGCAGGGCGTTCTTGTCCGCGGCCCAGTCAGGGGCCAGCAGTTCTCCGGGGGCGGGATCGCCGGTCACGCGATGGACCACGATATCCGAACGCAACAGCGCCAGTCCCTGGATGAGCCAGTCCACATATCGCTCCCGGTTCATGGGAGCGTAGTTCCCCTGGCGCCAAAGCGCGGCAAGTCCGCTGCCGCGGCAGACATAAAGGTTGTGAAATTTAACGCCGAGCACAGGTAAAGCGTTGACGGCGGCGACAGAATCAAGGAAGCTCAGTTTGTCCTCACCGGGAAGGCCGGCGATCAGATGCACGCAGACACGCAACCCTTTTGAAGCGGCCAGTTCGCAGGCGCGTTGCAGGCACCGGAAGTCGTGCCCTCTGTTTATGGCGCGCAAAATATGATCGTTCGACGACTGCAATCCCAATTCGAGCCATATTTCCTCCAGAGGCTGCGCAGCGAGCAGGGAGAGCTTTTCGTTGTCCAGACAATCGGGCCTGGTGCCGATGGCTAGCCCGGCGAGGTCGGGAAGCGAGACGATTTCTTCAAGCACCTCGCGGAGTTTTGAAATCGGTCCGTGGGTATTGGAAAAAGATTGCAGATAGGCTATGAAGCGTGCTTCCCCGAGTCTGCGCAAATAGCGGTCGCGCCAGAGCCGCCATTGAGAGGCCAGATCCCGGCCTTGAGCGTAGAGCCCGGATCCAGATCCGTGTGCATTGCAGAAGAGACAGCCCTGACGGGAAAGAGTGCCGTCTCGGTTTGGGCAGGAAAAACCCGCATCGAGAGGTATTTTTTGTACACGATGCCCATAACGTTGTCGCAAGTACGTGGAAAGTGTATAATATTTTTTTTCTTGCATTGGGCCTTCGGGCGAAAGGGCGTTTGACATAGGTAGTTGGTAGTATACGTTGCGGATAAAGAATAAGTAACCTACGAGTGTAAATCGAGGCAAGCAAGAGCATATGTCCAGAATATTGGATTTCATGTTGGGCCTTTTTTCCAACGACTTGGCCATCGACCTGGGGACGGCCAACACCTGCGTCTATGTGAAGGGGCAAGGCATCGTGTTGCGCGAACCTTCCGTCGTTGCCGTGAAGCAGGATTCACGCGGCTCCAATAAGGTCTTGGCGGTGGGAAACGAGGCCAAGAGAATGTTGGGGCGCACCCCTGGAAACATCGTCGCCATCCGTCCCATGAAAGACGGTGTCATCGCCGACTTCGAGATAACCGAAGCCATGCTGCGCCATTTCATTTCCAAGGTGCACAACTCGCGCAGACTCGTGCGGCCGCGGATCATCATCTGCGTGCCCACGGGCATCACCCAGGTGGAAAAACGCGCGGTCAAGGAATCGGCCCAAAGCGCCGGAGCCCGCGAGGTCTACCTCATCGAGGAACCCATGGCCGCGGCCATCGGCGCCAACCTCCCCATCCAGGACCCCACGTCGAACATGGTGGTGGATATTGGCGGGGGCACCACGGAAGTGGCCGTCATTTCGCTTTCCGGCGTGGTCTATTCCAAATCCGTGCGCGTGGGTGGGGACAAGATGGATGAAGCCATCATGACCCATGTGAAGCGCAAGTACAACATGCTGATCGGCGAAAGCACGGCTGAAGAGATCAAGGTCAAGATCGGTTCCGCCCACCCCACGGGGCAGGAAGAAGAGATGGAGGTCAAAGGCCGCGACCTTGTCTCAGGCATTCCCCAAAACATCCCCATCACCTCCGAGGAGATCCGCAAGGCCCTTTCGGAACGGGTAGACGCCATAGTGCAGGCCGTGCGCGTGGCCCTGGAACAAACACCGCCTGAACTTGCAGCGGATATCGTTGACCGCGGCATTGTGCTGACCGGCGGCGGCGCCCTGTTGAAAGGGCTGGACCAGCTGTTGCGCGAAGAGACCTCGCTGCCCATCACCGTGGTGGACGATCCGCTCTCCACTGTTGTGCTCGGATCGGGCAAGGCGCTCGATTCTTTGGATATCCTCAAGGAGGTAACCATCGATTAAGCTCGTTTCCCGGCGGTTTGTCCTTGTTTTGGTGCTGGCGTTGTTCAGCTACTTGAGTTTGTATTCATGGAACGTGCGCACAGGGTATCTTGATACGCTGTCAACGTATTCGGGCTTGGAGTTTGTGGGCTGGACGCTTTTGCCCGGCAAGATCCTCGCCTCGAATTTTGCCAGGTTTAAGGACAACTACATCTACCTCCAGGAAGTCCAGCGCGAAAACCGCGAGTTGCACGACAAGCTGCAACATATGGCGAGCGCGCTGGCCACAAGCAGGGAGGAAGCAGCCGAAGTCAAGAGACTGCGGTCGTTGCTTTCTTTCGAGCCCCCTGAGCTGTGGCAGGCTCTTGGCGCCAGGGTGGTGTCGTACCGTTTGGGCCCCCATGCCGCACTGGAAACCATGGTGGTGGACAGGGGCGCCCACGTGGGAATTCAACGCAACACCCCCGCCGTTACGCACGAAGGCGTGGTGGGCAGGGTGCTGCGCGCCAGTCCGTTTTTCGCCACCGTGCTTCTGGTGAGCGATCTCAACAGCAAAGTATCCGTGCTTGGGCAGGAAAACCGCTCCCAGGGCATTCTCGCCGGAAAAGGCGCGGGCGAACCGTTGCAGGTGCTCTATGTGCCCCTGAACGCGCCTTTGGAAAAGGGCGAATTGCTTGTGACCTCCGGCCTTGACGACATTTACCCGAAGGGTTTGCCCGTCGCGCGCGTCACCAGAGTGGAACGCTCCGAGATCAGCTTGTTTCTCGATGTGTGGGCGGAGTTGCTTATTGATTTGACGAACCTCGAAGAGGTGCTGTTGTTGAAACGGGAACACTTGACCAGCGGCACAAGCGGTCAGCTGCACGCGGTGCCATGACGGCGTGGGGTTTCCAAAGCGTTTTTTTGAGCAAGGCTCCCCCCAGAAGCAATCAACCTTGTTTTGGGAACTCCCTGAGAGCATGTCTGTTTTTTTGAAATCGGCATGTGGTGACCGCCTCAGGCGGGAACGCTTTCCCGGATTCGCGTATGGTGGCATGACATATGGAAGTTGTTTTACAAATAGCGTGGTTTTGGAGATGCTTAAGAACCTTTCCCAAAGGCTTTCAAGCCGCCCGGACATCACCGTTGTTCTGCCAAAATACGCTGACATGAGGACTCGATGGTCGTCCAACACACCATGAACGTACGCAACATCCTCTGGTGGCTTTTTTTCTTTGTCGTGGGAATATGGGGGCAATATTTCCTTCCAGGCGTCGACCTGCTCATGGTCGGCCTCGTGATCAGCCTTCAGGAGGGGCGGGTGGCCCAGACCTTGTGGCTGTTCATATGCCTGACGTTCATTCAGGAGGGGATCGGTACGGTCTCTTTTGGTTCCAGCTTGCTGTGGTACGCCATGTTATTCGTGCTGTACTTCATAGGGCGCTGGCTCTTTCAGGCGCGCAATGTCTTTTTCATGATTTTGTTGGGCGGCATCATGGGGCTGTGGCACTATGTGCTCGTGATCATTATGGCCACATTGCAGGAATACAAGGTGCCCCATGATACGTTGTTTTTCGAGAGCATGGTGCAGGCGCTGATTTTTCCGGTCTTTTGGATCGTGATGAATGAACTGCGCATCAAGAGGGATACGGATGTCATATCTGTATGAATCCGAAGCGCAAGGCGCCCCCAAATCCGGACTGCTGTTGCTGCAAGGCCTTGTGCTGTGCATGTTTTTCATCTTCGCGCTCCGGTTCTGGTATCTCCAGGTGCACAAGGGGGAGGAGTTCAGCAGACTCGCCAGGGAGAACCAGCTGCGCCGTGAATTGATTTACGCCCCGCGCGGGACGATCCGCGACCGCAACGGGGAGCTTCTGGCCCTGAACCAACCCGGTTACGCTTTGACCCTTGTGCGTGAAGACTGCCTGGACGTTCCCGGCACATTGGAGCAGATCAGCCGGTGGACAGGCATAGGCTACAAGGCGCTGGAAGACCGCTTCAATCAACTCCGCAGCCAGGTCAAGCCCTTTGAGCGCATGACCCTTGTCTCAGATATTTCCTTCGACCTGGTTTCCCGCATCGAAGCGAACACGGTCTATTGGCCGGGGCTGGAGATAAACATCCGCCCCAGGCGCATGTATCCTTACGGACCCGTGGTATCGAACATCCTGGGGTATTTGCTTGAGGCCGACAAAGAGGATTTGAAGGATGACAAATACCTGCGCCCCGGCGATATGGTGGGGAAGCAGGGATTGGAAAAAATATTCGAAGAAACGCTGCGCGGTAAGAAAGGGTTGCGGCAGCTGGAGGTGGACGCCACGGGACGCGACCTGAACAGTACCGTCCTGCGCCAGCCCATGGCGGGCGACGACCTGGCCATTTCCATCGATCTGGATCTGCAGGCGCACATTCTGGACCAGTTCGAGGGCAAGGCGGGCGCGGCCGTGGTCATGGAGCCGGAAACCGGGCAGGTGCTGGCCCTTGTCAGTTCGCCCACCTACGACAACAATATTTTTACGAGCGATTCGTTCAGTATGCGCTGGGCCTCCCTGAATCAACATCCACGACAGCCCCTCCTGAACCGCGCCATTCAGAGCACCTATCCGCCGGGGTCCGTTTGGAAGCTCGTGGTCTCGGCCACGGCGCTGCACGAGGGGTTCGTCACGCCGCAAACGACGTTTTTTTGCAACGGCGCGTACAAATTGGGGCGCATGACCTTTCGTTGCTGGAAAAAGTCGGGCCACGGCACCGTGAATCTCCAGCGCGCGCTGGTGGAATCCTGCGATGTCTATTACTATCAGGTGGGAGAAAAACTGGGTGTGGACCGCATGAGCAAATTCGCCATGCTTTGCGGGTTCGGCAAACCCACCGGTATCGACCTGCCCAACGAAGCAGGCGGACTCGTGCCGACCAGGGAGTGGAAAAGAAAGCGCTTCAACGAGCCCTGGCAAGGCGGTGAAAATCTGAACATGGCCATTGGCCAGGGTTTCACCCTGGTGCAGCCGTTGCAGGTGGCGCGCTTCATCGCCGCGCTGGTCAACGGCGGCAAGGTGCTCAAGCCCAACCTGCTGCGCAGCGACACCCCCATAGTGCAACAGACCCTGCCGTTGTCCGACCTCTACCGCAAAGGCATCCTGGACGCCATGGTCGAAACCGTGGAACACGGACACGGCACGGCCCGTAAAATCAGGCGCAGCGACGTGCAGCTCGGCGCCAAAACCGGCACGGCGCAGGTGGTCAGCATCGGCAAGGTGCGCCTGGAAGCGCATGAAATGCCATACAAGAACCGTGACCACGCCTGGATGGCGGCCTGGGGTAAAAGCCAGGGCAAAACATATGTGGTGGTGGTCCTGGTGGAACACGGCGGACACGGCGGCTCCACTGCCGGCCCCATGGTCAAAGCCATCTTCAGCCACTTGTTCGGGCCGGAGCCGGAAGTGACGGAAGGCGAACAACCCATGGCCGGGGGCACCAACGTGGTCCGCGATGCGCCGGAACAGGAAGAGCAGGAGCAGGAAGCGCCCCCAGTGGTGGAACACAACGGAAACGGACGTACCGCGTTGCCGGGTATTGAATTCGGAGTGGGGCAGTGAGGCGGAAACATGATCGATAGACGACTGTTGACATACATGAACTGGCCCCTGCTAGGTCTGACGTTTTTGCTGTTTGCGCTGGGGCTGCTGAACCTGTATTCCGCCAGCGGTTTCCGTCTGGAAGAGGGGCTGTCCGTCAACCCCTATTATCAGAAGCAGTTTTTATGGGGCTGCCTGGGGCTTGGCTGCATGCTCTTTTTCGCCATCCTGGATTACAGGCATCTGCGCCTGTTGGCCTGGCCCCTGTTCATAGCCTCCGTGCTGCTTCTGTTGGCGGTTCCAATGTGGGGTAAGACGATTTATGGGGCGAAAAGGTGGATATCCCTTGGTTTTTTCAACCTTCAGCCCAGTGAGCTGGCCAAAATCACCATTCTTCTGGTGGGCGCTAAAATTTTGTCCGCTAAACAAGGACGATTGGATTGGGCGGGATTGTTTTTTGTCCTGGGTATTGGCATGCTGCCGGCGGGACTGATCATTATGCAGCCTGATTTGGGCTCGGGACTCAACCTGCTCTTGCTATTAGGCGGCATCATCTTGTACAGAGGGCTGACGGCGCGTGTGATGAAGACCATGGCTCTTGTGCTGCCGATGTTGGTGCCGCTGGGATGGTTCGTGCTTAAGGATTACCAAAAACAGCGGATTATCACGTTTCTCAATCCGGGAAGCGATCCGCGGGGCGCGGGGTATCATATCATCCAGTCGCAAATAGCCATTGGCTCCGGCGAATTGTGGGGCAAGGGATTCCTTGCGGGCACGCAAAGCCAGCTGCGCTTTTTACCGGAGAAACATACGGACTTCGCCGTGGCCGTGTTCGGAGAAGAATGGGGCTTTGTGGGCAGCATTACGTTGCTCTCGTTTTTCTGCTTGTTTTTGTTGAGCATCTTCTCCACGGCCCGGGACGCTAAGGACCGTTTCGGCAGCTTTCTCGCTGCGGGCGTCTTTTTTTATTTTTTTTGGCAAATACTAATCAACATGGGCATGGTGCTTGGGCTCATGCCTGTGGTGGGGATTCCCCTGCCCTTTATCAGCTACGGCGGCAGCGCCACCGTGGTGAATTTCTGTCTGGTGGGACTGGTGCTCAGCGTTTCCATGAGGCGCTTTGTGTTCAAATCGTCGTGATGCGCCCCGCAGGCAGACAACCAGAGCTTTAAGAGGAGCAGACCCATGGCCAAAGACGAGATCAATGCTTTTTTGGGCTCGGGAACGCACTACCAAGGCAAGCTGAATTTCGAAGGCTCGGTGCGTATCGACGGTACCTTTACCGGAGAAATCCAGTCCGAAGGCACGCTCATCGTTGGTAAAGACGCGAAAGTGCAAGGTCAGGTCTGGGTGGGGCAACTCATCCTGAGCGGCTATCTTCAAGGCGAAATCGAGGCCGGGAAAAAGGTCGTGCTGCATAAGAGCGCGAATTTCGTGGGCAGCATGAACAGCCCGGTGCTCGTTGTCGAAGAGGGGGCGATACTCGATGGTCAGGTGACCATGGGCAAAAGCCAGCCGAAAATCGAGAAAAAAGCTGGCAAACGTTTAGACTTCATCGGTGGCGACAAGGACAAAACTCAGGCAGAACCGACGGCGTCCGCCGAAGAGGTGAAAAGTAGCGAAACTATAGGTACTCCTTAGGAAAAACACCTTTGGAAGCCCCCGCGGGAAGCGGCGGCGCGGCAAAAACATTTTGACAGGCTGGGGAAAATCGGCTATTTGCGCGTTGATTTTGCACTAAAATTCACAACCTCTGACGGGGGTCGGCATGATTAATCTGGACATCACCCTATTCGTTCAATTCATCAACTTTGTAATCACGCTTGTCGTACTCAACATTCTTCTGATCAAACCCATCAGGGAGGTCATTAAAAAACGTACGGGCGTGATGGCCGGCTTGGTCGGCGAGACCGAGCGCTTTACCCAATCTGCTGCGGAAAAGCTCAAAAACTACGAAGCGGCTTTGGAAGAAGCCCGTAAGGCTGGAACCGAAGAGCGGCTTCGTTTTAAGGCTGAGGCCCAGACTGAGGAACAAAAGCTCATCGGCGCAGCCGGTGCGGAAGCCCAGAAAAAGCTTGCCGCTGCGCGGGGCGAAATCGAGACGCAATCCAAGGACGCCATGGAAAGCCTGAAGGGTCAGGTGGGTGCGCTGGCCGATAAGGCTGTGGACAAAATTTTGGCGTAAAACGGGCAGGGCGGCAAGGAGGTAAGGTGCTTTGAAACGGGTTAAGGTAATAAGCTACACATGCTTAATGGTAGTGCTGTGCGCGGCTGTCGCCATGGCGGCGGAACACGGTGCCGAGGGCGGTGAGGCGGTCCACGGCAACGATTGGGGTAATTTCGCGTTCCGTCTTGTGAATTTTGCCGCATTCGTGGGCATTATCTGGTGGGCGGCCGGCAAGAAGATCGTCGGGTTTTTCAGCTCCCGGCGCTACAACATTGAAACCGAACTCAACGAACTTTCCAAGCGCAAGATGGAGGCTGAGAAGCATTTGGCCGAAGTTGAACGTAATATCGCCAACGTGCAGTCCGAACGTGAACGGATTATCGCGGACTACAAGTCCCAGGGCGAAGCGCTGAAGGAATCCATTGTTGAAAAGGCGCACAAGCAGGCTGAAGTGATCAGGCGGCAGGCTGAGATCACGGCTGAACAGGAAGCCAAGTACGCCATGGAGAAAATGCGCGCCGAAATCGCTGAGCTGATCGCCCAGGCTGCTGAAAAGGCCCTGGCCAAGAAGCTCACCAAAGAAGAGCACGAGAAGCTGATTGACAAATATTTAACAAAGGTGGTGTTCAATTGACCGGGAACATTGTAGCGCGACGGTATGCCAGGGCATTGTTCGCCATCGGCCGGGACAAGGGCGATGAGGCGTTGAATGCTTTTGGTAGGGACCTGGCCGGGATTGCAGAGCTCCTGGAAGGCGCGCCCGAGCTCTTGCGGATCTTTCGCAACCCCATCTTCTCTGTTGAAGAAAAAAAGATGATTCTGGAAAAGCTGATGGCCAAGATCAAGCCCCAGGATCTGACCAAGAACTTTCTTTTTCTTTTGGCAGACAAGGAACGCCTGGGTGCTTTGCCGGAAATAGCATTTGTATTTGGCGAATTGCTCGATGCAGAGCAGGGCATCGTGCGTGGTGAAGTGGTCACGGCCATCGACTTGAACAAGACAAAACAAAAAGCTCTCAAGGATCAACTCGAAAAGCAGTCCGGTAAAAAACTCGTGCTGGAGTTTTCAAAGGACAAGCAAATCCTTGGCGGGCTCGTGCTCAAGGTTGGGGACATGATCATGGATGCTAGCCTGCGTGCGCAGCTTGGCATGCTGCAAGAAAACATAAAGAGGGGTGAATAGGGCCATGCAGATCAAAGCCGAAGAGATCAGCCAGATTATTGAGGAACAAATACAAAATTACGAGCAGCGGGTCGAGATGAGCGAGACCGGCACCGTCTTGTACGTCGGTGATGGTATCGCCCGCGTATACGGCGTGAAAAACGCCATGGCCATGGAGCTGTTGGAGTTCCCGGGCGGCCTGATGGGCATGGTGCTCAACCTGGAAGAGGACAACGTGGGTGTCGCTTTGCTGGGTGAGGACACGGAGATCAAGGAAGGCGACCCGGTCAAACGTACCGGCAAGATCTTTTCCGTACCCGTGGGCGAGGCCGTTGCAGGTCGCGTCATCAACCCGTTGGGCGAGCCCATCGACGGCCTGGGCCCCATCGAGGCCAAGGAAGTGCGTCCCGTGGAACTCAAGGCCCCCGGCATCGTACAGCGTAAATCCGTTCACCAGCCTTGCTACACCGGCCTCAAGGCCATCGACGCCATGACGCCCATCGGCCGCGGCCAGCGCGAGCTGATCATCGGCGACCGTCAGGTGGGCAAGACCGCCGTCGGTCTGGACGCCATTTTGGCCCAGAAAGACACGGACGTGCATTGCTTCTACGTGGCCATCGGCCAGAAAAAAGCCAACGTGGCCCTGGTTGCCGACACGCTGAAAAAGTACGGCGCCCTGGAATACACCACGATTATTTCGGCCACCGCTTCCGAGCCCGCTCCCTTGCAGTTCATCGCGGCCTACTCCGGTTGCACCATGGCTGAATACTACCGCGACAGCGGCCGTCATGCGCTGATCATTTACGACGACCTTTCCAAACAGGCCGTCGCGTATCGCCAGATGTCCCTGTTGCTGCGCCGCCCCCCGGGACGCGAAGCTTTCCCCGGCGACGTTTTCTATCTCCACTCCCGTTTGCTGGAGCGTGCGGCCAAGCTGGACGACAGCCGCGGCGCCGGTTCCATGACCGCTCTGCCGATCATTGAGACCCAGGCTGGCGACGTTTCGGCCTACATTCCCACGAACGTTATTTCCATCACCGACGGTCAGGTGTATCTGGAGCCCAACCTGTTCAACGCGGGCGTGCGCCCCGCCATCAACGTTGGTCTGTCCGTATCCCGCGTTGGCGGCGCTGCGCAGATCAAGGCCATGAAGCAGGTCGCCGGCACCATGCGTCTGGATCTGGCTCAGTACCGCGAGCTGGCCGCTTTCGCCCAGTTCGGTTCCGACCTTGACAAAGCCACCCAGGCCAAGTTGAACCGCGGCGCGCGTCTGGTCGAGCTGCTCAAACAGCCCCAGTACAAACCCTTCCCGGTTCAGGAGCAGGTGGCTTCCATGTTTGCGGCCACCCGCGGCTACATGGATGACGTGGCCGTTGAGTCCATTGCCAAGTTCGAAACAGAATACCTGGAGTTTATGCGCAATTCCAAGGCCGACATCCTTGAGGGCATCAAGAGCAAGCAGGTCATCGACGAAGAGATCGAGGGCAAGCTCAGGGCGGCTATTGAGGAGTTCAAGAAAGGCTTCCAGGCCTAACTCTCCGGGAGGATAGCCAGATATGCCTTCGTTGAAAGATGTTAAAAATAAGATAACTGGCGTCAAGAAGACCAAGCAGATCACCAAGGCCATGAACATGGTGGCCTCGGCGAAGCTGCGCGGCGCCCAACAGCGTATCGAGCGCTTCCGCCCTTATGCGGACAAGTTCTACGAAATGCTCGGAGAACTTGCCGGCAAGGCGGACGAGGCCGCGCATCCGCTGCTCGTTGTCCGCGATGAAATCAAAACAGTCGGGATTCTTCTGGTCACTTCCGACCGCGGTTTGTGCGGCAGTTTCAATGCCAACATGCTCAAGACCGCTCGGAGGCTGGCTCAAGAGAAGGCCAACGCCGGAAAAACCGTGAAGTTTTACTGCGTTGGCAAAAAGGGCCGCGATTTCGTGCGCAAGAGTGATTTTGAAATCGTGAAGGCGTATGCCGACAAGATGAGTTCCTTTGATTTCACGTTGGCCAATGAACTGGGCATGGAGATCATCAACGCCTACATGCAAGGCGAGCTGGACGAAGTCATCCTTGTCTTCGGCGAGTTCGTGAGTATGGCCAGGCAAGAGCCCATCACGCGCACCATTCTGCCGCTTACCCATCAGGACTCCGCAGCCGAGGAGGCCGGTGGCGCTGCTGACGCGACAGAATACATATACGAGCCCGATGTGAAAGGCTTGCTGGCGGAGCTGCTGCCCCGCTTCATCAAGGTGCAGATTTACCGCGGCCTGCTGGATACTTCGGCGAGTGAACACGCAGCTCGTATGACCGCAATGGACAATGCCACCAAGGCCTGCGACGACATGGTCGATTCGTTGACTTTGGTTTACAACAAGACAAGGCAGGCAGCCATCACCACAGAGTTGATGGACATCGTCGGCGGCGCTGAAGCGCTTAAAGGATAAGAGGAAGGGAGTGTAAGGACATGAGTGAGAATGTCGGAAAAATTAAGCAGGTCATCGGCGCTGTTGTAGACGTCGAGTTTCCTCCGGGCAAATTGCCGAACATTTTTTCCGCCCTGGAGATAAACAATCCCAATAACACCGACGCGCCCGACCTCGTTGTCGAGGTGGCGCAGCACCTTGGCGACAACGTCGTGCGCACCATCGCCATGGACGCCACCGAGGGTCTGGTTCGCGGTATGGACGTCATTGACACTGGCCACCCCATCATGGTTCCGGTGGGCAAGGCCTCTTTGGGACGCATCATGAATGTCGTGGGTCGCCCTGTGGACGAACTCGGTCCCATCGAGTCCACCATGTCTCTGCCCATTCACCGCCCCGCTCCTGCTTTTGTCGATCAGAGCACGTCTGTTGAACTGCTTGAAACAGGCGTCAAGGTTATCGACTTGCTGATTCCCTTCCCCAAGGGCGGCAAAATGGGCCTGTTCGGCGGCGCCGGCGTAGGCAAGACCGTTATCCTCATGGAAATGATCAACAACATCGCGAAGCAGCACGGCGGTATCTCCGTGTTCGCCGGTGTTGGCGAGCGGACCCGTGAAGGAAACGACTTGTATCATGAAATGAAAGACGCCGGCGTTCTGGAAAAAGCCGGCTTGATTTACGGCCAGATGAACGAGCCTCCGGGAGCGCGTGCCCGCGTGGCGCTGACAGCTCTGGCTTGCGCCGAATACTTCCGCGACGAAGAAGGCCAGGACGTGTTGCTCTTCGTTGACAACATCTTCCGTTTCACCCAGGCCGGTTCCGAGGTGTCCGCGCTTCTCGGCCGCATGCCCTCCGCGGTTGGCTACCAGCCCACTTTGGGCACCGACCTCGGCGCCTTGCAGGAACGCATCACCTCCACCAACAAGGGCTCCATCACCTCGGTCCAGGCCGTATACGTACCTGCGGACGACTTGACCGACCCCGCGCCCGCGACGACGTTTTCGCACTTGGATGGAACTCTGGTTCTTTCCCGCCAGATCGCCGAGCTGGGCATCTACCCCGCGGTTGATCCTCTGGACTCCACCTCGCGCATCCTCGACCCCCTGGTCTTGGGCAACGATCACTACTACACCGCGCGCGAAGTGCAGCAGGTGCTCCAGAAGTACAAAGATCTGCAAGACATCATCGCCATTCTCGGTATGGACGAACTCTCAGACGAGGACAAGCTCACCGTATCCCGCGCGCGTAAGATCCAGCGCTTCCTGTCGCAGCCTTTCCATGTCGCCGAGCAGTTCACCGGTGTTGCCGGCCGCTACGTCAAGCTCGAGGACACCATCAAGGGCTTCCGCGAGATTCTGGAAGGCAAGCACGACGATATCCCGGAAAGCGCCTTCTACATGGTGGGCGACATCAACGAAGTCCTGGAGAAAGCCAAAAGCGCCTAACGCTCGCTTTTAGGAGATTCACATGGAAAAGTCGCTCAAGCTGGAAATAGTCACTCCTGACAAGCTCGTGCTCAACGAGGAGGTGGACTATGTGGGCGCTCCGGGGTACGAAGGCGAATTTGGTGTCCTGCCGAACCATATAGCCTTTCTCTCCGCGCTACAGATAGGCAATCTCTATTACAAAAAGGGCGGAAGAGCGCATTACGTCTTTCTTTCCGGAGGCTTTGCGGACGTTTCGAACAACAAGGTGACGGTCCTTGCCGAAAGCGCCGAAAAAGCGGAAGAAATAGATGTGGAACGTGCTCGCAAGGCCAAGGAACGTGCCGAAGCCCGCCTTGCACAGCAGAAGGAAAAACTGGATTACGCCAGAGCGCAGGCTGCGTTGCACCGCGCCTTGGCAAGACTGAAAGTCACCGAGCAACAGGCCGGCGCAGGTAGATAGCGTTCGCCTCCCCTGAGCGGGATGCTCACGACATAATCGTATCAACAAAAAGGCAGGCCTTTACAGGCCTGCTTTTTTGTTGTTTAAGCAGGAAAAACGTGTTGAGGAGCCATAATGAAAGATAACCGCATCGGAGCATGCATTCTTGCCGCCGGCAAAGGAACGCGCATGCATTCCGTTTCGCCAAAAGTACTCCTGAAAATATTGCATGAACCCATGCTGCGGTTCATCTACAAGGAGCTGGATCAACTTTTTCCTGAATTTCTGTACACCATCATCGGGCACGGGGCCGAAGATGTGCGCCGGGCCTTTCCCGAACGCGCGCCCGATTCATTTGTTCTCCAGGAGGAACAACTCGGCACGGGGCACGCTTTGCAGTGCGCTTGGAGCGCTTTTGACAACGCCGGTCTGACCCACGTCCTCGTTGTCAATGGCGATACGCCGTTTCTGTCCGCCGCCATGGCCAGGTCTTTTATGGCGCAAAGCCTTGAACTCGATGCCGATATAGCTTTTTTGAGCATCACGCTCGACGATCCCGGAGCCTATGGCCGTGTAGTGCGCAACAACGAAGCTGTTCAATCCATTATAGAAGCGAAAGATTATGATCCGGCGGTGCATGGACCGGAACCCCGTGAAATCAACGCCGGCGTCTATTGTCTCAAGATTGAGAGTATCGCCCCAGTGTTGGGGCGTTTGCATAATAATAACAAGAGCAAGGAATTTTATATTACCGACCTCATCGGCCTATGCGTTTCGGCCGGCATGCGGGTCATCGGCTGCAATATGGGCAACGACGCGAGGCTGCTGGGTATCAACAGCCCCTTGGAGCTGGTTCAGGCGGAAGAGGAATTGCGGCGCCGTATCGTCTCGGACTGGCAGGAAAAGGGCGTTTGTATCCGCCAACCTGAAAGCGTGCGGATTGGTCCGGACGTTATCCTGGCTCCAGGTGCGCAGATTTGCGGTCCGTGCGAACTCTACGGAACAACGGAGCTGTATGGCGATGTACAGATCGAATCGCATTGTGTACTGATAAACAGCAGCGTAAACGCCGGCAGCGTAGTTAAAAGTTTCAGCCATCTTGAAAAGGCCGTCGTTGGAGAGAATTGCCAGGTAGGGCCGTATGCGCGTTTACGCCCGGGGGCGATGTTGCAGGAAAGTTCGCGTGTGGGTAATTTTGTGGAGGTGAAAAACGCCGTTCTGGGCAAAGGCGCCAAGGCGAGTCACCTCACGTATCTCGGTGACGCCGATATCGGCGCGGGCAGCAATATCGGAGCCGGGACCATAACCTGCAACTACGACGGAAAAAACAAGCATAGGACCACCATAGGCCAAGGCGCCTTTATCGGAAGCAATACCGCGCTGGTCGCCCCCGTGGAGGTGGGGGAACAAGCGTTGGTGGCGGCGGGTTCCGTGATTACGAAGAATGTCCCCGCCAAGGCCTTGGCCGTGGGCCGCGCCCGCCAGGAGAATAAGGAACGACGCAACTCTTTCTTGATTTGCGGCAAATGAGGTATTATCATGTCACACATGGAACTTCTTGAACAATTGGAAAATCGTGTTACAAGTATCCTTTCCAGGCTGGAAACCCTGGAACAGGAAAAAAAGCAATTGCAAGAGCGCTGTGCCGCGTTGGAAGAAATGGAACAGGCGAATCAACACTTGCGCGAGGAACTCGAGCAGGAAAAAACGGCTAAGGCAGCCGTGGTGGATCGCATAGACGGCTTACTGCAAAAAATTGCCGAGCACACACCGGATTTCTGAAAGTGAGTGATGCCCAGTTACAACATGACAGTATTGGGGCTTCAGGTAGCCTTTAAGGCCGAAGCCGACCAAAAGCGTGTTGAAGACGCGAAAAGTTTCATTGAAGAGCGGTACAAGCGTCTTCAAGCTGACGGCAAGCAGATAAGCAAGGAGAAATTATTGTTGTTTGTGGCCCTGGGGCTCGCAGACGACTTGCTTCAATCCAACCAGAAATTACGCGATACCGAGGACGGCATTGCGCGGCTTCTGGCTAAGATAGATGAGGCGTGATCGAGGGGATTCGCGCCGCCAAGCCCGTATAGGGATTTAGGAGTTACTCCCTGGGGGGTACGTGATTGTCTCGCTGTTTTTTGAGCCAATGAAAACAGAAAGGGTGCCGCTCGCGTGGACCCGTGTGCATATCCGGAAGCCCCTTCCGGAAAGCCTAACGGTTCGTCAGGGGCGCCCGCCATGGTAGCCATGGTTCAAAAAAGGAGCCAACACGGCTCCCTGGGGTGTCTCATATATCCTTTGTCGCCTGATGACAGGATCAGTGCGAAGGAAACCCGGCTTTAAGGCCGATTAAACCCTCATTACGTTGCGGGTATTGCTGTGGTGTATGCAAAGCAATACCCCTGTCGCTCGTGGATTGCGTCAGTCCCTGCCTTTTCCCCCGGATAGCCGAATCATTACGGCGTATGCCGTTGCGTTCATGCGTCTATGAAAACGTATGCGCCACGTACCAACCAGGCGTGAGCCTGTCACCATAAAAGGGGGTCAGCACATGAGCGGCACCACATTTCTTTGGACACTATTCAGCTTGGCCACAGGCGGAGCAGGTGGCTATTTCCTGCATAAGGTACTTGAATCAAAACGTGTGAAAAACGCGGAAGGCTTGGCCAGGCGGATCATCGAAGAGGCCCGGAAAGAGGCGCAGGCCCAGAAAAAGGAGACCCTGCTGCAGGCCCATGATGAAATTTACAATCAAAAAAAGGAATTGGAAAAAGAAAACAAGGAACGTGAACGGGAACTGAAGAAAAGGGAAGTAAAGATACTGGAAAAGGAAGAACGCCTCGAAGAACGGCAGGAAAAAGCCACCCAAAAAGAATCCGAAGTTCTGGCCCTGGAAAAGAGCCTCACCCACAGGGAGCGACACATTATCGGCCGTGAGGAGCAACTCGAACGGCTGATCGATGAGCAGAACCAGAAATTGCAGGAAATAAGCGGATTAACGGTTGATGAGGCACGTACGCGCCTTCTGGAGGAGATAGAGTCCAAAACGCGGCATGAAGCCGCCAAGATGGTCCGCCAGATCGAGTGCGAGTCCAAGGAAACGGCCTCCCGAAAAGCGCAGGAAATTCTGGCTACCGCCATCCAGCGCTATGCAGGCGATTTTGTGGCCGAGCAGACCGTTACGGCCGTATCCTTGCCCAGTGAAGACATGAAGGGCCGCATCATCGGTCGCGAGGGACGCAATATCCGGGCAATAGAATCGGCCACCGGCGTGGATCTGATCATCGACGACACGCCGGAAACCGTGATCCTCTCGGCCTACAATCCTTTGCGCCGCCAGGTGGCGAAAATGGCTTTGGAGCGCCTTATTTCGGACGGACGCATCCATCCGGCGCGCATCGAGGATATCGTCAAAAAGGTGGAGCAAGAGCTTGAAGTCAAGCTACGCGAAATCGGTGAGCAAGCAACATTCGATGTCGGTGTGCACGGTATCTCCAATGAACTCGTAAAGTTGCTTGGGCAGTTGCAGTACAGGACCAGCTTCTCGCAAAACGTGTTGCAGCACTCCATCGAAGTGGCCTCCCTGTGCGGGGTCATGGCAGCTGAATTGGGCCTGGATGTGAAAAAGGCCAAGCGTGCCGGATTGCTGCACGATATCGGCAAGGCCGTGGATCATGAGGTCGAAGGACCGCATGCGGTCATTGGCGCGGACCTTGCCAAAAAGTACAATGAAGGCAAAGACATTGTCCATGCCATCGCAGCACACCACGAGGACGTGCCGCCGACTTCGGTGCTCGCGGTTCTGGTCCAGGCCGCGGACAGCTTGTCCGGCGCCAGACCCGGTGCGCGCAAGGAGCTGCTTGAAAACTACGTCAAGCGCCTCGAAGAACTGGAAGGCATCGCCATGAGTTTCGACGGCGTGGCCAAGGCCTATGCCATCCAGGCCGGGCGTGAAATCCGCGTCATGGTGAATTCGGACAACGTGGACGATGATCAGACCTACCTGCTGTGCAAGGACATATCCGAAAAGGTGGAAAACAACCTCACTTATCCTGGGCAGATCCGCGTCACGGTTATCCGGGAGCGCCGCGCCGTGGGCTACGCCAAATAATCTTCACTTTCCCTGCAAAGTACATACGCCCCTTGCTTGATCGCAACACAAGCAAGGGGTTTTTTTTATCTATCATTGAGCGTGGCGTTCATTCAACGTTCTTGTTTTCCAATAACATTAGGGATAATTAGGTCGCGTAACAATGCATTGGCTTCCCGCCAAACGCATGCCCGACAGCATGTTGCCGCCATCGCCAACTGCGCGCCTTATGCGCATGTCAAGGAGAGTACCCTTATGCGAAGTCACAAGATAGGATTGCTGCTCTGTGTGTTGCATTTCTGCATGCTCATGGGGGTATCCGCGCAAGCCGCGGACATTGCCTCTTACGACCAGGCCGCCGACCGCGTTAGGGCGCAATTGACACATGCGCGGGGCGAACTCCTCGAACTCTACGGGAACGCGGCATTGCAGCAGGGGCCAGTGCTGATTGTCGCGGGAAACGAAACTCTACGGTTGGGGCGAGGCCCGGGCTGGCTGTTTGCCCTTCGTTTTTCCGAGCCGGAACAACCACTCTATTACCTGGCTTTTGTCCGGCAGGACGCGCGTGTGGACGTGTTGACCGCCAAGGCCCTCCCGGCCGGACTCGCCGTCGTGCCTGAACGCGGGGCGGACTCAGGCGCGAGCGAATCAGTGACCTCGCGGGAGCAGGCCTATGCTCTTTTGCTGCGCGATCTGCTCGGACACAGCGAACAGGGACGCCGTATCTTCGCGGCCAAGGCCGAGATCACCGCTACGTCCGTGAGCACCCCCACCTGGAGGGGCGAAATAGCGCTTTCAGGCGGTCCTGGCTGGCTCTTTTTCATTGACGATGTTCCGGCGGCCAACTGGGCGCATAGGTGCCGCTACGTGCTGGTGTCGGAGGACGGCGGCCTGCATGTGGAAACGGCCTCCACACCTCCGCGGAATATGGACGATTTCGAGGAGCTGACCTCCTGGCCGTCGGGTTCCCTCGGGGCGCCCCCTGCCGTTGACGCACCGGATTTGTCTGCGCTCAAGTCTTCCCCGGTGACGCCGGCGGCCCACCGCCACGCCGTGATCATATCCGGAGGGTGGAATAAATATAGCAATTACGCCCGATATTGGAACGACTGCGCGTTTTTCTACAAGACGCTCAAGCTGTACGGGTTTCTGGATGAGAACATTCATGTCTTGTTTGCCGATGGGACCGATCCCGCCGTTGATCGCCCGGACGGCACCAGCTCGCCCCTGGATTTCGACGGGGACGGTGATCCGGACATTCAATACAGCGCCACCAAGGCTAATATCGCTCTGGTCTTCGATTCGCTCGGCGCGACACTCGGCTCCGAAGACATTCTTTATGTCTTCGCCACAGATCATGGAGACGCGGGCGCCGGCAACCCTTTCCCGTATTTCTCGTCGGAGGTGGTGCTGTGTCTGTGGGGCGAGGACATCACCGGAGACGAATTGGCCGCGGAGTTCGACAAGGTCGCGCCCAAGGCCCTGGCAGCCATTTTTGAGCAATGCTTCTCCGGCGGGATGGTGGAAGCGCTCGCCGCCCCCAACAGGGTGATCATGTCCGCCTCGCGATGGTGGGAATATTCATACGCCATGGCGCCATATTACAATTACGACGAATTTTCCTATCACGTGACCACGGCTCTTGCCGACCCCGATCAGGGTGATTCCAACGGAGACAACCTGACGACAATGGAAGAGGCCTATCTTTTCGCGCTGGCCAAGGATGTATGGCAGTCCGATACGCTTTCCGACGGGACTTCCAACCAAGGAGAGCATCCGGGGTACATCAGCGAGCCGTGGAATCTGGGCCGGCAGCTTTCATTATTCGGACTGGATACGAAAACCGATGCCCCGGTTTATGCGGGGTATGTGCAGACCGACACCGGCGAGAGTTTCCCAGAACCCGGAGTGGCGCAGAACTGGCACGCGGACGACGCCGTGTGGACGTATGAGTTGCCCTTTGTCTTTCCATTCGGGGGGCGGAGGAATACGGCCGTTTCTGTTTCGTCCAACGGCGTCCTGTATTTCGATCAGGGCCAGACCAGCGGCCAGACCAGTGGAAAGAACAGCGTGGACGGGCTCAAGGCATCCTTCGCCATCGCACCATTCTGGGACGACCTGACGACTGCCGGAGACTACGGCGATATCTACATTGAGGCAACGAAACGGCACGTGACGTTTACCTGGAACTGCGTAACCTACATAGACAAACGTGCGGTCAATGTCGCCGTAAGGTTGTACACGGACGGCAGCTTCACCCAGTATTATGGCGATGGCAACAGGCTCACCGGGCGGCTGCCCCAGCGGGACAAGACCATCGGCATGAGCGATGGACATGACGCGCATTTTTCCATAGTCAATGGAAAATCTATCATACCTAATCCCACGTCCATTCATTTCCAATTGGCTGCCGCCTTTGTTCCCGATTGTATGCTCTTCGCCCCTCCAGTGGCGGGGGCGGAGGCCGCGTTCGTTTCCAAGTCGCCAGCGGCAAGCCTTGTTTCAAGGCGATAATGCGTTGACCGTAATATCATGAAAAGCGGGTGTCTCCTTCTGCCGGACTTCAGCCGGCCGCGGAAGAAAGCGGGGAGACACCCGCCACAACGCTTCATAGCGCCTTCAATGAGTGCATGCCGGCGCATTTTCGCCTTTGGATAAGGCTCACCCCTGAAACAATGTTCATTGGTTCAGGGAAATGCATAAGAGCGTCCATACTTTTTCAAAGTTAAGACGCTCTACCGCAGGATTCCACCAATACCACGCGGCCATAGCCCACGGTCTCCCGACGGACGTATAGGAAGAGGGCGTCGTATCGGTGCGTGCTCGCCTTCGCCCCACCAGTCCCACCGGGCCTCTGCGGGAAAGCGCGAGGCATGGCGCTGTAACCGGGGGAGGAAAAAGGGTTTGCGAGTGACAGCTTCTTGTACTAAAAATGAAGAGCAGGATGACGGCCTGTTGCGGTCGGTTTTTTGTCTTCCGTGCATGCGCCCTATAATGCCGCGTGTGCGTATGTTATACTCTAACTCTGCGATAAAGCATGGACAATTCCAGCGCTCCGGAGACGCATAAGACCTTTCAGAAGGGGCAGGTCATATTACGGGAAGGTCAGGTCAACCCCATCGCCTTCATGGTGAAAAAAGGGGCGGTGGTGTTGTATCGCCTGGTGAACAACAGACGTGTTGTCGTAGCGCACTTGAAGCCGGGGCAGATATTCGGTGAAATGGCTTTGATCACGGGCGAGCCGTCCAACGCCACGGCAGAGGCCGAGGTGCACACCGAGGTCATTACCTTTGACCGCATTTTTTTGCAGTCCTTGCTCCTGAAGTGCCCGAATCCCATTCAGCGCATGGTGCGGCAATTCATGGAGCAGCTGCGCACCATGCATACTCTGGTGCAGGAACGCCCCTACACGGATATCTTTTTGAGCATCTGCCAGTTGCTGGAACTGTTTTCCCAAGCTCAGGGGCAATATGCTCCGGAAGAGCATCGTTCCGGCATGAGGAACGCCGTGAGCTACGCGGATTTCGTGCGCGCGTGCAAAACGGTTCTCCTGGTGGCGCAGCATGAAATCGACGCGGTTGTGGACAAACTGAACAAGCTGAACCTGGTCAAAGTGCGGGATGTCAAAGGCTCGACTTATAAGCGCGACATACTGGGACAGGTAAGCAAATCAACCGAATACTTGCGTGATCAGATTATTGTGATTTCCGACCCCCCGCGTTTCATGTCCGTGGCAAAGAATCTGCGCAGGGAGTTGTCGTCCGAAGATGACGTGGGGCAGACGGAAGCCATGGAATATATAGATATTCACGACCTGGCGCAGCGTGCCGCGGTGGAGGAGGGTGTTTTATACCGGCTGATTTGCCAGCGGGAATTGCCTGACGGGATGCTCTGTTTTCCGCGCGAAGTGGCCGACGCATGGGTGCGGAGTCTGCCGGAAGACTATTTTACCGCGCAACAGGCGTTGCAGAGCGAACGGGGCACCATAGCCGACGACATTGTGTATGAAAGCAACGCGGCGTTGCAGCTGGCGTTTTCCAATCTGGGACAAAGCAAAGTGCTTGTTCTCTATGTCGCTGCGGGGGCGGCGGCAAAACAGAAGATAATGGAAAACGTATCCAAAAAAATGCGTACGGTGTTGCAGGAAGAGAGCAAACGTTTTCGTGTTGATTTGACTGAAGTGATTACGGTTGAAGAAGAGCTGTACGGATTGCTCGGCAAGTTTAAGAAAGAGGCCTGAGTACAAAAGAGGTGAGGCGCATGTTAGCGACGCGAAGACAAGATGCGGCACCGTCCAAGAAGGTGCTTGTCATTACCAATGAAAAAAGCCACATGGAAAAAGACAAAGCCGCCTTGCGTCGCATCAACCTGGAAATGGGCGCCGCTGTGGGCTCGTGCGCAAAAGCTCTCGAATACCTGGACGAGAGTCATTGCGACATCATCATCCTGGATACGCCGTTGGCGGACATGGACGGCCGGGCTTGCCTCAGAAACATCAAGAGCCAACCGGATACCAAGAATATCCCCGTGGTCATGGTGACGCTGGAAAACGACCGCTACAATGTCCTGGATGCCGTGGCCGGAGGCTGTTCCGGATATATTTTGCGCCCCTATTCGCTGGAAACGTTTGAACGCCATATCAATACGGCCTTGCAGCTTGTGCGTTTCAATGAACTTGAAATGCGCCAGATTGAGGACGCCAAATTGATGTTGGAAATGGGGGAGTACGACGAGGCCATAGAAGAATTCGAAGAGGTTGTTTCCATGCAGAGCGAGGCCCAGCGCTACTATGACTTGGGCTGCAATTATCTTGTTCGCGAGAAGTTCGGCAAGGCCATTGTGGCGTTTCAAAAAGCACTGCGGATCAATGATCTTTTCGCCGAAGCCTACCAGGGACTCGCCGAAGCCTACAAAGGCAAGGGCGATGACGAGCAGAGCCACTTCTACCTCAAAAAAGCCGCCAACCTCTACGCGGAATTCGACCGTATGGAAAAGGTCAAGGAACTTTTCATCGATATTCTCAAATACGACAATACGGCGAACAATCCCTTCAATACCCTGGGCGTGCGGTTGCGCAAGAACGGCGACTATCAGGGCGCCATCAGGGCCTATAAGCAAGCGCTGGAACTGACGCCCAATGACGAAAACGTCTATTTCAACATGGGCAAGGCCTTCTTTTTCATGGACGATAAGGAAAACGCCCTGAAATATCTCACTATGGCCTTGCGCATGAACCGCAACTTCACTGAAGCGCAGAAACTCTACAAACAGATCAAAGGCACGACCTGGCCCTCCAACGTCCAGTCGCGTCCGCGTAAAGACGGCACCGGACTGGTGCGGGAGCGTACGCGGGTGGACCTTTAGAGCATTTAAACTTTGAAAAAGTTGAAAGGCTCTGCAAAGATTTGCTTGCAAATCTTTGCTGCGAAATGATTGTAGGCGGGCTTTGCCCGCCGTTAAGCGATCATTTCAAGCGTTAACTGCTTTAGGGACGGTCCCTTTGAAACACGAATGCCCCGGCGGCGAATGCCTCCGGCGGCGAAAGAACCTTTTGAAAAAGGTTCTTTCGAATCTCCCAAATACCATGTTGGCCTCAACTAGGCTAAGAGTTGGTCATCACATTCAATTCT
>CAZFCK010000004.1:0-53112 GCA_964517355.1 uncultured Desulfovibrionaceae bacterium | reverse complement strand
GTTCCAGGGAAATGCATAAGAGCATCTAGCGCTTTTCAAGCGTGAGACGCTCTAATCCAGGGGGGGCGGCGCATTGAGCAGCTTGTATTCCAGCACATCGAGTTGCAAGGTCAGGGGTCCGAACAGGTCTTCGGCGGTAACGACCCTGGCGCGCAGCCATGCGCGTTGCCCCGGTTCCTGCATGGCCAGGGAATTGCCGCTGTCGTTGAAGATGATGTAACGAACAGGCTGCTCCACCATTTCAGGGACAAAGACCAGGCTGCCGAATTGTTGTTCAAGGGAGCCCACGAGTTCGAGTTTCTCCCCCACCATGAGATCAAGGGCCGCGCGCATGGAACGCACGGTGTCGCGCACGTCGGCAACCGTGGGAAGCTTTTGGATTTTCGCGGTATAGAGCGGCGATGTCTGCCAGCGGATACCGCCGGGTTCGGACGGAGCCGGGCGGCTGAAATAAACCTGGTCGTCGGGCTGCGGGCCGTCCGGCCCCAGGCTTTGCATCACCGCCATGATATCGGGCAGGCCGTCGTCGTTGAGGTCCTCCACGCCCAGGGCGCGGGTGCGCCATTGCGGCGCGTCGGTTTGCGGCAGCGGCTCGAGGAGGCCGCCTCCGGCGGTGACGGCGAGTCTGTCGCCCTGCTCCATGGAAAGAGTCGCCAGGCAGGTGTCCGCCAGGCCAAGGGTCCGGACGCCGCCCGGACCGGGAAGGCCGTAGGGAAACCTCAAGGCAAAGGTCTGTTGCGGCACGAGCGCGGCGTCGGGTGACAGCGATGCGAACGCGCCGGGGGGCAAACTGCGGCAGGCGTCGTTGTTTTTTCCCAAAAAGGACGGTCTGCCGCTGGGGGCGGAAAACTCAATGTGTTGCAACATGGCGTTCCAGGTCTGATTCCATAGTCCGGCGGTCCCGGACGCGCCGTTGTTGCGCAGCGCCCCCCAAAAGGCTTTCTCCATCCCTTGATCCAGGTTCCAGTGCGGCGTGTCGCCACATTTGCTGGAGGAGAAATATCCGGGGTTCTCCCCCACAATGGGCGCGGGCGCGGCTTCCAGGGCCAGCCGCAGCACCCAGTGCGCGTGATACAGCACGAGGGTGTGGCGGAAGCGCAACGAACAGGGATCGTCGCCGGAAAGAAGTTGCAGCCATGTTTTCACGGGAACGCCGCGCACGTTTTCCAGACCCACGGAGCCGGGAACGGCGTCGGGGGGCGTGAGCCCCATATCTCCGGACGCCATGGCCGCACGATCCAGAAGGGCCTGGGTGCGGTCGTAAGGGTAGACGCTGCTGCGGCGCTCGGGCAGTTCATGCAGCGGAGTGGCTTGAAACCAGACTCCCAAGCCGTTCTTCGGCGCCTCTTCAGGGGAGAGGGTGTGCACCGCCGCGGGCAGCTGAAGGCGCACCCCAGCTTCAGGAATAACTATTTCCTGTGTTTGTCGCGCTTCCGGTTCATGTTTTTCAAGGATGAAGAAAACATTCTCATACAACATCAGAAATCTGCCGTCCTTGAGGGCCAGCAGGGTTTGGAAGCCCGGGATGTCGCAGCCCGTATCCACAATTTCCAATGTTTCTTCGGGGATGCCGAGGTCCTTCGGGGTGAGCTGGTGCGCGGCCAGGAAAACGCCGGCCTGCATCTGCGAAATGCCGGGGGTCACGCGGCAGGTGCGCCCTTCAAAGCTTATGGCGGTTTGCGTGATGCGCGCGGTCTTGCCGATCCAGGTCTGGATGTGCGCGGCGTCCAGGGACGTATCCGCAGCGGGCACGGCGCGCGCGACGCGCCACACGTTGCCCTGGGGCATGGCCGCGGCCACGGCGGGGAGCAGCATGAACAGCAGCACGACCAACAAGCGTGGAACCATGTTCACTCCTGGTTGCGGAAGTGATCGAATCCGGAGCCGATGCGCGTTCGCATGTCTTCGCCGTTGCAGCTCAGACCCGGCGTATCGCTTATGACGCCGATGATCGCGAAACCGGGCAGACGCTCGCCCAGGTCGCGGGCCGCCGCCTGGTCGCAGGCGCCCACAAGGCAATAATCTTCACCCCCGAGCACGGCTTCGCGCAAGGGGTCGCGTCCGGTGGTCCGGCAATAATCCATAAGCTCAGGATGCAATGCTTCGTGAGAAATGCGCAGGTCCGCGCCCGGAATCTCCTGCAATCCCAGGTGGGGGGCTTTTTCCGCGCCGAGCAGGCGCGGCAGGTCGGCGGCCAGGCCGTCCGAGAGATCCATGAGACTGTGTACGCCGGAGTGCGCGGACAAGAGGGGCGCGGCGTCGAGCATGGGCTCGGGCCTGAGATGAGCGGCAACGGCGCAGGGCCAGGAGCGGACGGCGTCCGGCCCGTATTGTTCCAGGGCCAGCAGCCCGGTGCGGGCCAGCCCCAGGGGCAGGGCGCCGGACAATCCGGAGGGGGCGCAGGTAAAGAGCAGATCCCCCCGCCGGCAACGGCCGCGATGCACGGGACGTTCGCTGTGCCCCCAGACGGTGATGCTCAGGCCGAGGCAGGAAGCGCGGCTGAGATCGCCCCCCACGAGTGGGATGTTCCAGCGTGCGGCCAGAAGCGCCATGGCGGAGAAGAGCCTGTCCCAGAAATCGGGTTGGGGCGTGTCTTCGGGATTTGCCTGAACGCACAGGCAAAATCCCAGAGCGCTGGCGCCCATGCCGGCCAGATCCGAAAGATTCACGGCCAGGGCCTTGTGTCCGATATCTTCCGGGGAAAAGTAGGAGCGGCGGAAATGGACGTGTTCGACAAAAAGATCGGCGCTGATGCACGCCTTAGCGGGCCAGGCCACCACGGCGCAGTCGTCTCCGCGCCCCTGCAGCAGGGAAGGATGCTCGTGCGGAAAATGGCGCTCCAGGCAGGCCAGGAAAGCGAATTCCGAATGCGGCGCGGCGTGGACGCCCATCTAGAACTTGACCTCCGCAACAGCGAGCCCCATGTGCTCCGCCAGTTGGCTGATGATGTGGATATCGCTCAAATACATGACGATGGCATAGGCTATGAGGATGCCGACCGACCACATGATCCCGCCGATGATATTGGGAATGGCCCAGGCCACGGTCTCGGCGAACAAGGCGGTGGGACTGAGCAGCTGGTCCTTGAGCGCGTTTTCATGTTCCTTGGGCATGATGATCACCCGGATTTTGTCGAGCACGGAAATGACTATGGGGGGCGAAACGAACCACAGCAGCCATTTGATGGGCAAATCTCGGGGAATGGGTTGACGCACGTCGAAAAAGTTGAAGAGATGCGAGAGTACGCTGACCCCGACGGCGGCATAGATGATGCCCAGAAGGATGTGTACATATTTGGTGATGTTCATGATCCCCCCTCAGCTCCCTGGAGCGCGGAATACTGTCTTGTGATTGGCATGGTGCGCATGTGGAAAATGGGTGTTCTCCGATGTTCGTTTTCTGAATGCACGGGTGACGATACATTACGGCGCATAGTAATACATCAGGTTGGGGAGCGCGAGGGAGAGGGCCGCTTGCAAGGGAGCCTGACTCGTAACGTCGATTCTGAAAAAATCCGCTTTCGCCCTCAAAACTCCCGATAAGCGTTACGGCAACATTTTCGGTACGTTGTCATGTCTGTAGCATTGGAAAGCGCAGCTTGACAAGCGTTGCCGCCACGCTTTGCAAAGTGGGGCGTCTATCGTATTATCCTTGTATGTACATACACCCTGCCATGCTCCTACAGTTGCGGCACGACCGCAACGGCCCGGGCGGCTCCGGAGACGGGGAACGTCCCAAAGAAATCGTCGTGGATGAGACAGACCAGGGCCACGGGGGGCGCAAGCTGGTGTGCGTGCAATGCAAACACACCATCACCAGAGAGGGCGCGCGCATTCCCGTGATGGGGCAACACAGGCACGTCTTCTGCAACCCGCACGGCATGATGTTCGAACTGGGGTGTTTTTCCCAGGCTCCGGGCTGCGCCGTGTTGGGGCCGAGTAGTCTGGAATTCACCTGGTTTTCAGGCTACTCGTGGCAGGTGGCGCTGTGCTCAGGCTGCGGCCTGCACATGGGGTGGCTGTTTCGCGGCGTGCGGACGGAAGGCGCATTTTTCGGATTGATTCTCCCCAATTTGGTAGAGTCTGACGAGGAATAGAGCGCGTTTTGGCACCCATGCGCCAGGTGGAGAACCTAAAATCAAGAGCTGGCTCAGGTCCGTGACGTTTTCAAAGGCATTTCAGCCAACCACCGCAGGAACGGCAGAAAGGGAGAGCTGAGATTGTGGAACGCCTGCTGAGGGGAAGTTTCGCGATGTGGGCCATTCTGTGGGGCATGCTTGTTGCGTCTCCAAGTGCTGCGGCGGTGGATGGCGCGGTTGAGCCCATAGTGGTGCGGGTTGCCATCCCCGGTGCATTTCCTCCGCAATACTCCCTGGATGACACGGGCAAGCCGTCCGGCTTTGCCGTAGACATATTCGAGCAGCTTGCCGGAATGGCGAACCTGCGGCCAACGTATCTGGTCAAGGACAATTGGGAGCAGGCCCAGGCGGCGCTTCGCACCGGCGAGGTGGACGTGATCCCCAACATGGGCATGACCGAACGCCGGAAGGCCTTCGCCGATTTCACATCATCGGTGGAAACCTTTCCGGTTTCCATCTTCGTCCGGGAAATGGAGGAAGAGATTCAGGGCGAGAAAGATCTCGTCGAGCGGCGTGTGGCCGTCATCAAGGTCAATGTCGGCTATACCCTTCTCAAGGACAGGCCAGAGGTGCGCCTTGTACTTTATGAGCACAGGTCCGATATCTTGTTCGCCTTGCTTTCCGGTCAGGTTGACGCCTTAGTGTATCCGGAGCCTCTTATCATGATGGATGCGAACATGGCGGGGCTGGATGATCGCATCAAGGTGGTGGGGAAGCCGCTTAAGGAAATTAAGCGCGGCATTGCCGTCGCAAAAGGACGCAAGGAGCTGCTGGACAGGCTGGAACCGGCGGTCAAAGCCTTTGTGGGCACTGAAGAGTATAAGCGGATATACACCAAATGGTACGGAACACCTAAGCCGTACTGGACGTCGATCAAGGTGGCCACGTTTTTGAGCGCAACGTTTTTCGGCACTTTGGGCCTCATGTTCCTCTGGCGGTACAGGTCGTTGTCACGTCTGAACCTCTTGCTCAGGAAAGAGATCAGGGAACGCGAACGGGCTGAAAATGAATTGTTGAAAGCGCATCTTGAACTGAAGAATCTGGACAGGACAAAGTCCATGCTTTTGAGTTCGGTCTCTCACGAGTTGCGAACGCCGCTGACGTCCCTGATAGGCTTTGCCAAGGTGTCCATAAAAAAGATGGAGACATACGTGCGGCCGTTTTTCACCTCAGCCGACGACATCAAGGCCCGTAAGGCCGTCGCGGTGGTGGTTGCAAACTTGAAGACAATAGCTGCCGAGGGCGATCACCTGACTTGTCTGGTACGGAACATCATGGACATGACCGAACTTGTTTCCGGTGACCTGACGCTGCACAAAATTCCTGTACCTTATGCCGGAATCATCGAGCAGGTTGTGGCCGCCCATCGGGCTGAAGCTGACAGCAAAGGCCTTTGGCTATGCACGGAGATCGCCCCCGACGCGCCGCAAACCATATGGGTGGATGCCGCGCGGTTGACCCAAGTGCTGCACAATCTCGTATCCAACGCCCTCAAGTTCACCAGCCGGGGGGGAATCGATATCTGCGTCGAATCTGATCAGGACGCGGTCCTTATCAGGGTGCGGGATACCGGCGTGGGTATCCCACACGAGGTTTATGGGTTGCTTTTTCAATCATTTAACCAAGTTGGAGATACTCTTACCAGCAAACCCTCGGGACTTGGGCTTGGGCTGGCCATCAGCCGGCAGCTCGTTGAGCTGCACGGCGGCAGGCTCTGGCTGGAATCGGAACCTGGTAGGGGGAGCACATTTTGTTTCACCCTTCCGCTGTAGCTGCGCGCGGGAGGAGGCTGTCCTTCCTTGAACAGGAAACGGTATAATTCGACTTACCGGGGTGAACGTGCACAATAACGCTTTGTTTTTTTGTTGAAAAAACAAGGTAAAGATGGTTTCTTTTTCGGCGTCCAGGGGTCTCCCCTAATCGTTGTGCGGGCGCGAAAGCCCACGACTTTATTCTTTTTTAAGGGGGAACCTTTCCCTGGAAAGGTTCCCTCCCCGGTACTCCATGAAAGAGGCTGCGGCCTCATTTTTTTGTGCGTTTGCCGAGCATGGCGAACAGGGGCCGGTTCCAGTCGCGGGAAAGCTGCACAAAGCGCGGCAGATGAAATTCGTAGCGATCCAAATAGACATACGCCAGCACCTTGACCGTATCCTGCAGGAACATCCAGGCGATGTTATACCCCCACACGAGCAGGATGATTTTCCAGGGGAGTTGCGGCACGAGCCAGCCCAGGCCGCACATGAGCACGGCCAGGGCCTGCGTGCCCACAATGGCCGAGAAAAGGGTTCCGGACGGATGGGGACGCTTCCAGAACCAGGACTTGGTGCGCGTGAGGAAAAGCATCAAATGCCCCCCCGCCACGAGTTGCAGAAAGAGCATGGTTTGCTGATGGTTTTGGTCCAGCTGCCAGATATCGCGCCCCAAAACGAGCAGGGCGAAGCTTTGCGTTACGGCCAGCGCCCCCAATATGCCGGAAACAATGAGCACGCGCCGCATGTCCCAGCGCACCGGCGTTTGTGAAACTCCGGTGTTGTCGTAAGCGATTGTCATGATGGGGATGTCGTCCAACAGGGCCAGAAGGATGATCATCACGGGCGTGAGCGGGTAGAAGTGATAGACCACCATGGCCAGGACCACGAAAAACATGATGTCTATGGTCATGGCGATGCGGTAGATGGTGTAGCTCATCATGCGTTCAAAGATGCGGCGGGCCTCTTCCACGGCCTTGATGATGACCGAAAGCCCGGGCGCGGTGAGCACTAGGTCGGCCGCGGCGCGGGCCGCGTCCGTGGCGCCGGAGACAGCCACGCCGACGTCCGCCTGTTTCAGGGCCGGCGCGTCGTTCACGCCGTCGCCGGTCATGGCCACCAGATGCCCCTGTTCCTGTAGCGCGTGCACTATGCCGTATTTATGCTCCGGAAAGACGCGGGCGAAGCCTTCCGCCTTTTCAATGCGTTGCGCCAGGGGGCGGGGAATGATGGAGGGGTCCTGCACGCCCTCGAAGACTTCGGCCGCCGCGAGCAGGTGCGTGCCCAAGCCGAGCTGTCCGGATATCTCGCGTCCGATGGCCAGGTCGTCGCCGGTGACCATTTTCACGTCGATGCCGTATTCCTTGGCCTGGCTGATGGTTTGCGCGGAATCGCCACGCGGCGGATCAAAGAAGGACAACAGGCCGAGATAGCTCCATGCGCCGCCGGGCGCGGTCCTGGCCACGCCAAGGGCGCGGTAGCCCGTGGCGGCCAGCTCGTCCACAACGGCTTCAGCGCGTTCTCTGGTGGCCGCGTCCACCTGGCAGAGGTCCAGGATCACCTGGGGCGCGCCCTTGGAGACGGTTAGTTGTCGCCCGTTTTGCTCCGTGAGCCGGGCCTCCGTACGTTTTGAAATGGGGTCGAAGGGCGTGAAGGAGTCGAGGCGGAATGTCGCGCGTTGCGCCTGGTCCCGAAGCCCCTTGATAATGGCCAGGTCCAACGGATCCTGGTTTTCCTCCTTGCAGGCCAGGGCGGCGTGGAGGATGAGTTCCTGCTCGTCCTTTGCGCCGAAAACCGTGGGCTTGCCGAGGGTGAGCTGGTTCAGGGTCAGGGTGCCGGTCTTGTCCGAGCAGAGGATGTCTATACCGGCCATTTCCTCGATGGATTGCAGACGCGAGACAATGGCTTTTTCACGGGACAAAGTGAGGGCGCCCAGGGCCATTGTCACGGAAAGCACGGCGGGCATGGCCACGGGAATGGAGGCCACGACCAGGATGAGCACGAATTGCAGCAATTGCATCCAGGGGTGGCCGTGCATGAGCTCCGTGACCGTGAGCACCAGGGAAAGCCCCACGGCCAGGACAATGAGAAAATCGCCCACGCGCATGACGGCCTTCTGGAAATGGGAGACGGCGCCCGCGGTTTCCACGAGTTTGGCCGTGCGCCCGAAAAAGGTGTTGGAGCCCGTGCTCTTGACCATGGCCACCATTTCGCCCTGCTTTGCCACGGAGCCGGAATAGATTTCCTCCCCCGTTTTTTTGGTCACGGGCAGTGATTCGCCGGTGAGCGCGGCCTGATCCACGGAAAGATAGGCGCCTTCGATGAGCACGGCGTCGGCCGGGATCACGTCGCCCAGGCGGATGCGGACCACGTCGCCGGGAACCAGGTCTTTGGCGTCCACGTTTTTCCAGAAGCCGTCGCGCAGGGCGCGCGCGCCGAGGGCCAGCTGGTTCTTGAGCGCGTCCAGGGCGTTTGAGGCCTTGTGCTCCTCCCAAAAACCGATGACGGCGTTGAAGATGAGCATGACCAGGATAATGACCAGGTCCGCCCAGTGGCGCACCAGCAGGGAAAGCAGGGCCGCCGTTTCGATCATCCAGGGGATGGGCCCCCAAAAATAACCGACCAGCTTTTTGAGCTGGCTTTCCTTGTGCTCGGTCAAGGCGTTCGGCCCGTATTGCTGCAGCCGGCTTTGCGCCTGGCCGCTGCTGAGGCCCTGGGGCGTGGCGTCCAGTTCTTGAAAAAGGGCTTGCAGGTCGTGTGGTTGGGGAGCGTTGGATGAGGAGCCGCCTGTGCCGGGATGCGCGTTATCCTGGGGTGAAACGGTGTGTGCTGGCATGGCGCAAGATCCTTATGCTGTAGATGGAAGAGGCAAGGAGGTAATTCCCACATTTCTATAGCAGAGACGAGAGAAAGTGCAACGGGATACGCCGGAACGAGGCGGGGGCGGGCGTGTCCCGGAATCCCAGAATAGACCATATAAAAGTTACTTGGCTCATAAGAGGAGCGGAAGGAATATGGCAGGCGTGTTTTTTGAAAAATTGGAAAAGGAGTGTATTCGATTCAACAGCCTTCCATGGCCAGCCAGGTATGGAATTCAGGCTGCGATTTGTGCCCGACTCCTATGGCGCCTTTGTCGAGGTACAGGCAATAACTCCAGTCCGTGGCGTATGCACTAGTGGTTGCGCTCCAATAGGCCTGTGCCGGGTCAGGAAAAGGGTGCCCGTTGGGGAGGGCGGGGTCGCACGCGTTGGCGTCCACCAGCGAAGCGAGTTCGTTGATATTGGGCAGGTGCCACGGCAAGCCTGTGGCGTCTTGTCTGCGAACGCTCCATGCAAGAGCCTGCTCCCATGTCGCTCGTCCCTGGTCCGTGGTGGCGCGATGCCATACGATGTTGGTGAGATTATCGTGTACAGCCTCTAGAGCGCCGTACTGGACAAGTGAAAAACGCGGTTGCGGCCAGGGGACGCCAAGCTGTAAGGCACCGTCTTGCAAAGCTGCCAAGGGGGCGTCACGGTCGAGTATTGCCCGTCCATGCATGTCGTAGCAGCGGGTTTGCCCCGTGCGGGGGAGTATTACGCTGCTGCCGCAGACGGGCCAGAGCATGGCGTGGCCAATTTTTGCACCGTAAAAAGTGCGCGCGCCAGCCAAATTTACGTACCAGGCGTACGTGGGCGCTCTGGCCGCAGTGGTACTACTCCAATACCACCCGTGAAAGACGTTATAAAAGGGGTGCCCCACAGGCAAGGAGGGACGGCTCGCGCCATGGGAGATAATGCTTCTAAGTTCGTTACGGTTGGGTAGGCGCCAATCATTGCGGTCGAAAAGGAAGTCACTGTTATATTGGCGCACAAGGTCGAAGGCTTCCGACCAGGTACACGGGAATCCGAAAAGGTTGGCGTTGCGCGGCCAAATGAGATTGGTGAGCAAATCCTGGACAAGATCGTTTCCTACGGGGAGAAACCGTGGTGTTGGCCAGCAAGAGCCCAGACGCAGGGCCGCGTCCTGCCCCGAAGCTCGTGGAGCGTGGCAATCTATAACAGCCCCGACGGCGTCAAAACAGTCCGTAAGTCCTGTTGACAAGATATGTTTGTTGCGGGGGGGAGCCATGAACGCATAATGGCAAAGCGCGTGGCACAGGGCAAGGGAGGAAACAAGAAAAAGGGGCTTTCAAGTTTCCGGGCAGGATTAAGTCGAAACGCGCTATTGATCCGTCAAGATGTCTTTTTTCCGATACTTGCACGTGTCGCACATGTAGTTGAGCACGTCTTTGTAACTGTAGTTGGCGTCGAAATATTTGCGGGGCTGGCCGTCGATTTTGACCATGTATCCGCCACCGCGCATGTATACGGTGCCGCAGTAGTGGTCCAGGTCGCTGATGACGGCGGTGCCTATCTGCTTACCATTTTTGGTCAAAACCTGAAGCTCGCAGTCAAACGCGGCCACGGGTAAAGCCGAGAGCAGCAGGATGGTCAGGGACGCGAAACACAATACCATAAAACGCTGCATGATCTCCTCCATCAGAGCGCAAGGGGCGCGTACGGCGTTCTGCCGGCGCGATGTTGGAATGATGCCGCCCTTACGCGAGTCTAGACATTTTATTAATACAGTATTCATTGCAGAAAAATTAAGCGCTTGTCCAGCGCGTTCCAGGGGAAAACCACTTGAAAGAGGTTTTTCCCCAGCCAGACGGGCGCGCTGTGCGTCTTCCGGATGCCGGCGGCGCGGCGGGCGCTATTCCGCCTTCGGAGGCGAAGATACCTTTTCCTTTTCTGTTTCCTTTTCCTTTTCCTTTTCGCGATAGATCAGCAGCAGAAAATTATCCTGCCAGACCTGAAAAAGATGGCTCGCCACAATGTTGATTGCCTTGTCCGGGGTGAAGAATTGCAGCAAATTGCTTTTTTTTGTGTAAATCACCTCCTGGCCGTTCTGTTCGTCCATTTCGGTGAGGTGAATGATTTCAAAGGAATAAGGACCGTATTCTCCGCTCGCACCCAAGTTCGCCGTGGAAGGGGCGGTTTTGCGCAGGATTTCCGCCACGGCCGCGGCGGTCTTATCCAGATTGGGCTCCAGCTCGCGCGCCCGCGCTTCCAACCGGTCCATGCGTTCGCGGAAGTCCCGCTCCAGCTCGGCCTTGACTCTTTCGAGGTTTTTTTCCACGCCGCTGGCCAGCAATGTTTCATACCCCTCCTGAAGCACGGTTATTTCTTGGCGTAGTTTGTCGATAACCGTGTATTGCGCACTGATGCGGCTCATGCTCCAGCCCGTGACGATCAGCACCAGAATGAGCATGCAAAAAATGATGATGGAAACCGTTTTTATAAAAAGAGGCGAGGGGCCTTCGGTCTGTGACATGCTGGGACTCCTTGAAGCGGCGCGTTGCGAGACGTGGCGCGATGCGGCGAATGCCGCAACGGCGTAACTCTCGTAGAGCATATTGACTTTGAAACAGGAACGCCTCAGGCGTTTTAAGAATTTTTTAAAAATTCGACTTTCTGAGCAGAGCGTATGTCATAACATTCTGCGTTTGTTGAAAGAACACGAATTACATTGTCCTTTTCCCGGCGTCCAGGGGCCTCCCCTGGTCGTCCTATGGGCACGAAAGCCCGCGACTTTATTCATTTTCTTTGAGTCCGAACGTCGTAATATTAAACGCAATATTCTCGGGCCAGGGGGAACGCCCCCACGGCAAGGGGTTTGGGGCGGAGCCCCAAACCTACCCAATATGCAATTCAGCCCAAATAATAATATCCGTGGGTTCCGGTCAAGTCCAGATCCGGATGAACGGTTCTCAGGCAATGCCCGCCCCGGCCGGTTCCTGCTTTTCGATATCGCGCAGGATGGCGTTTTGGCGGGGCGCATCCAAGTGTTCGATAAAGGGGCGTGCGGCGCGTTTTTGCAGTTCACGCTGAAAAGATTGGGTCGTAATGAGTTTGGCGGCCTGGATCATGGATTCCAGGTCGGCGTGCAAGTCCTCCACTTCATACGTCTTGGGGCGCTCCACCCGTACCTCGTCATAGAGGCGGCTCTGTCCCTGCCAGGAAAGCCAGAACCAGAGGATGGCGCGTTCGGCCTCGGCAAGATGCGTGGCTTTGGCCGCGAGTTTGGAATTGAGCAGTTGGAATTTCGTCTTCAGGGCCACACCGCTTTGCGCCTGGGTGGACATTTCCGTCATGGCCTGTCCCCCCGCGTTGGCGGCGCGGTAAATCTCGCGCACTTTGAACGCGACCCATTCCTGCACCGCGGCCACGGTGCCGGCCACCTTGGCCTCCAGCCAGTCCGGTTTTCCCGCATCGCCGTGTTCCGGGTTGAATTCGAGCACGGCGGAAGGTCCGGCCACGTCGCCACCCATGTCCCCGAATTCGCGCATGGGTTTGCGCATCATGGGGAAACCGGCCAGACCTATGACTTCCTCGGTCTGGGAGAGGTTGCGCAGAATGGAAAGATCGATGTGCGCGATGTCCGCAAGATCGGATTGCCCCATGCCGCGATGCTCAAGGTGACGCAGGTTGTAGAGCCAGACAAAGGGAATCTCTCCCAGGGGATTGTCCCCCTGGTACAGCAGCTCGGGGCGTTGGCCCGGATCCAGACGCCATGTTTCCCAGCCCTGGGGCCACCACAAGCGGTACAGGCCTTGTTCTTCCAGAAGTTTCAGAAAGGCCAGATAGGGGCGGCCGGTCTGGTCCCGCTCGTAGCGCCAGTCCAGGATGCTCAGCGGCGAATATGCGCTGCAATACGGATACAGGCCTTGTTCTATTTCCTGCGCCCGGGTCAGGGCCTGTGAGGGGTATTTGTCCACAAGGATGCCCGCGTGCCCCATGATGGCCGCTATGCGTTGCTGTTCCAACAGAAAGACTTCGAAATTCGCGCCCCACAGGTCGCAGTCGTCCGTGAACTGCCCCCACAATGGATCGTGCGCCAACGCGCCCAGGTCGCGTTGGGCTGGTTTGCGGAACAGGTAATGGGTGAAAAGATCCACTATGGCGCGGCAATAGTTGAAGGTGTAAAGTTCGTGCAGCCGGCGGCGGAAATTGCGTTCGCTTTCGCGTTCATGCCGCACGATGCGCTGCTCCCGCACAAGGGCGTCCACGCCTTGATAGGCCGCGCGCATGAACCGCCAGTGCGCGGCGTATTGCTCATGGAGCGGATGTGTGCGTAGAAGTGCCTGCGTGTCCATAAAGAACCTCCTCTATCGTATGTTGGCTTGAAATTGTCATGCTTCCGGCGGATTAAGATATAAGGCCTCCGGCGGCTTACGAACCTTTTGGAAAAGGTTCGTAAGCGTCTCCATAATTTTTTGAATAGAACACGTTGGACTATTGGAATTGTATTTCAATAGCCGCGGGTCCGGGGGAGCGTTTCACCCTGGGGGAACCCCGATATCTTTAAGAAAACGCTGATTAATTCACTGGATATGCGAGGGGGAAACTCTTTGTTAGCGGCAGCCGTAAGGCGCGGTCGTTTCGCGCCTT
The DNA here is from genome assembly GCA_964517355.1 of uncultured Desulfovibrionaceae bacterium. GTDB lineage: Bacteria > Desulfobacterota > Desulfovibrionia > Desulfovibrionales > Desulfovibrionaceae > CAZFCK01. Next base: position 39,757 of record CAZFCK010000004.1, on the reverse strand, counting down.
ACGGATGGCGACAGCAGAGCTAGGGTTTCCCCCTCGCATATCCAGTGAATTAATCAGCGTTTCCTTAAGAATCTCCAAAACCCTTTGATTGGCCTACGTCGTCACTATAGTAAAAAGGTAGTCGCGGTATTCGCGGGCCCAGAGGGGGGCGGCGCCCCAACCAGCACAAATTTACTATTTCCTTTCATCAGAGATACCATTTCCAGCTGCGCCCCGCCATATAAAGCTGCCGCAAGGTGAGCAAACGGAAGCCCTGCAGTTTTTTCACCAGGAAAAGAAAAAGATACGCTGTCTGCAGGGCGTCCTGCAAGGCGTTGTGCTGCGGAAAAAGCGGCAAGCCATAGTGCTTGGCCAGGTCTCTGAGGTTGTAGGAGATGTGCTGCCTGTACTGGTCGTAGTAGCCTTCGAAGAGCGCTTCCTCGTACACCTGGGCCAGGCGCATGGTATCCAGGCAGGGCGTCTGCAATTTGTCGCCCAGGATGCGTTTCCCCGCGCGGTTGAGGAAGCCGATGTCCAGCCCAGCGTAGTGCCCCACAATAAAGGCGTTGCCGATGAATTCCAGGAGGTGGGGCAATATCTGACGCAGGCGGGGTCGTCCCTTGACTTGCTGCGGCGTGATGCGGTGGATCAGGGTGGAGGTCTTGGGCAGCGGGATTTTCGGCTCCACAAGGGAGTAGAACTGCTCTTCGGGCTCAATGGCCAGCTTGCGGATGCGCACCGCGCCGATGGAGACGATTTCATCGCGCCTGGGGTTCAGGCCGGTGAGTTCCGTATCCAGGACGACGAATTCGTATTCCTCCAAGGGGCGGTTCTGATCCAGGCCGGCGAAATGCGTCTTGGCGCGCCGCAGGAGCGGATCTTTCGGGGTGAAGGAAAAAAGACCTGCGAACATATGCGGGCTACCTTTATGCGATATTGAGCCGGAACAGGTCCCGGATATGGGTTTGGAAGCGTCCGATCAGGGCAAAGGCCTCTTTGAGGGTCTTTTTTTCCAACTCGGAAAGAGAATGGGGGGCGATGTGGTTGTGCGGCGCTTCGCCCCGTTCCGCGCTTTCCAGTTGGTGCACCAGCCTGAGGTGCAGCATGAATTCATAGGCCTCGCGCGCGTCCACATACAGATCCTGGGGCAGGTGTCCGGATTCGTGAACGGCCTGTAGCCGTCCCAGGGTGTTGGTGTCGCGCACGCCGTGTTGCAGGGCGAGCACGCGCGCGCAGTTCACCAGGGGCGTGATGCCGCGTTTCTTGATGTCCAGCCTGTTTTTATGTTCTCCGTTTTTTTCCACGATGAAGTTGCGGAAAAAGGAGAGGGGCGGGCGCGTTTCCAGGCAGTTGGCGGCCATGTGGCGCAGAAACACGTCCTGGCGTTTGGTATGCAGGGTCACGTGGCTGCGCAGTTCAGCGGCGAAGGCGGCCTTGCCGAACACGGAGCGGAAATCGAAGAATATGGCGGCGTGCATCACCTCTTCCGGGGTGTTCACCGCTATCCAGCGTTCGAAATAGTCGCGCCACACGCTATAGGGTTGCCGCCAGCGCGGGTTGGAGGCCATGATGTCGCCGGGGCAGGGCGGCAGGCCGCATTTCACCAGGTGGTCTATGGCGCGTTCCGCAAAGGCCTTGAAATAGATGTCAGCAGCGCTTTGGATCGCGGGGTCGTGGGCGTCGCCGTAGATCAGGGCGTTGTCCTGGTCCGTGAAAAAGGTTTGTTCCTTGCGTCCTTCGCTCCCCATGAGCAGCCAGCAAAAAGGCACGGGTGGAGGTCCCAGCCGCTCCAGCAGCAAGGACAGCACTTTGCTCACCATCATGTCGTTGATCACGGTGATCATGCGCGCGATATTCCCGGCCTTGGCGCCTTCCTCCACCAACGTGCGTACGACCTGAGGAATGCGCCCCCCAAGGGGGTAGAGTCCCTCGAAATCGTGTTGCGAGATGATTTCACGGAACAGGGACATGGGCGATTTGCCTTGCATGACCATGATGTCGTGGGAGGTGACGACGCCGATAATGGCGCTGTCCTGTTTCACGGCCAGATGATGGATGTTGCGGTCCATCATCTGCAGCAGCGCCTCGAAGCAGAGATCCTGGTGCTCCACGCAGATCACGGGGGCGGTCATGATGGTTTCAACGGGCGCGTTGAGGTCCATGCCCAGGGAAATGCCTTTGCGCAGGTCCTTGTCCGTGACGATGCCGATGATGTCGCCGGAGGGGTCGGTGATGAGCAGCGAGCCGATGCCGTGGCGCACCATATGTTGCGCCGCCTGTTGGATGGTGCCGCCCATGGCCGTAGTGACGGGGGGGCGGTGCAGCAGATCGGTCACCCGTGTGCGCAGCAGGGAAAGCCCCCCGCCGCAAAGGACCGGCTCCTTGCGCGAGCGCAGGGCGTCGAAGGCCTTGGAGACGTATTGCTCGCACAGGGCCTTGGAATAGTAGTGCGCGATGTGAGGGCGTTTTTCCAGAAGCCGGGTAAAGGCCGCGCCTTGCAGGCACAGGAAAAAGGTGTCTTCAACCGTGGCGGCGTTGAATAGGGCGCGCCCCCCTTGCAACATGGCCAGCCCCCCGATGGAATCGCCTTCGCCGCGAAAATCCACCAGTATGTCTTCCCCCCGCTCATTGGTGGTGAAGATACGCACGCCTCCTTTTTGGACCAGAAGCAGTCCGGAGACCGGGGTCACGTCCTTTTCAAGGATCATGGTGTTGGCTGGCTGGAAATCTATGCTGCACCCTTTGGCCAGGGCGCGCAGATCAGCCTCGTCCAGTTCACTGAAAGGGAGCGTGTTCCGGAGAAATTCCAAGACCATTTCCGGGTCCGCATAACCGGGATCGCGAGAGGACATACAACCTCCAAAGTCATGCGCAACGGGCCGGGCAGCGTGCGCCCGGCCCGGTCATGAGCGGTTAGTGGTCTACGGCCGCGCCCGCGCCGCGAGGAATGCGCACGGATTCGACCAAATCCTGGATACTCTGGGGAGGGGGCGCTGTCATCAGCGAAACCGTAATGGTGACGATGAAGTTGATGCACATGCCCACCGTGCCGATGCCTTGGGGGCTGATGCCCAAGAACCACGGCTCGGCGCCGATGAAGGCGGGCGTGGTGTGGATGATGTAGAACATGGTGAACCCGATGCCGCTGATCATGCCGGCGATGGCGCCCTGGCGGTTGGCGCGTTTCCAGAAGATGCCCAGAACGATGATCGGGAAAAAGGACGACGCGCCCAGGCCGAAGGCGAAGGCCACAACCTGCGCTACGAATCCGGGCGGATTGATGCCGAAGTAGCCGGCCAAGCACACCGCCACGCCGATCATCACGCGCCCCAGCAATAAGCGTTGCTTTTCCGAAGCCTGGCGGTTGATGATGCGGTAATAGAGGTCGTGGGATATGCTGGAGGCGATGACCAGCAGCAACCCGGAAGCAGTGGACAGGGCCGCGGCCAGACCGCCCGCCGCCACCAGGGCGATGACCCAGGCCGGCAGGTCCGCGATTTCCGGATTGGCCAGCACCATGATGTCGCGGTCGACGTACAGCTCATTGGGCGAATCCGTGGGCGCGTTGGACAGCATTCTTTGCCCATAGGGGCCTGTGGCGTCCGTGAATTGCGGCTTGCCCGTAAAGGCCGTGCCCGCGCGGTATTGGATCACGCCGTCGCCGTTCTTGTCCATCCAGGCGATGAGTCCGGTGCGCTCCCAATTCTTGAACCAGGAGGGCGCCTGCTCGTAGGCCACGTTGTTCAGGGTGTTGATCATGTTGTAGCGGGCAAAGGCGGCCACAGCCGGGGCCGTGGTGTACAGGATGGCGATGAACAGCAGGGCGTAGCCGGCCGAGAGCCTGGCAGCGCGCACCGAGGGCACGGTGTAGAAGCGGATGATGACGTGGGGCAGTCCCGCTGTGCCGACCATCAGGGCGAAGGTGATGGCGAACACGTCGATCAAGGAGCGGTCGCCCGCGCCAAAGGCCGAGGTGTAGGCCGAAAATCCCAGATCAACGCTGATCTGGTCCAAAGTGTCCAGCAGGTATTTGCCCGCGTCCGGACCCGAGGAGATGATGCCGCCGAAGCCGGATTGCGGCAGGGGCGTGCCCGTGATCTTCATGGATATGGCGATGGCCGGAATCAGAAAGGCGATGATCAGGGTGACGTATTGCGCCACCTGGGTCCAGGTGATGCCTTTCATGCCGCCCAGTCCGGCGTAGAAAAACACGATGGCCATGCCGATGAAAACGCCCGTGTTCACGTCCACTTCCAGAAACCGGCTGAACACGATGCCCACGCCGCGCATTTGCCCGGCAACGTAGGTCAGCGAGACGAAAATGGCGCAGATCAGGGCCACCACGCGCGCGGAGTTGGAATAGTAGCGGTCGCCCACGAAGTCGGGCACCGTGAATTTGCCGAATTTGCGCAAGTACGGCGCCAGCATCAAGGCCAGCAGCACGTAGCCGCCTGTCCACCCCATGAGGTAGATGCAGCCCGAATACCCCATGAAGGAAATCAATCCGGCCATGGAGATGAAGGACGCGGCGCTCATCCAGTCCGCGGCAGTGGCCATGCCGTTGGCCAGGGGGGGCACTCCGCCTCCGGCCACGTAAAAGCCCTTGGTGTCTTTCACGCGCGACATCCAAGCGATGGATAAATAGATGCTGAAGGTCAGTCCGACCATTATATAGGTCCAGGTGGTGATGGACATGGTGTCTCTCCCTGTGCTCGATTGTCTGTGTGGAAAACGCGCCTATTCGTGCACGTCGAATTCTTTGTCCAATTTCTGCATCAAAAAGTAGTAAACAAAGATGAGCACAACGAATACATAGATAGAGCCTTGCTGTGAGAACCAAAATCCAAGTGGAAATCCGCCGATGCGGAACTCATTGAGGTATTGTACGAGCAGTATTCCGCAGACATAAGAGACAAAGGCCCAGATTGAAAGCAGCATAATCATGTAGCGCAGGTTCTTACGCCAGTATTGTTGCATTTTGTTTTGCATGGCTGTGTCCCTCCTCAAGTGTAGCATGACGCCCCGGGATTGGGGCCAAGGGGCACGGGTGCGTGTAAAAATGGAGTTGGTTCCCCTTCACGTTCGCCCTGCGCCTGTTCCTCTTGTCCTAGCGCAAGTGATACGTGAAGGCCGGGGCGCATTGCAGCTTGTTTTCGGCAAACGGGAGTAAAGCAATAATAAATGGCGCACTGTGTTGCGGGATGCCGTTTATCCGGATTTTTCGACCAGTCACGGAAACGCGGCGGACGCCACGAGGGGTGAAGAGTAAAGCCGCGGGCTTTCGCGCCCGCACGACGACCAGGGGAGGCCCCTGGACGCCGGAAAAAAGACTGTCTTATGTCAATTTTTTTACAATAAATACAAAATGTTATGCTATTCGCTCAACTCGGAAAGTCGAATTGTCCAATCCAAAAAGTTTTGGAGATTCTTAAGGAAACGCTGATTAATTCACTGGATATGCGAGGGGGAAATCCTAGCTCTGCTGTCGCCATCCGTGAGGCGCGAAACGATCGCGCCTCACGGCTGCCGCTAGCGCATTTTCGCCTTGAAACAAAGGGTTCTCCCCCTCGCGCTCCCCTTCCTAAACTTTGTCGCCAGACAAGGATATTTATAACACATTTAATTTGTAGGTGTTTCAGCCAAAAGTCTTTGGAAGGGGGGTCCGGGGAGAGAACCTTTCTTCAGAAAGGTTTCCCCCCGGAAAAATCTAACAAGTCTTTAATCAGTGCTTCCTTAAGAACCTTTTTCAAAAGGTTCTTAAGCCGCCGGAGGCGTTATTTGGCAAACCGCCGGAAAAAAAGAGGGGAAACCCTTTTGCAAGGTGTTTCCCCTCGGGATGTCATGCCGTATGAAAGACGGGCGTTACATGGGGTTTATTTGCCCATGATTTCCTTCCAGCCGTCGATGAGGTCGCTGACCACGCCGGGATCGGCCAGGGTCGAGGTGTCGCCCAGATTGCCCGTGTCGCCGGAGGCGATTTTGCGCAAAATGCGGCGCATGATTTTTCCGGAGCGGGTTTTGGGCAGTCCGGGGGCGAACTGTATCACGTCGGGCGAGGCGATGGGCCCGATCTCCTTGCGCACGTGCACGCGCAGTTCCTTGAGCAGCTCTTCGCTTTCCTCAAAGTCCGCGGTGAGCGTGACATAGGCGTAAATGGCCTGGCCTTTCACATCGTGGGGCATGCCCACGACAGCGGCCTCGGCCACGGCCGGATGCGCCACCAGGGCGGATTCGATTTCCGCGGTGCCCATGCGGTGTCCGGAAACATTGACCACGTCGTCCACGCGGCCCATGATCCAGAAATAGCCGTCCTCGTCGCGGCGGGCGCCGTCGCCGGATTCGTAATAACCGGGAAAACCGGCGAAGTACTGTTGCTTGAATCGCTCCTGATTGCCCCATACGCCGCGCAGCATGCCGGGCCAGGGTTTTTTGATGACCAGGAAGCCGCCTTCATTGGGGCCGGCGTCTTTGCATTCGCGGTCCACGATATGCGCGTCGATGCCGGGCAAAGGCAGGGTGGCGGAGCCGGGTTTGAGCGTGGTGGCGAAGGGCAGGGGCGAGATGATGATGCCGCCGGTTTCGGTTTGCCACCAGGTGTCTATGACCGGGCGCTTTCCTTTGCCGATGTTGGTATGGTACCAGATCCAGGCCTCGGGATTGATGGGTTCGCCCACGGAAGCGAGAATGCGCAGGCTCTCAAGCCCGTATTTTTCCGTCCATTTCGTGCCTTCGCGCATCAGGGCGCGGATGACGGTGGGCGCCGTGTAGAAGATGTTCACCTGGAATTTTTCGCAGATTTTCCAAAAACGGTCCGGTGCGGGGTAGCTGGGCACGCCTTCGAACATCAGCGAGGTGGCGCCCAGGGCCAGGGGGCCGTACACGATGTAGCTGTGTCCCGTGATCCAGCCGATGTCCGCGGTGCACCAATGTACGTCGTTGTCGTGCAGGTCGAAAACCCATTGCGTGGTATGCGCGGTATAGGTCAGATAGCCCCCGGTGGTGTGGAACACGCCTTTGGGCTTGCCGGTGCTGCCGCTGGTATAGAGGATGAACAGGGGGTCCTCGGCATCCATCATTTCAGGTTCACAGGTGTTCTCGATGTCTTCGGCGACCATTTCCTCATGGAACCACAGGTCGCGCCCCTCTTTCATCTCCACCTCCATGGGGGCGGAGTTGACCACGATGACCTTTTCCACATCCGGACATTCCTTGAGTGCCTCATCCGCATTGGTCTTGAGCGGAATGACGCGCCCGGCGCGATTGACGCCGTTGCCGGAAATGAGGATTTTCGAGCCGCAGTCCTGGATGCGGTCGCGCAGGCTGTTGGCGGAGAATCCAGCGAAAACAATGGAATGAGGCGCGCCGATGCGCGCGCAGGCCAGCATGGCGATAACGAGTTCCGGCACCATGGGCAGGTAGATGCTTACCCTGTCACCACGTGAAACCCCATACTTTTTGAGCACGTTGGCAAAGCGGCACACTTCGGTGTGCAGCATCTGATAGGTATATACCTTGACGGCGTCCTCTTTTTCGCCTTGCCAGATGATGGCCGCCTTATTGCGCCGTCCGTTTTTCAGATGGCGATCCAAGCAGTTGTAGCTCACATTGAGGGTGCCGCCGGAAAACCATTTGATTTCGGGTTTGTCGAAATCCCACTCGAGAACCGAGGCGGGCTGGGTGTTCCATTCCAACAACTCGTTGGTGCGGTCCAGCCAATAGCCGTCGGGGTCTTCCTCGGCGCGTTTGCAGTGCGCCTCGTATTCCTCCATGCTTTTGACCCAGGCGGTATCACGTCCATCTTGCGGCGGCGCGAAGTGCCGTTTTTCGTCCATCATGCTTACGATATTCTCGGAATGCATCGTACCTCCCTCGCATACGAGTTTGCGCCCCTACATGACTGTTATGATAAGGAAAATTACATGTCAGGCGGATTTGTGGCTCTCGCGGCATGCAGTTGCATGCATGGCACAGGATTACAGAATACGGAGAGCAAAAACAAGTAAGGCGTGCTCTGCGCCCATACATAAGGCAGGAACCGCCTCGAAATAATAATTTTCAGGTAAACGGTAGCAAATCGGCAGGTGAATGGCGAAGGCCGGGCGCGGACCTCGAGGCGGTTATCCGGAGGGAACCGTATGGACCCGGTCCCCTCCGGAGCGCACTACCGGTTGCTGGCGGGCAGCGTCAGTGAACCGGCGTCCTTACCCAGCTCTCGACCTGGGCGTTCAGGTGCATCAGGCCCATTTCCTGCGCCACCTCGCAGAGCAGCACAAAGCCGAAACAGATCAGCAGGAGCACCGCGCCTTTGCGCAGCCAGCCTTTTTGCTGCTTGAGAAGCAGCGCGCTGGGGAGGATGCCGAACAACAGGCCGATGCCCAGGCCGCCGACGATATCCAGAGCGTGGAGAAAGATGTTCGGTTCCACAATCGCCACGGCGAGGGGCGGCCCAAACGACAGGCTCCAGATAAAGGATCGGCGCCCCCCAAGGCCTATGCGTGCGGCCAGGTCGCCGCAAAAACCCACCAGCGCCGTGCAGCAGGTGAGATAGGAAGTGATGATGGCCACCAGCGCGAAGGCGGGCGCAAGCACCTGAAAGAGCTTTGAATGCAGGACGGTTGCCAGGGGGATGGTGGCGGGGAGGTTGTTTTCGAACGTGTAGAGCAGGGTGCCCGGCGTGGCTGCGCCGTCCGCTCCCGCCAGGGGGAGCACGCCGGTGACGGCCAGGACCCAGGAGGCGTTCATGAGCATGGCAATGGTGCTGCCGATGATGATAGCTTTGCGAATGGCGGGTTGATCATGGTTCATGCCGCGGCAGATGGAGGGGATGACGAAATGGAAGTTGCTGGCCGTGAGGATCACGGGCAGGGTCGCGGGCAGAATGGGCCAATGCGATGTTTCGAGCTGCGCGGTGTTCAGGTGTTTGAGGCAGATGAGCACCATGCCGATGAATGCGCCCCACATGATGATCATGAGCAGGGAGTTGCCTTTGGCCACCACCTGGATACCGAACAGGGCGAGCAGGGTGGCCGGGAAAAAGAAGATGAGCATGCCGGCCCATAAGGGCAATCCATGTCCGATGAGATTCGCGACCACGGAGCCCGCGCCGCTGATGTAGGCAACCATCAGGCCGTAAAAGATGATGAAATTGGCCAGGACGGCCAGCCACATGCCCGCGGGACCCAGGGCGTCCCCGAACAAGGTGGGCAGGTCGGCGTTTTCGCCCGCGCGCAGGCTTTTTTGCCCGGCGATGACGAGAGCGGTGCAGGTCATCATCAGCCAAAGGGCGATAACGCCAATGAGCGAAGGCCCAAAGCCCGTCAGACCGGTTTTTACCGGCAAAGCGAGTATGCCCGCGCCGATGATGCTGCCTGTGACCAGGCAGCTGAAACTGAAAATCTTGACGACATTCATGGAGCGCCCCTTTTACTCGTGTCTGTTGCGCATCAGCAATGGACTGCGGCAGCCAGCCCCCCCAAAGAAGTCTCTTTATATTTAGGACACATGTCGTGGCCAGTCTCCGCCATTGCCCGAATGGTTTTGTCCAGATCCACCTTGTGCCACGCCGGCATGACCACCTCGCTGAGCAGGTAGGCGTTGTAGGCCTTCACCGCGCTCATGGCGTTGCGTTCAATGCAGGGCACTTGCACGTAGCCCATCACCGGGTCGCAGGTTAGCCCCAGATGGTGCTCGAGAGCTGATTCCGCGGCGTTGAAAACGCAGGGCAGCGGCAAATCCTGACAATGGGCCAGCATGGCCGCGGCCATGCTCGAGGCGACGCCCACCTCTCCCTGGCAGCCCACTTCGGCGCCGGCTATGCTCGCGTTGCGCATGACCAGAAAGCCCACAGCCGCGGCGGCCAACAGGCCTTGGCGCCGTTTATCCCTCTCGATGCCAAGCTCCCGCTCCATGATCCTGTTCACTGAAGGGATGATGCCGCACGAGCCCAAGGTGGGGGCGGTGACGGAAATATGTCCCGTGGCGTTTTCTTCGATGGCGGCCAGGGCGTAGGCGTTCAGCAGCCCCAGAAAACGCTTGGTGGGTGAGGCCATGTCCCGCACTTGTTCGAAAACCCGGGCCGCCTTGCGGTGCAGGCCGATGGGGCCGGGCAGCACGCCTTTGACCTTGAGCCCGCGTTCCACGCTGGCTTCCATGGTGTCCAGCAGCTTATCCAGGCCTTGTGCTATGGCTTCTTCAGAGCTGCCGGTGACATCCATTTCGTTTTCCAGCATCAACCGGTCCAGAGTGACGCCTTTTTCGCGCAGCACGGCGGAAAGCGATGCGGCATCCCAGTAGGCATGTCGCGGTGTGCCCCGCTGGGGGGGCGTGTAGCCTTTCCATTGGATGAAGCCGCCCCCCACCGAATAATATTCCTGCCGGTACAGTTCCGGCCCCTGGAGATTCTCTCCGGCCAGCAGCCGCAACACCATGGTGTTGGCAAAGGGGAAATTGTGCTCAACGCTCACATTGCGTATATCGCGCAACGCGATGGACAGCTTTGCCGGGCCGAGGTCCACATAATGGGAGGCGGCCGCATCTTTGGCCAGGGTGTCGAGCAAATCCGGAGGACAGTGCTCCGGCGCATGCCCCAGGAGCCCGGCGAGCAGTGCGCGGTCGGTGCCGTGACCCGCGCCTGTCGCGGCCAGGGAGCCGTAAAGCCCGGCGTCGATACGCCCTGCCTTGGCCAGCAGATCCGGGGGCAGCCCGCGCAATGTTTCGATGAAGTGATGCCCTGCCTTCATGGGGCCTATGGTGTGGGAACTGGAAGGACCGGGGCCGATTTTGAACAATTCGAACACGGAATAGGCGATAGGCTCCATGCGTTGCTCCATAGGAATAAGAAGTTGGAAGAAGCCAGGGCTCCGATTGTCTATTGAATGAAGACAACAGCATGAAAAGTCAAGATATTCATTGAACAACAATGCTGCCGTGAAGGAATGATGATTGCGGCGCGGACTTTGCTCCGGAAGTCGTTATGAGGCGTCGTATATGTTATGCAGCGTTGTGGCGGAAAGGAGGCCCGGGAGCGCGGCGCAGGGCGGGAAAACCTGAGAGAAGAGAAAAATCATGCATATTTTCTCACAAATTGATTTCCATCAAGGATGTCCTTACGCGCCTGGACTAAAACCCAACGCAAAGAGGGAACAACCGTTCCGGTAGTTGCGAATTGTGATACGCTCCAGTGGTTTTTCGGCAAAAGACATTTTTCGTCCCGTACCCGCTGCATGGCTATGGACAAAGCGTCTATGCATGGTACCTGATATGAGACAACTACGCTTTTCAGAAGGAGATCGAGATGCAAGCAAAGAAAATCGTCGTCATAGGCGGATCGGCGGCCGGTCCCAAGGCCGCGGCCCGGGCGAAACGTCTGGACGAGTCGGCTGAGGTCACTCTGTTGCAGAAGGCCCCGGAACTCTCCATGGCCTCTTGCGGCTATCCGTACTATATCGGCGGCAATTTCGACGAGCGCAACGCGTTGCTGGCCACGCCCACGGGCGTTGTGCGCGACGAGGCCTTTTTCGCCGCGGCAAAAGGCGTCACCGCGCGCGTGAACACGGAAGTCACGGCCATCGACCGCGCCAACAAGACCGTATCCTGCACCAACGTCGTTACGGGGGAATCGTCCTCCGTTCCCTACGATAAACTCGTCATCTGCACCGGCGCCACCCCGCGCCGCCCCCCGATTCCCGGCATCGACCTCAAGGGCGTGCGTTTCCTTTCGGAGATGCGCGATGCCGACGAATTGCGGGCGCTGCGCGATTCAGGACAGGTGAAGACAGCCACCATCGTCGGTGGGGGGCTCATCGGCATCGAGGTCTGCGAAGCGCTCGCGGAGTCGGGCATTCATGTGAACGTGGTCGAGATGCTTCCGCAAATTCTGCTGTTCCTGGATTGGGAACTGGCCAAGCTTCTGGAAAACCATGTCGCGTCCAAAGGCGTCACCGTACACACGGAAAACGGGGTGGCGGAATTTCTCGGTGAAGACGGCGCGCTGACGGGCGTCAAGCTGAAGGACGGCACGGTTGTCGATTGCGAACTGGCCGTGGTGGCCATCGGCGTCATGCCCAATGTCAGACTCGCACAACAAGCGGGATTGGCCATCGGCGCGACCGGGGGCATTACCGTGGATCAATACATGCGCACCTCTGATCCGGATATCTACGCGGCAGGCGACTGCGTGGAACTCACCCACCGCGTCACGGGACAAAAGACCCTGGCCCCATACGGCGATCTGGCGAACCTGGAAGCCCGCGTGGCGGCCAACAACATTGTACTGGGCGAAAACTCCGTGTTTCCGGGCACCATCCACAGCGGCATCTGCAAGGTCTTCAATTTTTGCGCCGGCTCCACCGGCCTTTCGGAAAAACGCGCCAGGGACGCGGGCTTCGAGGTTATCACGGCAACCAACGCCAGCCTGGACAAGCCCGGATTCATGGGCGCCAAACTGCTTATCTCCAAGATGGTGGCCGACGCCAAGACGGGCCGCATTCTGGGCTTTCAATGCGTGGGCCCCGGCGAGGTGAACCGCCAGGTGGCGGAAGCGGCCATGGCCGTGATGAACGGCAACACCGTGCAGGATATCGCCGTGGCCGACCTGCCCTATGCCCCGCCCTTTTCACTGGCCATCGACCACTTCATCACCACGGCGCATATTCTGGACAACAAAATGTCCGGCAGAATGCAGGGCATCTCCAACGTGGATGTGAAAAAGCTGGTGGACGCGGGCCAACAGCCATTCATTCTGGATGTGCGCGCCCCGTCCGAGTTCGAGGAACTGCGCCTCAACGTGGGGGAAACATTGATTCCCCTGGGCACGTTGCGCAATTCCCTGGACAAGCTGCCCCAGGACAGGAACGCGGAAATCATCACCTTCTGCAAAATCTCCATGCGCGGCTACGAGGCCCAGCGCGTGCTCGAGGCCAATGGCTGGACAAACGTCAAAGTCATGGAAGGGGGCATCATGGCCTGGCCTTTCGCCAAAAAAGCATAATGACGCAGCGCGGCTGCTCTTGATTGGAATGATGACGGGGGGGAACTTTTTTCCGAAAAAGTTTCCCCCCGGAAGTTTTCATAAATTAATTTGGGAATGGAAAATGGTATTAGGGCCTGTTTCTAGAGCATCTCACGCTTGAAAAGCGCTAGATGCTCTTATGCATTTCCCTGGAACAATTGATAATTGTTTCAGGGGAGAGCCTTGTTTCAAGGCGAAAATGCGCTAAAATAAAAATGATTATGGAAGACCGTTCAAAATAAAATATAAGAAATCGAAATGATATATTAAAACTCATCAAAATTAGAAAGTTTAGGAAGGGGAGAACGCGAGAGGGGAAACCCTTTTCAAAGGGTTTCCCCTCTCGCATTTTCTTTTTAAAACGAACTTAGAAACACAGCTACTATCATTTTTGTATTTATATGCATGAGATCCGCTGATCCGGGAAGCGTTCCCCTCTGGCGGGTTTTTTCCAAGGCGAACATGCGCTGAGGCGGTGCCCCAACCCATTCCATCTTCACGTTGTTGTGCGCTACGGCGCAACCAGCAGGGCGCGTCCGAGTTCTTCGGCCTTGTCCGCCCCGCACATCATGGAGACCAGCGCCAGGGCGAAAGTCAGGGCCGCGCCGGGGCCCGCTGCCGTGACGCGGCCTTTTTCCACGGCCAGGGGCGCATCCGTTCTTTGTTCCGCGGGAATTTGCTCCCGAAACGACGGATAGCAGGCCACGTTGCCGCGAGGCAGCAGCCCCATGGGTTTGAGCACCACGGCGGGCGCGGCGCAAATGGCGCCGATGGGTTTTCCCGCGCCGTGGTGCCGGGCGAGGATTTGTTGCAAAGTGCCTGACGCGGCGAGGTTTTTCGCGCCGGGCATGCCTCCCGGCAAGACCACGAGGTCGTAGTCGATATCCGCGCACCTCTCCAGCGGCGTATCGCACTGCACTCTGACGCCGTGCGCCCCTTGCACGTTTTCGTGGGGCAGACCGGCCACGGTGACGGAGAGGCCGGCTCTTCTGAGCACGTCGATAACGGTCACGGCTTCAATCTCTTCGAACCCTGACGCCAGCGGAACAAGCACTGATTTGTTCATCCTTATTCCTTCCTGTTTTTAAGGCTCTCCATTTCCTTATTGAAGCGCCGTTTATAATAGTTGGAATAAAGCGCACCCGCGGGATTATGGGCAAGCACCCTGTCCTTGGCCACGAGCACCGTGGTGGGGGCTTTGCTGTATTTGAAGAAAAGCGAATCGTGCCCCACGCAGAGTCCGATGGCCACGTTTATCCCTGTCTCGCATTTGTTCAGGACTTCGGCCTGGCCGATGGGGTTGCAGGTGGCCTCCACTTCGCGGTTCCAGAGTTTTTTGAGCCCCACGGCGTGCTTGTCTATGCCGCAGATTTTACAACAGACGGAGGCTGTGGTGAAGCCTTCGGCCTCCGCGATTTCGCAGAATCTGCGGGCTTCGTTGGAGAGCCCCACGCAAAAAGCCACGCCGATTCTCTCCACGCCCAGGTTGCGGGCGAAGAGCAGGGTCTCCTCAACGCGCGTCAGCTGCATGTAATGGTCGGCCTCGAGGGCCGCGGCAATGCGCAACAGTTCATTGTTCTCTTTTTCGAGCAGCACTGGTTGCAATTCATCGCGCATGCCGCAGCAATCTTTTCCGGCATAGCAATCCTTGTCGTCGCAAAAGGCGCATTTCATTCGCATCGCTATCTTTCCTTGTCTCTGTGGCTGTCCGCCGTTGGGTCTGATCATGGTCAGGGCGCACAGCCAACGTTGCATGGAGGCCTTTACCCGCAGGCAAAGGAATACGCGGACGGACAAGGTGTTGCTTACTGCCAAGCCCGCGCGGTTTCAACCGTATCCATGAAGTCTGCTATGATGCGGTCTTGAGGTCCAGCTCCAGACGCAGCATGCCCTGGATGATGGGAATGGAATCTGGCGAGCCCGTGGGCTGCACCGTGTACATGAGCATGGGCGTCAGGGCGAACCAGTCGGTGAGCTGCAGCTTGTAGTAGCTCTCCATGTGGATTTCCATGCCCCCGTATTCCACGCCGGGGCTGGCTTGAACGCCGCCTATGGCCAGGGCGAGAATATCCTTGCCGCGTGTGGGCAGGAGTCCGGTATATTGCAGGCCCGCGGACCAGTCCCAACTTGTGATGCTGACGTCCTGATTGGCGTAGCCCAGGCGGCCGAACACGCCGAGTCTGTCGGTGACGTCCTGGTCGAAATTCAGGGCCAGCCCCCAGTTGCAGGCTTCGCCCCTGCCGTTGTTTAGCGGCTGGTCGTAGAGCGTGGACCACGCGAAGAGGCGGTAGTTGCCGGTCCTGTTCTTGAAAGCCGGCTTGAAGTGAATCTGCCCCCCAATGAATGGGCCATCCCAGAAGGGTCGCGTCCAAAGGCTTTTGGGCGCGTCCGAATGTGATTTCGTGGTGGAGGAGATGACGCCCACGATTTCAACGAGGCTGTGGGGTTCGAATCCCAGCGCAAAGAGGGGGGCGCGTTCGTCCACATTGTCCAGGCCGATTTCCTGGGAAAATATCTGGGAGGAAAACTGGGTGTGGTCCGAGTTTGCGAACCGGTTGTCATCCATGAAGACTTCGGGGTCGGTAT
The DNA here is from genome assembly GCA_964517355.1 of uncultured Desulfovibrionaceae bacterium. Taxonomy (GTDB): domain Bacteria; phylum Desulfobacterota; class Desulfovibrionia; order Desulfovibrionales; family Desulfovibrionaceae; genus CAZFCK01. The sequence goes on along the minus strand of CAZFCK010000004.1, from coordinate 24,183 downwards.
GCCCGAAGGCGAAAAAGAAGCGTCTGTCGAAAAAGTGCTGCGTGAACAGCAGGTCGTGGAAGGTGTACTTGCCTTCGGGCTGTGCGCCCGTGGCAACGCCGTTCACATGCGAAAGAAGCAGCCCCGCGCCGGAGGGCGTCTTGCCCTTGTCGCCGAAGTTGTACTGCAATTGCAAGAAGATCTGACCGTCCCGCCAGGGGCGCCAATGGGCCTTGAAACGGGTGTCCCAGCCGAGAAGCGCGCGGCCGTCATGGCTCACGCCGTTCACCTCGGCATCGCTCCATAATTGCCCGTAGGCCACGGACAACAACTCGAGCTGCAAGGGACCGATGACCTCCTGCAGGTTTTTCCAGGCCTGCACCAGACTATGCTCGCCGTGCGTTTCCCATTCCGTTTGAGGGTCCAACAGATTGAGGGCTTTGTTTTTGATGTGGTAGCCCTGGAACGAAAACGCAGGCAGGGGCGCCAGAAGGAAAAGGCATACACTCAGGATGATGATTCGCGCCGGGGATAACAGCAAGGACGACCTCCAATTGCGTATGGATATGAAAGGCGGTCGCGGAACGGGATGAGAAGAGAAAATCCATTGCGGGGAGACACCTCCGTGAACCCCGTTTCCGTACGCCGGGTCATGAAAAGCAGACCATGTTTCTGCTTGTTTGTTTGGCTTTATAGAGCAATTTGTCGGCATGGTTGATCATGTCCGCCAGCGAGTTGCCCAGAGAGGAGGTGACGCCTATGGAGACCGTGAACCGGATGTCGTTGTTATCCACCCGGACATGCGTGTTTTCGGCGGCAAGCCTGATGCTTTCGAAAAAATCGACCACACCGGTGGCCGGAGTCGTCGTGAGCAGGACGCAAAACTCCTCTCCGCCGAAACGCGCCACGATGCCTTGCTCCCCGCATTGTTGCTGCAGTAATTTCGCCAGGTTCTTGATCACCTGATCTCCGGCGTGGTGCCCGTAAACATCGTTGACCTTTTTAAAAAAATCAATATCGACCATGGCGACGATCAGGGGCTTGTCTGCGGATTTATGCAGCGTGTAGAGCACGTCGGCTTTTTCGAAAAAATATCTTCTGTTGAATATTTTAGTCAAAAAATCCCGGTTCGCGCTGTCGCGGATTTCATGCATCATATCAAGGATGTCGAGATTCATGTTGATTCTGCATAAAAATTCTTCAATGCTCGCGGTCTTGTTGATGAAGTCGTTGGCTCCGGCCTTGAGGAATTTCGAGGCCATGTCATCGGATTCGTCCGTGGAAAAGACGATCACGGCGAGTTTGTCCTGCGAACATTTTTCCCGAACATGCTGCACCAGTTCATAGCCGTTCATGCGCGGCATGTGATAGTCGGTGAGTATGAGCCGTATGTCCGGATTCGCGTCGAGAGTATCCAAGGCTTGCTGTCCGTCTTCAGCCGTGAAGACGGTAAGACGCTGATTCTCCAGAAGCTGACTGTAGTAGCGCCTGTATTGGCGCGAATCGTCGACGATCATCACTTTTGTCTTTCGATTGTTGTGGATGCGCCGGATGAGTTTCAATAATTGCGGCATATCCTTGGGATGGGATTTGAGAACATAGTCGACGATTTTTTTGTTTTTCATGGCCTCGCGCGTGTAGTCGTCATGGGTCGCGGAAACAACGATGCTGGGGATGGAGCGATTGATCATGAAATCCACGATTTCCCCATGGGGCGCGTCAGGCAGATGAAGGTCGAGCAAACTGATGAAATACGAGGTGTCGTTGTCTTGCAGAAGTTGTTCGGCCTCGCGCAGGCTGTGCGCGATATCCGATTCGAAATCCAGATCGTATTTGATCCATTTTTGCAGACCGAGCGCGATTACCCTGCTGTCCTCAACGATTAACACCTTCTCCACAATATCTCCCTGTGCATGTTGTTCATGAAGCAATCACGATGCTTTGCCGAGCCGGGTTTCCGGATGGCCATTGTGAAATCATGATCGCGGACATGCGATTGTTTGAATGCATGTTGCAAGAGCATTGCATCCCCTTGAAGTGGAGGATGCGCGCAAGACAAACCCTCCGGCCTTAGCCAGGGGCATGGGCGCCGACTATAGTATGTTGCATGCCGGGAGTAAACACGGCTGCCCATGAACCTTTGTAATCCATCATGCGTGACGTGTTCGCGGAACAGGTGACGGCAGGTGTTATTGGAGCGGTGAATGGGAGAGGTGTCCGGCTATTTGTACAAACGATTTGTGCGGGAAATTGGAAAGGGTATACTGCGCAACACTAGAGTTTTGTTCAAGAACTGAGGCCGGAAGGACTGCGGCGAGACATGTAACAAGGGGTATTGGACGCTATGAAAACCTTTTTCGCAACACGCTGGGGAATAATCATAGTCGGTTTGTTTATCGGTGTATTCGCACCGTTGCTCCAGTATTGGGGCAACCCTGGCAACATGGGCATATGCGTGGCCTGCTTCGAACGTGACATAACCGGCGCCATAGGCATGCACAGGGCGGCTGTGGTGCAATACATGCGGCCGGAAATCATGGCATTTGTCCTGGGGGCGTTTCTCGCCGCCATTATGCACAGCGATTTTCGCCCCCGCCTTGGATCGGCGCCCATTGTGCGTTTTATCCTGGGCGTATTCGCCATGATCGGGGCGTTGATCTTTTTGGGCTGCCCGTGGCGGGCGCTTCTGCGGCTGGCAGGGGGCGACTTGAACGCCGTGCTCGGTCTGGCTGGGCTGGTAGTCGGCATCTATATCGGCACCGTGTTTTTCAAGTCCGGCTACAATCTCGGGCGGGCGCAAAAGACCCATGCCGCGGCGGGGTTGCTCATGCCCCTGGTCATGCTGGGTTTTCTGGCCCTTCTGTTCATTTATCCGCAAGTGGCCGGGGAAGACAAATCCGGTGTGCTGTTTTACAGCCTGAAAGGCCCCGGCGCCATGCACGCGCCCATATTCATATCGCTCATCGTGGGGCTGGCCGTGGGATTTCTCGCGCAGCGCAGCCGTTTTTGCACCATGGGCGCTTTCCGGGATCTTATTCTTTTCCGTTCCGGCCATTTGCTGTCCGGCGTCGCGGCCCTTTTCATCGCGGCTTTGGCCGTGAATCTCATTTTGGGGCAATTCAATCTCGGGTTTGAAGGTCAGCCTGTGGCCCATACGTTGTCCCTTTGGAATTTCGCCGGAATGGTTCTGGCCGGGTTGGCGTTCGCCTTGGCCGGAGGGTGCCCCGGGCGGCAGCTTTTCATGGCCGGAGAGGGCGACGGCGATGCGGCGATCTTTGTTTTCGGCATGATAGTGGGCGCCGCCTTTGCCCACAACTTCGGCCTGGCCAGCTCCCCAAAGGGGCTTGGGCCGCATGGGATCGCGGCCTGGTGCGTGGGTATGGCCGTTTGTTTGTTCATAGGGCTCTCCATGCGCAACAAGGCCTCCTGAGGATGTTGGCAAGGTTTGGTTTTCGCCCGGCAAAGGTGGAAATCAGACTTGCCTTCCGTCGTGGTCACATTTTATATGCGTAACGCATTGACACAAGGAGAAAAGAACCATGAGCGAGACAGTTGATGCACGCGGTTTGTCCTGTCCGCAGCCCGTTCTGGACACGCTGAATAAAATTGGCGCCATGAAAAAGGGTGAACTTCTGGTCCTGGTGGATACGGAGGCTTCCAAGGAAAACGTCTCCCGCGCGGCTCAGGGCAAAGGCTGGCAAGTGAAGAACATGGTCGAGCGGAACGGCGAATATCATTTGACCCTGGTCAAGGATTAGCAGTGTCACTTTTGGGTTTTTTCAAGCGTGGCCAGTCCCGGGGCGATGATCACAGCAAACTGGGACGCGGGCTCCTGGTGTTTGAAAACACCAGCGAGGTCATACGCGCGGAGAAAGTGCTCAAAAGTCATCAGTGGGAGATCAAGGTCATGGGACCGCCCCCGGAATTGCAAAAAGGGTGCGACCTGGTCATTGAATTTCCGCTTATGGAAAAATTGCATATCATGCGTCTGCTGGAGGAGGTGCAAACGCCTCCTTTGGACATCGTGCCCGTGACAAGTCCGCTTTTGCGCCCCGTGGATCTGTTCAACGTGGTGGACTATGGAAGCCATCTGATGGTCCGGGCGGCGAACATGAAGATCGTGGTGGATAAGGAGACGCTGGTCATCGTCAATATATCCGGAGGCGGGTGCCCGGATGTGCCTTACCTGGCCGCCCGCCTCATCGGCCTGCGCCTGGATCAGGCGCCGCGCCCCAAGGATATCGGGCATACTCTGTGCGGTTATGCCCTGGAACTCGCCTTTACTGAAATGGAGCACTTGTGCTTACAATCATAGGCACCGTGCCGGATGATCGTTTCCCGCTCACAATGGGTGAAGCGGATCTGGCCGGAAACGACGTTGTTCTGGGGGCGCATGCCGTACCGGTGAACAGGGGCACGCCCGCTCTCCTGGCCGCGGCCATACGGACGGCGCGCAGTATGGGGTGCGCTTTGCCCCATGCCGTCTTGGTCGGCGATACGGGCCTGGGGGCGGGCAGCAGGGAGCTTTACGCGCATCTGGCCGCCAATATGGATGCGAATTTTTCCGATATCCTCGTTTTCCACTACCTGCAGCCGGATGTGGATTGGCACAACCGCGTGTTGTTGCGCATCCAGGAACTTGACAAACGGCCACTGCTCATTGCGGACGCCGGTTACATGTATGCAGCCAAGATGAGCGGCCAGGCCATGGAATACGACCTCTTCACCCCGGATGTGGGGGAACTGGCTTTTCTGGCGGACGAAAAGGCTCCACATCCCTTTTACACGCGAGGGTTTATTCTGCAGAAAGAGGAGTGCGCCCCGGAATTCATTCAACGCGCCTACGAGTATGAAAACGCGGCCCGCCATTTGTTGGTGAAAGGGCGTCAGGATTATGTCGCCGACAGTTCGGGAATACTCGGCAGCGTGGATGCGCCTTCCTGCCCGGCCATGGAGGCCATGGGCGGCACCGGCGATACCTTGACCGGCATTGTGGCGGGATTGGTGCATGCCGGCATGGGATTGGAGCATGCGGCCTTCGCCGCAGCCAGGGTCAACCGTGTGGCTGGAGAATTGTGCCGGCCCACCCCTGCCACGCAGATCAACGAACTCATACAACATATACCCGCCGCCATAAGGAGCGTCCTGCCCCGCGAAGGTGCATGACGGCTCGTGCTTGCTTCTTGTTTTTAATGCGTGAGAGATTTCATTATAAATGGATTTCCCTCTCGCGTGCATCCTTCCAAAACATTGACAACTTACTCGCGAGTCATGCCGGTTGCAAAGTTTTGGAGATTCTTAAAAACCTTTGTCATAAGGTTTTTAAGTCGCGGAAGGCTTTTCTGTGTCAAGTGTATATGCACCTTGCGGATTGCGGCGGCAGAACTGGTAAATTTCCTTGGGAAAGCGTCGGGGATCTTTTATGACGAAAGAACAGCGTATTACCGGTAGCATGACTCTGCTTGAAGCGGTGAGCGCCTACAGGGAAACGGAAGAGGTGTTCCGGGCCTGGGGCGAAACTGTCGGCGTTTGTCTGCTGTGCAAGGAACTCTTCGAAACCATTGCCTATTGCGCCGAGAAGCACGGCATTGACATGCACAGGTTGCTCCATGATTTGGAGTGCGCGGCGGAGCGTTCCGCAACGCAACTTGATCAGGGAAAGTGCGACGTCTGATCTCTTCCGGCAATCGCGACCACATTTCAACATCTTGTAATTTTCTGCGCCGCGCCGGGCGGATTCCGGGCTTGCCTTTACAAAGGAATCGGGACAGAAAAACTTCTTTGGGGTCTTGTCTCAATGTTTTTCACCCGAGCCTTGAGGTCTTGTTTCTTCCCTCTTTTGGTGCGACATGCCTGACATCAGCGTATCACCTTCCGGTCGTTTGGCTTTCATAAGCGAAGCTCCCTCAAGTTCTCCAGCGTTGGAGGCTTTGGCCCGCGCCTTTCAATCCGACTGGCGGGAAGGGCTTTTTCTGCTGGCGGCCACTGGCGAGACCGCCGGATTTTCTCCCAGTCTCCGGTACTGGCGCGCCGTTGCCGGTGAATACCTGGCGCGTTTGTGCCATTTCGATACCGTCGCCTCGTCTTTCCATGAAACCGCTCTAGAGGCCCCAAACGCCCACAGGATTTCCTCCTGGATGGAAACGGCGCCTCCAATGACCGGAGGCGAGTACCTTTCCCCCGAGCTTTTGACGCGCATCTGGAACGCACTCGGAAACTGGGTTGCGGGGGCTGTCGCGGCGGATGGCGGGGTGGGCGCTTTTTTGGCCAAACGCGCTCCGGTATGGAAACAAGTCGGCAGGGTCACGTTCCATCTGGCGGAAAACAAGACGGATAGCGCCAGGCCGTTTGCATTCATGGTCAGTTTCACCACCGGCATGGGCAAAGGGGGGCGGGTCAAGCATCTGCCTTTACGCAACGCGCTTGAATTATACGCCGGAGAGCGGAACAAGCAGGCCTTGCTCAAGTTGCTGACACCGGTGTACGAGGCTGCCCGGCGCTGCGAATGGGTCGGGGCCATGGTCTCCAGCGGCGCGATCTATCAACCCGCGGCATGGAGCGTGCCTCGCGCTTATGAGATGCTGCGCTCGGCGCCGTTGCTTAAGGAATGCGGTCTGTCCGTACGCTTGCCGGACTGGTGGAAAAAGCGCCCCAGGCCCCGTGTGCAGGTGAGCGTTGGCGAAACGAGGCAGACGGGTTTCGGCGTCGAGGCCATGCTGGACTTTCGCGTGTCCCTGGCCCTTGGTGATATGCTTCTGAACGGTGAAGAACTGGAAGAGTTGTTGGCCGGCGGAAGCGGGCTGGTGCAGTTCAAGGGGCAATGGATTGAAATAGACCCCCAGCGGTTGCGCCAGGCATTGGAGCATTGGCGGCGCGTGGAGCGCGAAGCCGAAGACGGGCGCATATCCTTTATTCAGGGTATGCGCATGCTGGCCGGCGCTTCCCCGGATCTGCGCGACGCGCCGGAAGACGAGGCCTCCGCGCAGTGGGTCCACGTCATGGCGGGCCGCGAAATGCGGGAACTGCTGGGGCGGTTGCGCGCCCCGTCCGCCGCGGGCGCGGCACTGCCGCAAGGATTGCGCGCCGCATTGCGCCCCTATCAGGAAACCGGGTACGCCTGGCTCCACCTGCTCGCGGGTTTGGGACTCGGCGCTTGTCTGGCCGACGATATGGGACTGGGAAAGACGCTCCAGGTGCTCGCTCTCCTGCTCGGATGCAAGGAAGAGGCGCCGGGGAGGCCGTCGCTGCTCGTCATGCCCGCTTCACTGCTGGGAAATTGGCGCAGCGAGGCCGAACGATTCGCCCCTGACCTGCGTCTGCTTTTTCTCCACCCCTCTGAAATGGAGCGCAAGGAGTTGGATGCGATAGCCGAAGACCCTGAAAGCAGGCTTCAGGGCTGGGACGTGTGCGCCACAACCTATTCCATGCTCACCCGTTTGCCCTGGCTGGCCGCGTATCCCTGGCGTCTCGCCGTGTTGGACGAAGCCCAGGCCATACGCAACCACGCCACGGCGCAAAGCCGCGCCGCGAGGAAACTCCGCGCTCAGGCGCGCATCGCGCTGACAGGCACGCCCGTGGAAAACCGTATAAACGATTTGTGGTCCATTTTCGATTTTCTCAATCCCGGCCTGTTGGGGTCCGCAAAGCAGTTCAAAAGCTTTGTCAAAACATGCGAACAACGGACAGAGGACCCCTTCGCCCCATTGCGGCGGCTGGTGAACCCCTATATTTTGCGCAGACTGAAAACGGATCAGCGCATCGTCTCGGACTTGCCGGAAAAGACCGAAACAGTGCGCTACTGCTTTTTGACGAAGCAACAGGCCAAGCTTTACCAAGGCGTGGTGGTTTCACTGGAGCAAGCCCTTACCAAGGTGGAAGACATCGCCAGAAAGGGGGTGATCCTGCAAACGCTGCTGCGGCTCAAGCAAATCTGCAATCACCCCGGCCAATATAGCGGAGACGGCGACTTCGCTCCTGAAAAAGGGGGCAAGTTTTCGCGGTTGGGCGAGATATGCGGCGAACTCGCCGAACGGCAGGAACGGGTGCTCGTGTTCACCCAGTTTCGGGAAATCATGCCGGCGTTGGAAGAATATCTGGAGAGCGTTTTCCAGAGGCCGGGGCTGTGTCTGCACGGGGGCGTGGCCGTCAAAAAACGCAAGGAGCTTGTGGAGGCGTTTCAACGTGAAGACGGGCCGCCGTTTTTTATCCTTTCCCTTAAGGCGGGGGGCACGGGCCTGAACCTGACCGCGGCCTCCCATGTCATCCATTTTGACCGCTGGTGGAATCCCGCGGTGGAGGATCAGGCCACTGACCGCGCTTTCCGCATCGGACAAAAACGCAATGTCCTGGTGCACAAGTTCGTCACCAGAGGCACCATTGAGGAGCGTATCGACAAGCTCATCGCGGAAAAAAGACAACTGGCCGGAGAATTGCTTTCGGGCGCTGGCGAAATCAAACTTACCGAATTGCCGGACGACGCGGTGCTGGAACTCGTGAGGCTTGATCTTTCCAGCGCGGTTTCCTCATAACCGCATAGGAGGACCGCATGGCAGGATGGGGATGGGGGGAATATGTTCCTGTTGCGCAACGGCGCGCCAATGCGCTGCGTGAGATGAACAAGCTCCGCGCGAAAGGCGTGTGCGTGCGCCCCATAGTGATCCAGGGCAGGACCATTGCCAAAAGTTTCTGGGGCAAGGGATGGTGCGAGCATCTGGAAACCTTTTCCGACTTTGAGAACCGTTTGCCCCGGGGGCGCACCTATGTCAGGAACGGCTCGGTCTGCCACCTGGACATACGAGCGGGGCGCGTGGAGGCCCTGGTCAGCGGCACAGAGCTGTATAAAGTGGCAATAGGCATCAAGCCCTTGAACAAAGACCAGTGGGAGCGCATCAAGCAGTGCTGCGCGGGAGAGATCGGTTCGCTCATCGAATTGCTCCAGGGCAAGCTCTCCGAAGAGGTCATGGGCATAGTCACCCAGCGGGAGCAGGGCCTTTTTCCTCTGCCGGATGAAATCGATTTCAGATGCAGTTGCCCAGATATCGCCTACATGTGCAAACATGTCGCCGCCGTGCTCTACGGGGTCGGCAGCCTGCTGGACGCGGAACCCGGCCTGCTGTTCACTCTGCGTGACGTGGACCCTGAAGAGCTGATCGGAACGGGAGTGCGGCTTCCCGCACAAACAGGGGCGGCGGAAGACGTACTGAGCGATGACCTTGTGGCGGATCTGTTCGGTATTGAATTGGATACGGAAGCGGAGTCCGCAATGGACAACGGCGGGACGGGCCGGGAGCTGATGCCGGAAAGCGCGGACATAGCGATGCAACGGGCCGCGCCCCCGCAAGCGCCGCGGAAAAAGGGCGCATCGCGGGAGTTCAGTCCGACAGGCAAGAACATCGCGCGGTTGCGCAAAAAGTCCGGAAAGTCCGTAGCCGACTTCGCGAAGGCATTGGGCGTCACGGCGGCAACCGTCTACCGTTGGGAAGAAACGCGCGGAAAAATCAACCTCCAGGCGCGTAATGCGGCGGCACTTGCGGCGCTGCACAACTCCTTGATTGGTGGAAAATCGAGTTGAAAAAAAGCAAAGTCCTTCCAAGTTGCTCTCCACAAGGATAGACGTTGCGGAAGGATGGATACAGTAAGGTGCGGGATAAGGAGCCGGTCGTAATGACAAAGGAATACTTGGAGGCCGTTGTGTCGCCCGATCAACAGGTCAATCCTCTTTTTCGATTTTTGGGCGTGGAGGTGGTCCGGCTGGATCAGGAATACGCGGAATTGCGTTGTCCCATCGGAGGCGACTTGATCCAGGGAGCGGGAATGCTTGCCGGGGGCGTTTTGGCGACCCTGGCCGACGAGGCCATGGCCCATGCCGCCCTGGCGCGGCTGGCGCAGGGGAAACGAACCTCCACCGTGGAGATGAGCGTGCGCTATCTGCGCCCCGTTTTTCAGGATGAAGTCGTGACGGCCAAGGCCTGGGTCTTGAAGTTGGGACGCTCCATAGTGACCACCGAAGCGGAGGTGTACGACAGCCGGAACCGTTTGGCCGCAAAGGCCGCCGCTTCGTTTATGGTGCTGTGACAGGGGGCGCCGTATCCTGGATGCGTGGTGAATGACGAGTTACAACGAATAGTTGCAGGATCGAAAAGCTTCTGTTATAGGTGGCCGAGGAAGTGGACGGACAGTGCGTGAACAAAGGGCTGAGCTGGCCGGAGAACAAGGCCGGGGACGCAGTCTGAAGTAAATGAAAAAAAGATCAGGTTAATTCTTGACACTGAACGGATGCACTGCTAATTTCCCTTCCTCTTTCCAAGTGTGTGTAGGCGCGTAGCTCAGGGGGAGAGCACTTGCTTGACGCGCAAGGGGTCAGGAGTTCAAATCTCCTCGCGCCTACCATACAAAGAAAAAAAGAGTCGGCCCCGCACCCCCGTATCGTGCACGGCAACCAGCTCGGAACGCGGCTTGCTTGCAAGCCTTCGAAGAGGTGGTGCCGACCATGTCAGAATGAGAGCGGGGTGAGGGGTTTTTTGTTTGTGGGCCCCGGTAACGGCTAGCGCTGCCGGAGGGCTGAATAAAAGCTCGCAAGCGGGCTTTTTTCATATGCGGGCAAGGAGTGGAAGCTAATGCAGGTGCGGGTAGAGGACGCAACGGTTGATGTTTCGCCGGGACAAAGCTGCGCTGCGGCGTTGCAGCAGGCTCTTTCCGGTAAGAAATTCAAGAATGCGTTGGCATGCCGGGTGGAGCTGTCCGGAAACGGCGACACCCGTCTGGTCGATTTGACTGCCCCCCTGACCGAAGATGTCGAATCCGTCGCTCCTGTGTATACGGATAGCCCCGAGGGGCTGGAGATCATCCGTCATAGCGCGGCGCATATCATGGCCACCGCGGTACGGCGGCTTTTCCCGAATGTGAAGGTGACCATCGGCCCGGCTATAGAAAACGGTTTTTATTACGATTTTGATTGTGAACGCCCCTTCACGCCTGAAGACCTGGAACGCATAGAAGCTGAAATGCGCAACGTGGTTGCGGAAAATCAGCCCTTTGTGCGCGAGGATGTTTCCAAGGCGGAGGCCGTGAAACGTTTCTCCGCGATGGGAGAGACATATAAGCTCGAGATTATGGACGATCTTGGGGGCGATCATTTTTCGGTCTATACGAACAACGATTTTGTGGATTTGTGCCGCGGACCCCATATTCCCAGCACCGGCGCGCTTTCCGCTTTCAAGCTGACCCATGTTGCCGGCGCGTATTGGCGGGGCGATGAAAAGCGCCCCATGCTGCAACGGGTCTACGGTACGGCCTTTGCCACGGAAAAGGATCTCAAGGCGCATCTCAAGCGCCTGGAAGAGGCGGTGAAGCGCGACCACCGCAAGCTGGGCACGCAGCTCGACCTTTTCAGCTTCAATGAAGAGGCTGGGCCGGGCATGGCCATTTGGCATCCCAAGGGCATGCTGGTGCGTACGATTCTCGAGGATTTCGAGCGCAAAGAGCACTTACGCCGCGGCTACCATATCGTGCAAGGGCCGATCTTGCTGCGCCGCGAACTCTGGGAACGGTCGGGGCATTACGACAATTACCGTGAAAACATGTATTTCACGGAAGTGGACGGGCAGTCCTACGGCGTCAAGCCCATGAACTGCCTGGCGCATATGCTGATTTACCGCTCCCGCGTGCGGAGCTACCGTGATTTGCCCATCCGTCTTTTCGAGCTGGGCTTCGTGCATCGGCACGAGAAATCCGGTGTGCTGCATGGCTTGCTGCGCGTGCGGCAGTTCACGCAGGACGACGCGCACATCATTTGCCGTCCGGATCAGCTGCAGGACGAGATTATCGGCGTAGTGCGCTTTGTTCAGGATATGATGGCCTTGTTCGGCTTTGAATACGAGGTGGAAATATCCACGCGCCCCGAAAAAAGCATCGGTTCCGACGAGGATTGGGAGCGCGCCACGGACGCCTTGCGCAACTCCCTGGATGCGCTGGGCCTGCCGTATGAAATCAATGAGGGCGACGGCGCTTTTTATGGCCCGAAAATAGATATAAAACTCAAAGACGCATTGGAACGCCGCTGGCAATGTGCTACTGTGCAATGCGACTTCACCTTGCCCGAGCGGTTTGATCTCTACTATGTGGGCGAGGATGGAGAGCGGCATCGCCCCGTGATGGTACATAGGGTGGTGCTCGGCGCCATAGAGCGTTTTATCGGCGTGCTGATTGAACATTTTGCCGGAGCTTTTCCCGTGTGGCTTGCCCCCGTGCAGGCGCGCATCCTGACCGTGACGGATGCGCAAAAACCTTTCGCGGCAAAGGCCCTTGAGGCCTTGCAGGCCAGGGGGCTTCGTGTGGAAGCCGATGTGCGGAATGAAAAACTCGGCTATAAAGTCCGCGAAGCGCAACTGGAAAAGGTTCCATATATTCTTGTTGTTGGGGACAAGGAAGTGGAAGCCGGTGGTGTGAATATCCGTCTCAGGACCGGGGAGAACCTTGGTCTGCAGTCTTTGGAAGAGACGGCGGCCCGGATTCTTGCCGATAGCGAGGAACCGTTCAAGCGAGGAGGAATGCGCTATAGCTTCAACTACTCAGGCCAGGTGTAATCACCAGATCCGCTCCAGACAGGTGCGGGTCATAGGCGAAGATGGCTCACAGCTGGGGATATTGTCTAAGGACGATGCTATCCGGACCGCACAGGAGCGCGGACTGGATCTTGTGGAAGTTGCTCCCAATGCTGATCCGCCTGTCTGCCGGATTATGGATTTCGGCAAGTACAAGTACCAGCAGCAAAAGAAGCAGCAGGAAGCAAGAAAACGTCAGGCCGTTGTCCAGATTAAGGAAATCAAGGTCCGGCCCAAGACCGACGAGCACGACTATCAGACAAAGCTTAAGCATATCCGGCGGTTCCTTGAGTCGGGCGACCGGGTCAAGGTAACGGTATTTTTCCGGGGTCGGGAAATTGTGCATAAAGATCGCGGGCTGACCATCCTGCAGCGTGTGGTTGCCGACACCGAGGATATCGCGAAGGTTGAACAAGAGCCTCGTAGTGAAGGCCGCACCATGAACATGTTTCTCGTGCCTCAAGCCAAAAAGAAGTAATGATCGCCGCTTAGGGCTTGCACATTGCTTCGGCATATGGCAGAGCTGCATTCCCGGCAACGGCTCGCTTCTGTTTGCATGCAGCGGACAAAAGGCTATACGGCGCCTTTGCGCTGCAATCATGTGCGCCCGGGTGCGGGCGCGGAGTATTGTGACGCACGACGGCATTGCCGGCGTGAAGATAAAGGAGGGCATTATGCCTAAGATGAAAACAAAGCGGAGTGCTGCAAAGCGCTTCACTGTCACCGGCAGCGGCAAGGTTCGCCGTCGCAAACAAAACCTGCGGCACATCCTCACCAAGAAAAACGCGAAGCGCAAACGCAGGCTTGGCCAGCCGAGTATCGTGGACAGTGCCAATATGAAGTCCGTGAGAAACATGCTGCCCTACGACGTATAAAATAAGAACAACCGCGTACTTTTTTTTGCGAGATCGTGCGCGACTGAAGGAGAATCACCATGCGGGTCAAACGCGGCACCGCCGCCCATAAGCGGCACAAAAAATATTTGAAGATGGCAAAAGGCTATCGCGGGGGGCGCAGCAAGCTCTACCGTACCGCACGGGAGACCGTGGAACGCGCACTTTGTTACGCCTATCGCGATCGTAAACAGCGCAAACGTGAATTCCGGAAACTGTGGATCATGCGCATCAATGCCGGTGCTCGCGAGTGCGGCCTTTCCTACAGCCGTTTCATGCGCGGTCTGACCCTGGCCGGGATCGAGCTGAACCGCAAGGTCCTCGCCGATATGGCCGTCCGCGAAAAGGATGCCTTCGCCAAGCTTGCGGAGACCGCCAAAGCCCAGCTGGCCTAGAGATACGGCATGAGTGCCACCCTTATAGAGCAGTTGCAGGCGCTGATTCCGGCGTTTGCCCAGAGCCTTGACGCCGCCGGAGACGATAACGCGCTGGAAGAATTGCGTATCGCTTTTCTCGGGCGCAAGGGGCGTTTGGCGCAGCTTACATCCGGACTGGGCACGTTGCCTCCTGAAGACCGGCCCGCAGTGGGCAAGGCCGTCAATGAGGTGAAAGAGCAGCTCCAGTCCGCGTTTGCAGCACATAAAGCCCTGCTCAAAAGCAGGGAAAGCCAGGAACGGATCTCGCGCTTCGATCCCACAGTGCCAGGACGGGCGCCATGGCACGGATCGCTGCACCCCATCACCTTGGTGATGGAAGAGATTTGTGAGGTTTTCCGGAATCTTGGCTACGATATTGTCACCGGGCCCGAAGTGGAAGCCGATTTCTATAATTTCGAGGCCCTGAACATGCCCGCCGACCACCCGGCGCGGGATATGCAAGACACGCTGTACATCGACGAATCCGTGGTCTTGCGCACCCATACTTCTCCGTTGCAGGTGCGCACCATGCTCGCGCGCAAGCCTCCGGTGGCCATTGTCGCCCCCGGAAAGGTTTACCGGCGTGATTCCGATGTGACGCATACGCCCATGTTTAACCAGATTGAAGGGCTTCTGGTGGACAAAGACGTGAGCATGGCGCAGCTTAGAGGGACGCTCACCGCCTTTGTGCAGGCCATATTTGGCCCTGATAGCAAGGTGCGTTTTCGTCCCAGCTTTTTTCCCTTTACAGAGCCGAGCGCGGAAGTCGACATTTCGTGCATGATGTGCAAGGGCGCGGGGCACATCAACAACGTTCCATGCCGCATTTGCAAGCAAACAGGTTGGATCGAGATTCTCGGGTGCGGCATGGTCGACCCGGAAGTGTTCAAGGCCGTTGGCTACGATCCGGAACTCTACACTGGCTTCGCTTTCGGCATGGGCGTGGAGCGGGTGGCAATGCTCAAATACGGCGTTAATGATTTGCGGCTCTTCTTTGAGAATGATTTGCGTTTTTTACAGCAATTTTAAAAGGCTATGAGTAAGCCGGAGCCTGCGGGGCTCTCATGCGCTCATTATGACAATTTTCAGGGCGGCGACCGAAAGGAAGCCGCCTTTTTTTTGTTGTGTGGGGCAAATGGTGTCCGCCGCGTGCGGTCATAAAATAATTATAAAGACAGAACCAGGATACATTATATATAGTAAAGCAAAGTACTATTGAAAGTGTCGGTTGCGGGGCTCCGTCATGAGCCCCGCAAGGGTGTTGCTGTAGTATTTATATATATAACACAATGTTAATCAGAAGTTTCGGAGATGCTTAAGAACCTTTTTCAGAAGGTTCTCAAGCCGCCGAAGGCTTTTTAATATCCGTATCAGTGGCATAGATCGCGCTGGCACCTGTAACGCACCCCAAAGAGGGAACAGGCAACCTCAAGTCCGGAACAAGGAAGAAGACATGTTCCTAAAAGAACGCATCTTCAGCTTTATTTCAATGGCTTATCCCGGAGATACATTCGCCGTTGTCTCTTTTGACGCGAAAGAAGGCCTGAGTGAACTCTACCGGGTGGAACTCATCATGGCGGCGAAGGAAACTTCTCTGGATTTCAACGACATCCTGGATTCCCCGGCGCATTGTGTGCTGCGGGGCAGGGAACGTGTCGTCACTCTTCACGGCGTGGTGGCGGAATTGGAGCAGTTGCACCATGTGAACGAGTATGTTTTCTACCGTGTGGTTCTGGTACCGAAACTCTGGTGGTTGACGCTTATCACGCACAACCAAGTCTTCTTGAACAAGACCGTGCCCCAGGTCCTTGAACAAGTCCTTCAAGACGGCGGCCTCACCTCCCTTGACTACGAATTCCGCCTGCAGCAGGAATACCCCGCGCGCGAGCTTATCTGCCAATACAACGAGACGCATTACCATTTTTTCATGCGTTGGCTGGAACGCGAGGGGCTCTACTATTACTTCGACCGCCATGACGACAACACCAGGCTTGTGATCACGGATACGCACATTGCGCACAAGGACGTGCATCGGCACAAAGAGGTGCTCTACTCTCCGCCTTCCGGGCTGCAACCTTCCCCGGATGATGAAGTGGTCCACAGTTTCGTGTGCCGGCAAGGATTGACGCCGCGCACCATCCAACTGCGCGATTACAACGACCAGACTCCCTCCCTGGATATCCGCACCGCGCATCAGGTGGCGGAAACCGGCCGCGGCGTGTCCTACCGCTACGGCGACCACATCCTGACCCCGGCTGAGGGGCGGCGCCTGGCCCTGATCAATGCCGAGGCGAGCAAGGTGCAAGCCCTGCGCTACGCCGGAACCAGCACCCTGGGCTCATTGCGCAGCGGATTCATTTTCAGTCTGAAAAATCACTACCGTCCGGATTTTAACAGGGAATACACGGTAACGCGGTGCCGCCACCAGGGTAATCAGTCCGAATATCTCGTGGCCGGGTTGCGTAAGGCCCTGGAGGGCTTTGTTGAAGAGGGACCCGTCTATGGGAACGAGTTCGAGGCCATCCCGGCGGACATGCAATACCGCTCACCGCGCAGGTTCGAGAAGCCGCGCATCAACGGAACGTTGCCGGCGAAGATCGACGCGGCCGGGGATGGAACCTACGCCGAACTGGACGGCCAGGGCCGCTACACGGTCATTCTGCCCTTCGACCTCTCCGGACGCAAGGACGGCAAGGCTTCCTGCCGTCTGCGCCTCGTGCAGCCATACGCCGGGAGCGGACACGGCATGCATTTCCCCTTGCATAAGGGTGCGGAAGTCTTGTTGACCTTTATTGACGGCGACCCGGACCAGCCGGTCATTGCGGGGGCGGTGCCCAACGCCGAGGCTCCCAGCCAGGTCACGTCGTCAAACCAGACCATGAGCAAAATCGCGACCGCCGGTGGCAATGTCATGCATTTCGAGGACAAGCAGGATGCCGCCCGCGTATTGATGAGCACGCCGCAGGCCAAATCCTGGTTCCGTATGGGGGCGCCCAACGATCCGCCCCCGGCGTTGCTCACCGAGGAACCGCCGGATCCCCCGACGGATCCGCCGGAAGTGAAGGATGGTTGGGAAGATCCCAAAAAGAATGAAGACGGTTTCGCCTGGTCCACGGAAGGCAGCTGGAACAGCGTGATCGGCCAGCACATGGAGGTGAAGGTCGGCGGCAATTCCACCGAACTCATCATCGGCGGCGAGGAGGTCATTGTAGGCGGATTTCACAACTACACCGTGGTGGGCGCCAAGACGGACATCACCATGGGGGCGCTGGCCGAGTTTCTCCTGGCGTACGTCCTTGAAATATCCTTGTCCGGAAAGCTTGCCGTGGTCTCGGGGGTCCATTTTGAAGTGAACGCGGCCCTGCATTCGGAATTCCGCCCCGAGTGCGTCAAGGTGGAGGAACGGGCCCTGCACTTCAATAACGCCGATACGGAAATCCATGAGCTGAAGGCGGAACTGCACAACGCCGTTTCGCGGATATCGGATAGCGAAGACGCGATCCGCATGGCGTATAGCGACATCAACGAGTCCCGCACTGAGATCAGCACGACCAGGCGCACCATCGCGGATAACGACACCAGGCTGCGCCAGAGCATCAACGACGTGCTCAATGAAAAATTCCAGATCATCGAATCCTCTATCTGTATGTTGAACGACAAGCTGGAATGTGGCGAAGAAGATCTGGAAGTCTTTTCCGAGTATCTCAATTCAGCGGAGTTTACGGCTTTTTTGTAAGATGTGACGGCTGATTGAAGAGTGTCTTCCGAAAAGAACACAACAGACCGGAAGCGAAATGCGCGTTCTCAAAGATAAGACCCAGTCCTTTTTGGCAGGTGTGTGCGGTCTGCAAGGGAAGCTTTTTTTCAGCGCTGCCGCGCTGCTGTTTTTCGACCTGGAGCGGCCGGATGTTGTGCTGCCGGAAAAGGATTTGTGGCGCGTGGTCAAGGCCCGTGTCCCGAAGCCCGTGCCCTTTGACGTTGCGAAGCCCAAGCCCCAGGCCGAGGTGCTCGTTCACGGCAACTGCCACCCCCGCCAGGGCGCGCAGTTGGACGCCGCGCGCGTTCGCCTGCAACTTGGCGATGTGGACAAGACGCTGTTTGTTTTCGGCCCCCGTCATTGGGAGCGAACCACGAGCGGCTGGACGATCCGCCATGACGCCGTGCCGGAAGCGCCCCTCCCTGTGACCTGGCGCTATGCCTTTGGCGGTCCTGGTTTCCCGGACAACCCTGAAGGCCTGGGGCATACGCCGCTCAAGGATGAGCGTGGCGGCGTGTTCCATCCCTTGCCGCGCATCGAGGACCCCGGGAACCTGATCGGCGCGCCCACGGACGCGCCGCGCCCCGTGGGCTTCGCCCCCGTGGAGCAGACGCGCCCGGTGCGGCTGGCCAGGGCCGGAACGTACGACGACGCCTGGTACAGGGAGCATTGGCCCTATCTACCGCAGGATTTTGACCTGCGTTTTTTCAACACCGCGCCGGAAGACCAACAATTGCATGAACGCTACTGGCGCGGGGACGAGATTTTGCGCATCGAGGGCATGCACCCGCGACGGGCGGTGCTATCCTCACGTCTGCCTGGGCTCAAGGTGCGTTGCTTCGCCACCTTGCTCGATGATCCGGGCGCGGATCGCAAAGACCTTTCCAAGGCGCGTTTTCAGGAACTGCACACCAATCTGGATACGGTCTGGCTGTTTCCGGAAGACATGCGTGGCGCGCTCTGTTTCAGGGGGCAGTGCGAGATCAGGGACGATGAATACCGCGATGTGCTCAATGTGCTCCTGGTCACCGAAGCCCTTGACGATGAGGAGGCGGGGAAGCGCCCCTTGGATTATTACCGCGAGCTGCGCGATACCTGGGTGGAGCGCATGCTCAAGCTGGACAGGACGCAGATGCGGGAAGGGCGGCAGGCCGTGGCCGACGCCATGGAACATCTGAAGAACCTTCCCGCGGAGCTTCAGGAGCGGCTTTATATGGCGCTTGGGAGCACTCCTTCCTTGCCGCACACCCCGGAGGAGCTCATCATTGCCGGCCATGGCCGCCTGGACGCCGCCGCAGCCATGTTGGGCAGGATGGAAGCTTTGGCAATCGATTTGCGCAGAAAGCACGGCCATTTGGTGCGCATCGACACCGATCATTTCACAACCGCCCGGCAACATATCGAGAATCAGCGGAAAAATTTGGACGAAGCGGGGCAAAAGCTGGCCGAGACCATGCGGGAAGTGGACAAGCGGACCAAAGAAGCCAGCGCCAAGGCCCTGGAGCGGAAAGCGTCGCTCAAGGCCAAAGGCATAGATGTCCCTTTCGATCCCGAGGCGTTGCTCCTGCCTCCGCTGGAAAAACGCTGGCCCAAGAGCGCGCTCAGGCAATTGACGGTATGGCGGGGGCATTTGCTGGACAACGAGCCGCTTATGAAGCGCCTTAAGGCCTGGGGTATCACCGGCCGGACCATCGACAACGCCTGCTTGGGCTACAATCCCGCGCCGCTTGCCCTGGAGCGCAAACCATGGGGGCTGGAGCCGCCGGAAGGAGGGGCGACATGGTTCACCGTTCCTTCCGGGTTGGTGATGCCGCAATTCGACGCGGCCGACCCCGTCGCGCTACGGATTCGGCTGATCGAGCCTGTGGAACGTGACGTGTCGCCGGATCATTTTTACCCGCCCCTTGGCGGGGGGGATTACAGCGTGCCGGGCTCGCGCCCCCTGGAAAAGGCGAGTTTGATGCTCGGAGTGGGGGCGCGTCAGGAACGGATCGAGGGGCGCCCCGTGATTTGTGCGGGCGATCCCCTGGAGGTCTTGTTTTTGTCCCAGAGCGCGGGGGATTGGTGTACGGTGCTGTTGTGCGCCCTGCCCGACGATCCGCTGGATCAAAGAGCGCAAGCCGCGTTGCAGGCCGCGCCCGCCGTGCTGGTGGCTGTTTCCGGACTGAAGCCCGCGTCCGCCGAGCTGCAATGGAAGGCCTGGCGTACGGCGCGGCCGGACGCGATCCGCCTGGACTTTCCCTGGCGCGGAGTGTTCGAGGCCGTACGCTTGGGGCGTGACGTGCGCGGGACGGTACGCCGCGCCTTGCCTCCCACCGTGGCGGAACATCTGCCGCGGGACGAGGCGCCGCTTAAACCCGGGGATGTCGCCCCCGGCATGGCTCTGCCCAAGGTGGACGTCAAGGCCGTGTGCCAACAGGCCGCAACGCGCGTCCGTGAACAGGCCGAGGCCGTGATCGGGCCTTTGCGCGCCGAGGCCATGGCCCAAAAGGAGCAGGCCGTGGCGCGGGTAACGGAAAAGCTGCGCGCGCTCGGCCTGGACCCCGAGCGCTATCTGCGGCAACCGCCTCAGGGCGATATGCTGGACTTCGGAGCCATGAAACAGGAAATCGTCGCGGGCATGGCCAAGGCCAGAGCCACGCTCAAGGGGCGCGACCACCTGACGCCGGAACGGGAGGCGGCTCTTGCGGATGTTGAGAAAAAGAGCCTCGCCATGCTGGACCACGCCGCCGCCAAAGTGACCCCGGATGGCGCCATACGCCCCCCGGTTTGGGTCGAGGAATTGCGCGCGAAGCATGGGCTGGACCCGGAAAGCGGTCAGGGGCCGACGCGGGAGCGCGTGGCCGCCATGCTTGAAGCCGGAGTCAGGGATTTCCAAGGCGTGCTCTTGTCCGGGCTCGATCTCTCGGGACTGGACTTTTCAGGCGCGGACCTGCGAGGCGCATTCTGTATGGAAACGAATTTCGCCGGCAGCCGCTTTACCAAAGCCTCCCTCGCCAAGGCCGTGTGCCGGCGGGCGGATTTTACCGGGGCCGTGCTGCGCCAATGCGATCTTGAGCGCTGCATGCTCCAGCAGGCTAAACTGATGCGTGCCGACCTGAACGGGGCGCGTTGCGTGAAAACGTTGTTTGCAACGGCCGATTGCAGCGATGCGGACCTGAGCGGGGCGGATCTGACGCGCAGCGTGTTTCTTGGGGCGATCCTGACTAACGCCGGACTGCGAAACGTTACGGCCAGGCGAACGATGTTCAAGGACGCCGTGCTCGGAGGAGTGGATTTCGCAAAGAGCGACCTGCAGCAATGCCTGTTCCTCTCCTGCGACCTGGGCGGACTGGATTTTTCCGGCCTGCTGCTGCACAGGGCGACTTTTTTGGGATGCAAGGGCGAAAACGTGCTGTTCCAGGGCGCGAAAATGGAGAATGCCCGGTTTCTCAAAGGCTGCGCCCTTCCAGGGGCGCGTTTTACCGGAGCCGTGCTGCGCAACGCCTCGGCTGTGGACTGTAGTTTTACGGGCGCGCAGTTCATTCAGGCGCGCATGGATAAAACATTGCTCCAGGATTGCGATCTCGGCGGCTGCTCCCTTTGCCATACACGCGCAAGACAGGCGCGATTCATGCGCTGCAACCTGGAGCGGGCCGACATGCGCGGCCTGGACCTGCTCCAGGGTTCGCTACGCAAGTCGCGGCTCGTGAAGGCCGATTTGACGCGCTCCAATCTTTTCGGCGTGGATTTTTTCAAAGCGGTGTTAGGGGGGACTATCTTGGATCATGCCGACACCAAACGCAGTCTGCTGGAGCGGCGTGAAGACCTGCTTCCAAAAGCGTAACAAGGTGGTGATGGAGTGAATGCCGAGGCGATTCTCGCAGCAGTGAGGGAACAACGCCCCTTGGAAGGTCTTGTGCTCGACGGAGTCGATTTGCGCGGGGCTGATCTCACGGGGGGGCGTTTCGAGCGGTGCAGCCTGAAAAACGCCAATTTTCACGGCGCGCAACTCAGTAAATGCGGGTTTGCCCGTTGCGATCTTTCCGGCGCGGACCTGGGCGGCCTGCTCCTGGAAAAGGCGCTGTGGCGCAAGCTCGACCTGCATGGCGTCATTTTGGCCGGAAGCACCTTGCGGCGTTGCGTGCTCAACGATGCGGATCTGACCGCGGCTGATTTTTCCAAGGCCGCCGTGGAAACGAGCTTCATGAACAACACGGTGCTGCGCAAGGCGCGCTTCACAAACGCGCGGCTGTTGCGCACCTCCGTATGCCGCTCGGATGTCAGGGAAGCGGATTTTACCGGCTGTTCGTTCGAGCGCGTGCTTTTCAATCACAGCGACCTGACCGGCGCACGGCTGGCGCAAAGCCGCATGCGCAAAACGAATTTCGAGGGCTGCGATCTCAAGGGGCGGAGCTTCCAGGGCTGCGACCTCAGGCTCACGGTTTTCAGCGGATGCGCATTGTCGGAGGCCGATTTTGCGCATGTTTCACTGCCCATGTGCAATTTTTCCAAAACCGATCTGCGCAAGGCGCTGTTCCAGCACGCGCGGGCAGCGCAATCCCTGTTCGCCGCAGCCGTATGCAGCGAAGCGGATTTCTCCCACGCCCAACTCGAGGGCGCGGTGTTCATGGAAAGCGATTGCCGTCTTGCGGATTTTTCAAGAGCGAGGCTGGAGCGCGCGTCATTCAAGGACGCCACACTGCGCGGCGCGGTATTTGCCGGGGCGCCGCTGCATCACGCGGACTTTTCCCGGGCCGATGTCTCGGGATGCGATTTCAGCGGCGCCGATCTTTCGCACGCGCTGCTGCACCGGGTGACCGAGGAAAGCACCATCTGGGAGGGCGCGCTGCGCTCCCTGGCGCGAGGCGACGACAAGGACCTGGCCTTTGCGGAGCGTTTTGACCCGGAACAGCCCACTCGTTGAGCCGCAATGCGGGAATAAGAGGAGAAACCATGTATCAGACGGCGAAAAAACCAACAGCCTTGCCGGTAATGGAATACGGCCGGGTGGCGGCCAACCATGAGACCGGTGCCGCGTGCGAGTATGCCGTGGACACGGAAAAGGGGCGCTACCGCGCGCGCAAGGCCAAAAGTTGTTTGCTGGCCCCCGAACCTGGCGACACGGTGTTGCTGTGCACCGACGATGTGGGCAATTGCTTCATTCTCGCCGTGCTTGAAGGCGATAGTCCCGTGAATAACCTCGATTTCTCGGGGGACGTGCATCTGCGCGTGCGCCGGGGGAACATGAACCTCGCGGCGGACAAGGAGATCAATATGACGGCCGACGGTCTTGGTTTTGTTGCGCGACAGGCGCGCGCCACGCTGGAACGTTTTTCACTGTTGGCGGATGCGGTCAGCAGCCAGTGCCGCACGATCGTGCTGGCGGCCGACGTGTGCAATCAGAGCCTGCGCTCCCTTGCGCAACGTTTGGGGTCCTATTTCCGCGCCACCGAGGAACATCAGGAGATTCAGGCCGGTTCGGCGCGGACGCTCATCGAAGAAACACACGTGGTGCATTGCAAAAACAGCGTGCTCATGGCGGAAGAAGACGCGCGCATCGACGCCGACCAGATTCAGCTCGGCTGAGGAGCGTCAGAGAATCCTTTGAAAGAGGGGACTCGAAAAACGTTGTGGCCTGTCATGGGAGCGAAGTAATTTTGAAAGAGGAATACCGGTGTTTTAACAACCTATTATAAAAGGTTTTATGAATCTTCATAATTTTTGAATTGTCTTTTTCCCGGCGTCCAGGGGCCTCCCCTGGTCGTCGTGCGGGCGCGAAAGCCCGCGACTTTGCTTAAGGCGGAAACGCCGGAACAGGCAGTTACAAGGAAGGTCATCATGTTTGGACTCACATGGGGCGAAGGCATGAACATGGGGTTTCCCGATACGTGTCTCACACCCGTGGGGCCGGTGGTTGTGCCCCTGCCGTATCCCAATATTTCGGAAACCGCCACCTGCTCCAATCCGGTGCCCACGGTGCTGCTGGAGTGTTTGCCCTCCATGAACCAGATGTCCACCTGCGAGGTGAGCGAGGGCGATCAGCCGGGCGTGAATACCGGTGTTGTGTCCCACATGATCGGCGGCCCCACCATGTATGTGTGCGGTTCCACGGGAGTGGTCATTCAAGGCATGCCCGCCATGCGCCTGACAAGCGTGACGGGGCAAAACGCCATGGAAATGCTGCCCAACGCCCCCGGCTCGACAATCGCGCCCAGCCAGGAAACGGTCTTGTTCCTGGTCTGAGATAAGCGCCTGCCTTTGAAGATGCGAGATCGGGTAGGGAAGGCTTTTCCCAGGGAAGAACGCCGGATGGGGTGTGTTGACTTTGAAATGTGAATGCCTCCGGCGGCTTAAGAACCTTTTGAAAAAGGTTCTTAAGAATCTCCAAAACTAGGCTGTGTTTCTAAATTCATTATAAAAAGAAAATGCGAGAGGGGAAACCCTTTGAAAAGGGTTTTCCCTCTCGCGCTCTCCCTTTCCCAAACTTCTTAATTTTAAGAAGCTAGAGCAAGTCACGTTTGAGATAGTCCATAGCCACAGTTTTTGAACCACCC
>CAZFCK010000003.1:2556-54045 GCA_964517355.1 uncultured Desulfovibrionaceae bacterium | reverse complement strand
GGTTGCATTTTTGCGTGGCCCGCACCTCGTCAATCGCCAGGTCGTAGTCATCTCCTGCAAGACAACCAGCGGTCCAGCTCGCGAGACATTTTTCGCCGCCATGCGTAACATCGGCGATATACCGGGCAAGACGTTTATAATTGTCGTTGCCCGGCTTACAGGCCTCCCGCTTGCTGATCATATGGACTTTCTCAGCGCCTCTATGAGCGGTTTCATCTCGGCTTGCCGTTTCTCGACTTCGCGCAAAACGGGCCGCACGTCACGTGAAAGACCGAATGATTTTACGTCGTCGCTGAGCCAGAGTTTCAGCAGTCCGCCCAAACGGCCAAGATCCGCGTTGACTTTGAGTATGTCCAATAAAGCTTGCCGGTCCACTTTGGAGCTGATCTCCTGTCCCAGCAGTACACGCCTGGTCATTTCCGATATCGACAACCCGCATCGGCCTGAAAAATCGACGACAAATTCATACTCTTCAGGCGTGAGGTAGGCCTTCAGACAAACGCTCCTCACCCGGCTCACAGGCAATACCCGGTGGTTTCGCCCCCATCGTACCCGGGCGTGAAGATGTCGATCCGGTTGACAAGTATGTTGATCAGCTTGTTCGCTTCTCCATGCGATATGGTGTCATAACGTATCACCTTGTCATTTCTATCGAACAATTTGCCGCCCCAAGCTTCGGAATTTTGCCGTAGCGCCGCATAATCCTTAAGCCCCTCAATGACGCCCAACTGCACAGGAGTCACCCTCGCCTCACCCGGATCATCCCTGAACGTATACAGTCTGCAACGTATGTACTCGGAGGCCTTGTTGTAATCGCGCTTCGACAGCAGGTCGATATCAGCCACTCCTGCAAGATCGCACATATCCTTTATAACCTCTTTGAACTCCCGCATCTCCAGGTAGGCCACGGTCTTCGCAAGACCCGCCAGGGCGCGTATCTCCTTCGCGCTGCACTGCCCCAACTCCTTAAGTTGTGGGGCTTCCGCAGACCTGCTTGTAAGCGCTTCCTCCATGGCATTGAATGCCTCGATATATCTGATTTTCCATTGCAGGGCCTTTTTGCCGGTGAAGCCCATGGCCAGCAAACTGAAGCCGTCGCGGGTCAAATTGTAGGCTGGAAGCTTTCTCCCTGTAGAATCCTCATATCCACTGAGCCGAAAATTCGGCTCAGTGAAATTTTCTGTAGATTCGTCAATTATCTTTTGAATCGCATCCAAGACATGCTTGTGCTGCTTTTCAAAATGCTTGGCCACATCCAGGCTGGATACGGTGACACTGCCTGCAACCACATTGATTATTGGACTTTCTTGAACGGTGGTTTCCACGAGTCTGCTCCTGTTGATGGTTTATAGCTTATCCTTTTAACGTTGAGCCGAAGGCGAATAAGTCCATAGCTCCCCGCCAGGGGCAGGATGTAAAGGGGATCAGCCGGAGGCCCACTTTACCTGTCCTGCCTTTTCGACTCAGTGCCGACGTTATCACACTTTTACATAACTTGTTAAGATCTTTTTAAATATTTAAACTAATCTGCACAAATCGAAACTGATCTGTACAAATCGAAACTAATCTAAAAACATCGAAACAAATCGGTACTAGATTGAAAAAGATCTGGACAAATCTTGAAACCGTTCCCCAAAATACAAGTTTAAAGATAAAAGACTTGATTTATCTACGGGGAGTAGTTATTGGATCCATAGACGAGCAACGACTTCATGACCCAATTCAGGGGCAAGGTGGGCGTATCTCATTGTCATATTGATGTTTCTATGCCCAAGAAGTTGAGCGACAGTTGCGAGAGGTGTCCCTTCGAGCACTAACCAGGATGCGAAGGTGTGCCGAAGCGTATGAAAAACGACACGTTCACGTCTGTCTGTAATACCGTCGTTTAATTTGCATGCTTCTACTGCTCGGGAAAAGGTTTTGCTGACTCTGTTCGTTGTTTTACATGAAGTTAGCTGAAAAATTTTTTGAGTTGGCTTTTTACCTTCAGAATAGTCAGCCACTATTTGCGCGGCAGGTGGACAAAGAGGAATTGATCGATTATGGGATTTACTGTCTAGGATGTGAGCAATTTTGCTGTTTTTGTCGATATTTTGGGCCTTGAGCGACCAGATTTCTTTGGCACGTAAGCCCGTAAGTAAGGCGAAGTAAGCAACGTCATGAGTAAACTGGCTTCTATTTCTGATCTCGCTGAACAAAATTTTGGCTTCTTCGCGATGAAGAAACCTTGTTCTTGCGTTTCTGACTTTCGGCATCTCGAAATGAGGAACCGGACCAGAGAAAAGATTCCATTTTATGGCATAATTAAACAGTCTACGGACCAGATTAAGGCAATGGTAGACCGTCTGTGGACTCAATTTTTTTCTTTCAACGCATCTTCTCAGCTGCAACAAATCCAGGCTCGTTATTTCGCTCAGAGTGCAAACACTAACTTTCGAGCCTTGAATGTGATTTTCCCAGCGCGAAATTTCCGTCTGCTTATCGCTCAAGTCTTCAAGTTTGTTTTGAGCATACAAGTCCCACACTTCGCGCAAAGTAATCTTGTCAATCATTACATACCTCTCTATAATTTTTTAGATAGAGGGGCATTGCAAAACTTTTACCAACTTCTTTCTAGATATTATATCGAACCGGCCTTACAAGCCGAGGGTCACAGGTTCGAGCCCTGTTCCGCCCACCAGACCGAACGGTCTGATATATATACATGCGGAGCCGTAGTTAAGTCGGTTATAACGCCGGCCTGTCACGCCGGAGGCCGTGGGTTCGAGTCCCATCGGCTCCGCCAAAGAAATTAAAGGGTTACATCAATCGATGTGGCCCTTTTTTCTTGTTTGACACAAGAATCTGCCACTAATATTTGTCAGGTAAAGTGAGAAGAATGGAAAGGAGGTGAAAATCTGGAGAAAGGCCCGTGAAATCTAGGTTTTTCCTGGTCTGACCAAGTATTTTTTAAAATGAAAAAAATCTCCGGAATTTCCGCTTTTTTGTCACTTAAAATGGAAAAAATTTCCGGATTTTTGCCGAAGTTTTCCGCTTTTCTACCAATAAGTTACGCTTGTTTTGCCTTGAAAATGGAGATTTTCGAGGCCATTTTTTTCCAAACGTGTTTATAATTTTTTCGGTTTTTTGTTTGGAGAGTGTTTTCGATTTAAAGCAAATAAAAACAATGACTAACACACCAATATTGAGAAATATGTGTTAATCAGTTGTTAATTTATTTGTCTATTTTAATTTGACCTGATCGATACTTTTTTCGTCAAATCAGGACTTATAAGGGCGTACAGCGGGGTGGTTGTGGTCGCGTAATATGCGATAAACGGTAGATCTACTGAAACCCGTTTTTCTGGCCAGCATAGCGGAATTGGACCCATTGAAATTATTAAGAATATACCGCACCAGGGCTGGACGCCAAGCCTGTTGTTCCCGTGGAATGGAAAGCACTCCGCCGCCAAATTCAATGACCAGGCGCACTGCCACTTCCAGCCCCAACTCACGAGCGATGTATTGCAGGTCCGCAGGCAGATCGCCCACACGGATTTCTTTAAACACGTCGTCGTGCATGGCTACTCCTCGCCGGCGGCATCGAGATCCCTGATCACCATGTCGTCCATGGCCACCATGACGATATCACCGGAAAAAAAGCGCACGCCCACATACCAGCGGCCATCCATGGCCAGGATCGGCGCTGTTTTGATTACGGCCTGCTCCATGGTCAGGGGAAGGCCCTGACAATAACTCGTCGGAGCGCTGACACGGGCTCTTTGCGGAATTGCTGGGGGCACGGCGAATGCGCCCAGATCTGCGTCAAACGGCGCGTCAAACGATGCGTCAAGCTTGTCGCGCACAACCCCGGCCACTTGGGAAAGATTCAGGGCCAGGCCCCGGGGGCGGCGCCAGCGGCCGTCCTCGCGCACTTGGAAACCGGAGGCGTCCAGGAATAGTTCCAGCTTCGAGACAGTCTTGCCCGTTCTTTTTATAAGGATGGACGCCTCCGGACGCCGCGAATCAGACACGCCTGGCCCCCATGGCTTGCAGGGTCTTGACCAACGCGCCGATATCCTTGTGCGTACACCATTCCAGCTTATCGCGCTTGACGATACGCTTGACGAACTTTTGCAGCCCGCTACGTTGTTCCTCACAGCTCTCCGCCCTGGAAACCTGCGCCCACATAGCTTCCACCATACGCAACTGCCTACCGCTGGCGCCCTTCTCCGGACGTTTACCCGCGTGGCGGAGAGATGTAACTGCGCGTAGTTTCCATACGCCGGTCTCGGCTGCACGGCTCTCCCATTCGTCTAGGAGAATGCCGGCCTGCCGGCCTGAAAGATCTTTACAGCTCACGGCGTCGAAACGCTGCAGCGCGGCGCGGTATTCATCCTCTTGAAGGCCAAGCGCGCTCTTGAGACTGTGCAGCTTGCGGATCTGGGCTCCTGTGATGCCGCTCATGGCGTACCTCTCATAGTATGACGTTAAAGCGCATCAGGCTGAACGCGGTTGCTGAGCGCCATTTCGATGCATACGGCCTGGGTGGAAAGAAACCACAGCGCTTCGGACTCATTGTCTTGCCCCTCGTAACGGCCGCCTGTCCCGCATTGCTCCATGTATTCCCTAAGCTCGCCGCTGGCCTTGGCCAAAAAGAGGTACAAACGGCGCGGCATAAGGGCCAGAGAAAGCTTATCCGCCGCGTACAGGGGCGACAGAGGGACGCCGACCTTGACGGCGTGGAAACGCGAATGGCCGCGGATCAGGCGGGAAACCCTACGGCCGAAGGCTCCACGCCGCCACCACCAGTCGGCCATGCGCTCGGGGTGGCGCTCGCCCGTCTCGCCGTCCATGTCGAGGGCCCCCCAGTAGCCCCAGTCGTGGGTGATGATGGCGGCCCATGCGGCAAGGTCAGGACTGCGGCCGTAAAGTAAGCGCCAGGCCCTGGACACATAATATGGATGCAGCAGGAACTGGTGCGCGCCAAAAAGCAGTGACCTGGCGCCGATCCTCATGATTGAACCTCTTTGGACCGCTCTGATATTTTAGCCACAAGCCTGCCCAAGGTCAGCAAGGGCGGGCGGAGCCCCTCCGGGGCATGGTGAAAGCCGGTATGGGCGATGCGGAAATTTTCGTGAGCGTTGACAAGCTCAAGGTTGTCCAGGCAAATATTGTTGTAGTCGCCGTCTTTGAACAGAATTTTGTGCCCTGGCGGAACTGGCCCGTTCGCTTGTTCCCAGATGACAATATGCTTGAACCGCCATCCCTGTTCCGTCTTGACCTGGATGCGCCCGTCCACCCTGCGCACCGCACCAAGGGGCTTGGCATTAACCGGACGTTCGCCCTCGGAAAAATGACCGGCGTTGCGGGGCATTTTTCCGTTCATACCTTTATTCCAGGGGGTATGGCCGTGCGCCCCCTTCCCCTGGCCGAACTTGCCGCTGGAGATGTTGTTGTGGTCCATGATGTACCGGATTTGCCCGGAGGTGAGCCCAAGCCCGAAGCGCCCGTTAAAGGCGGCCACGATCTCTTTGAAAGTTCGGGAAGGGGCGATCGTGCGCAGGTAGGCGATTTGCTCA
This sequence comes from uncultured Desulfovibrionaceae bacterium, assembly GCA_964517355.1. Lineage (GTDB taxonomy): Bacteria > Desulfobacterota > Desulfovibrionia > Desulfovibrionales > Desulfovibrionaceae > CAZFCK01. Next base: position 48,484 of record CAZFCK010000003.1, on the reverse strand, counting down.
TCGCTGTATTTGGACTGCCCCTTGTTAAAGGCGCCGCGTCGATCACAACGGATGCCGTGTCTGGACAGCGCAGTTTTTATTGAAGACACGGAAAGGGCCGCGCCGAAACGCTCATTAAAGGCCACCGTAAGCTTGGCCGCAGTCAACGACCTGTAGCCCTCGCGCAGGAACGCGAGCTGTTCCGGAGTGTACCGATGCAATTTCATGCGTCTTCTCCCATGTCTCCCAAGGCCAGCATTTTGGGCACCCGCGCAGGTTCAAGGCTGTTGACGTAGCGCAGATTGACATCCGCCACCAGCCGGGCATTGGCGATGATGGTTTCGGCCACCCCCTTGATAGCGTTGCCCCGGGCTATCTCTTCCTTGAGTTCATCGCCTTTAACCTCCTCGTCGCTCAAGCGCTCTAGCTGGGCGAAGAGATGGTTATGCAAATCCATCATATTGTTTTTGCTCATCTTGCCATCCTATGTGTAATCATCGAAAACAGGCTGCACCAGGGCCACGTCAACCCTGCGCACATAGATTTCGCGCGTACCAATACGGCCATTTTTGAGCACAGGGCGGCAGACCATGACATCCTTGTGCTGCCAGCGGACCACAAAGCACCCCCCCCCGGCCTCAACCTTGCGTTGTATGATCGTACCGCGGCACATGATCAACTCCAGGGGTTGATGTTGGCGTCCCGAGCGTCCAGGGGAAATTCGGGCACAGGGCGCTCTCTCCGGCGCATACGTTGACAGGCAGGGCAATAGCCCCTCTCCTTGAACTTGCACGTTAGCGGGTACCTTGCGCCGCAAGCCCGGCAAACCGCGGTTTCGCCGGTTTGCCGGGAGCGCCCCTCCTTGCGCGCCCTGGCCGCCAGGATGAAGGGGCGGCGGCAGTCCGCGCACCATACGGCGCAGCCGCCCGCTTTCTTGCGAAAACTCTTCACCGGCTTATCTTGGCCGCATTTGGGGCAATGCATGGTCGCCGTCATCTTTTTCCATCCTATCGGCTGCTCGTCAGATCGCGACCGCCACGTCACGATGACAGCCCCGAAGGGCTGTTTCGCTCTGTTAATTAAGAAAAATCGGAATGATAGAATATTTTTCGTCCAGGGTCAGCGCCAGGACAAGGGCCAGGCCCTGCCCGGCCTGAATCAACCGGCACACGCTACAACTCCTCCATGATCAGATTGACCGAAGACTTGAATTTGACCACAGTCTTGGCCGGAATGGTGATGGATCGGCCGGTTTTGGGGTTACGGCCCTGGCGCTCGTTTTTTCGCACCGCCTTGAAGGTACCGAAATTCTGCAGGCATACGTTTTCGCCCCTGCGCAGAGACTGGGCCATACCGCGCAACACGGCTGCCAGCAGCTTGTCGGCTTCCTGATCCTTGATGCCGGCTTCCTGTGCCGCGTATTTGATCAGTTCCTTTTTGGTCATGACGGCAATCTCCTTTTTGTTCATTACAGAGTTGAAAAGTCTAAAGTTATGGGCTCGAATTTGCCGTCGCTTTCGCGGCGCTCATAAAAACGCACATAGGTCTTGGAGCCCGTGATCCTGATGCTGTCGTAAATGGCCCGCATGGCGTTCATCCAGTCTTCGTCGTCAATTTCCAGCTGACGCAGGCTCAAAATCCGGGCAACGTTGCAGTTGCCCTCCTTATCCACGTCAAAGGCGTTGTTCACGATGGCCTTGATATTGTCGCTCGCACCGTCGGACCATTTGGCGAAACAACGTTTGACAAGGGTGTGGGCCACTTGCAGGCGTTCGTCGAACTCGATTTTATCCTGAATCTGAACCTGAATCTTGTAACGGCCGTCAAAGGAAAGCAGGCTGAAGTTGCCTTTATGCCCCCCCACGGGACACGCGTACTTTTCGGCGCTCACGTCGCAAAAGGCGTGAATGTCGCCGAAAGCCAAGCTTTTATAATCCGTTATGGCCTGGCGCAACGCCTTGGCTTTACTGATTTGCTCCGTCACGAATTCATGACGCAGCTTGTCCAAATCGGAAACCTTGGTGACCGGCACAAGGTGTCCCTTGGCGTTTTCCATGTAACCGTCCATGGTCATTCCTCTCCCTCTTCATCATCAATTTCGAATTCATCGGCGAAGTCGGCGTGTATAGCCATCATCACGTGTTCGCCGGCAACGATGATCCGCTCATCATTGTGGTTGAAGTCGAGCTTGACGCCGGTTTCCATGGAGTAGGCCAACGCATTCATAAGATCCTCGTCGCCGGGCAAGGTGGCGCGCACGCCGTCGCGGAAGGTGATGTGGATTTGTTTAGCCACGGCAGGCCCCCTTGCAGACGGTCGCGTTTTCCAGACCGACCACCGCGTCCACGGCATTGGTCATGGATTTCAGGCGCGGCGCCACCTGCTCCCTGATGGCTTCCGGCATGAGATACAGCAGGCTGCGCAGTTCGATAATGTCGTTCATCAACGTACTTGATACCGGCCCGTGATAGTCCGGGCTGCCCTGGTTGCGGGTGGTGCGGGTCATGCTGCCCATGGAGTTCTCCTTCCTGTAAGGGTTAGGGTTTGCGGATTGAACAATTGAGGCAGGCCTTGCGAAGCCGCAGGGTCTGAGGATTTCCGGCGCAGAGTCCCAGGCGTTTGGCGCGGTCGCAATGACCGGCGCAGATTCCTGGTTCCACGCTCCCCAGCACGGGGCACGGCACCAGGCCGTCGCCGCCATAAAGGGCCAGCACCGCGGCCTCTATGGCGTCCGTCCCGGCCGGATATTTGCCGGACAGAACCATGGAAACGGCGGAGCGCGAGCGCCCCAATTCTCTGGCCACGGCGGCTTGTCCGCGGTCCCGGACCTGATCGCGCAACAAGGAAAGCCAGTCGCTCATGAGGCAACCTCCTTTTGCCCATTCTTTTGCTCCGTTTTTCGGACGGTTTTGCGGTCGGGCGTGTCCGGCCGCGCTGGGCCATTGTGTCGGCACAAGGCCCAGACCTTGGCATGCCCCCGGGTGGAGACGTGGCGGATGACGTCCTCTCGTTCGAGGAGTTGCAGATATTCGCGCACCGTGTCCGGCGCGCAGGCCGTGAGACGGCAGAGTTCCGTCACGGTGGCCATGCGGCAGATACGCAGCGTGCTCCATATTTTGTCCCGGCAGGTGGCGCGGCTCTTCACCTGATTGTCCCGGCGCTGGCGGATGTCGCCCACCACCTCGTAGACCGGATTACGGCGGGGCGGTCCGTATTTCTCTCCCAGCTCCCGGGCCGGTACGGACTGCACATGCAACAGCCTGAGCCATCCTGCCCTGGCCAGGGCGCGCAGGCACCGCGCCGCCTGCTTGCGGCTCACGCCCGCGGCTTGGGCCATGCCGACCACGCTAATTTTGCGGCCCGCACACAACCGGCCGTCGATGATACTTGTCTCCGCAATGGCGACTTTGACATTTTTCATGATATTCTTGCTGGTTGTCATGGCTATCTCTTTTGGAGCATATCCGCGTTCACGGCCTGGCCGGGATCAAGCTTGCGGGCCTTGTGAATGTGTTCGCAGGCCTGGGCCCAGCGGTAGAGTTGGGCGCAGGTGCAGGGCCTACCGGCCTTGTGTATGGCTTCCACGGCGTCGTCGGCCACGGGAACTTCGCAAATCTGATCCAGCACGGCGCGTACGTCCTGGATATCAAGCCCGTTGAAAGGTACGATTTGCGTTATACGTCTACTCAAGGCATGAAATTTGGAGAAAATGCCCGGGGCCTCGGGCATCCCGATCAATATGATGGGGGCGCCCGAAAGATCTCCGATGTCGCGCAGAGTCTCGATTAGCACGCTCTTACCGGCCACATAGTCGATTTCATCAAGAATGACTGGTCGATTGCTCCCCATGAGTTCGCCAACCGCCTGCTGTAAGAGTTCGTCAATACTTTTAGCAGGGGGGATATCCATTTCCGCCACAAGCTCCTTTAGCAACCACTTGGTAGTCATAGCCTTTTTTATCCGCAGGAAGACTGCCTCAGGATGGCAAGTATTTTTCCACCACATTGAGGTTTCGGTCTTGCCCAAACCGCAATGGCCGTAGGTGAGCATGTAGCGGTCTATACCGGGAGGGGCGGAAATCAGGGCCTCGGCGGCGCTGAGGTAGCGTTTGACGTTGGCCGTGACGGCGAAATCCTTTTTCATGCGGGCATACTCCTCTAACGGTCATTGACGGCTTTGGGCAGCGCGGCGTCCTGCACGCTCTCCAAGTCCGCCCAGTCCGTGGGATTGATGAGTTGCGGCCGTTTTGGCGCACGGCCGTTTTCGGCCTTGGCGCCGGAAACCGGAGCAGCCGGAACCAGATCGTCCAGGGGCGCGATGTCCAGAACCGCGAGTTGTTCGTCCATGCCGCGGGCCAGGGCCGCGGCCTCGCGCATGGTGCCGGATTTGAGTTTTTGCTGACGCTTGCGCTGCTGCTTGAAGGCGTCCGCACTTTCGGGCGCGCCCGCGCCGGCCAGGGGGTGCGCGCGCTCCAGGCGCGGAGCGGTGCAAAGAAACGACCCGTCCAGGCGGTAGACGTGAACTTGCGCGAGGTCGTGAGGGTCGAAGCGCAGGACGACCTGATCCTTGAGGCCGTAGAGTTCCTCGGCCAGGTATTCCTGTTTGAAGAGTTCGACGCAGGAGCGACGGACCTGCACTTCCTTGGAGGCCATCAGCAAAAAGCGCAGGCGCTCCTCGGCCACCCCCTGTCCCCGTCCGGCCTCGAACACATCCCCAGGGCATTGTTTGTCCATGCCGCGGCCGGTGTGCGGGGTCGCGTGGTACCAGCCGTCCAGCCAGGCCTGGATCGCACGGCCGGCCTCGTCCCACTCCAACACACGCTCCGGGGCGAGCTGTCGCATGAATTTTTCATTGCGGCGCATGCGTGCGGGTTTGCCGGGGATGTCATGGCCCACGAACGAGGGCAGCAGTTTTTCGAACTGCAATCCAAAGGTCTTGAAAAAGCTCTCCACCGGTTTCGACTGGGCGTTGTAAGGCTGCGCGAAATGCACTTCGCAGCCGAGCCGGGAGTACAGTCCACCAAGGCCGAGGGCCTCGAAATCGGTTTGGTCCGGGTCGGTGAAAAATTTGGCTTTAAAGGCGCGGCCGTTATCCAGGTACACGTGCTCGGGGGCGCGCCCCAGGCGCAGCACGGCGCGCTGCAAGGCCAGGTGAATGGCGTTGCGGTCCTCTGAAATCATCAGGGACCAGCCGCAGATATAGGCGGAGCGCCAGTCCTGCCAGGCGATGAGCACGGGCCGCACCGGTTTGCCGGTCCAGGGATTGTTCACGCGGAAGTTGCAGACATGGCCGTCCGCGATGAGGCACTCGCCCACGGAAAGCAGGGTGCGGTCGCGGGCTATGGTGGGCACGTTGTTGTCCACCAGGGCCTTGTGCCCCTCGCGCATGAGCGTCCAGATGTCGTTGCGCTCCGCCTCCAGACGCTGCACCCAGCGGCGCATGGTGCTTTCTGAGCTGGGGGATTCAATGCCGCGCCGCTCCAGCTCCCGCTTGACGTACATGATCGCGGTGCGGATCTTGAACCTGTGCTGGTGCAAGAGAAAGCGTTGCAGCAACAAGGCCTCGTGGTAGGTCACCTTGCTTGCGCCGGCGCGTTTGCGGCCGCGCTGTTCGGCCAACACCGCGCAATCATTACCGTTTTGCTCAAGTCCGCGTTTCCAGCGCTCCAGGGACTGCCAGCTCGTTTTTCCAAGGGACTCACGGATCTGCCCGTAGATCAGTCCGGCGTTGTAGACTTCCACGAAGCCTTGGCGCACCTCGGCCAGCTTGCGCCCCCGGGCGCGCCCCTGGACCAGGGCGGCTTTGTAGGCCTGCACAAGGGCGGCGCGTTGCGCGGCCTTGCGCAACTCCTGCGGTTTGATTTCGGGATGCATCGCCCCCGCGGACCGTCCGCCCCATTTTTGCGGCAATACATGCTTTTCGTCGTGATTATAGGTAATACTTATATTGCATGATTCAACGGTTTTATTATTCATTTGCCCTGGAATCGAGGCAAAAAATTTCATTGATTTTTGATTTTCGGCAACCGCTATCGTTTTCCGATACTCATTATCTTTCAGGCCGGCATGGGCCGGAGCCGGGGACGATGCTTCCACGGCGGCGGGCGTGTCGCACAACGCCGCATGATCCTGCGGCATTTCAGGGAGGGGGTCCGGCGCTGAGGCCCGACGGTCGCCAGGGGCCGCGTTTTCGGGGATTAAATGCAGACCTATTTGATTATCGATTAACGCTATATCATTTGATTCCGCGATGTTATTATTCATTTGCCCTGAAACGGAGGCAAAAAAATTCATGTTTTTTTGATTTTCAGAGGCGGTATGCGCTTGCCTGTCATCGGCCGCGGCGCAGGGCGCGATCAGCGGCTTCACGGGCAGGCCGAGGGCGGCGAGGATGTCGCGGGGCAGCGAGTCCAGCAGATAGCGCTTGGGGCGGACGGCCACAAAAGGCCAACCCTCGCGCCTGGCGCGGCCATAGAGGCACTGGTCGGTGAGCCCCGTTTTGCGCGCTATCTGCTGGATGGTCACTGTTTTCATATCATTCGGCGGGCCGCGCCGCCGTTGGTTTCAATTGTGTTATTGTTCTTGACAGACATTTTTTCGTGGTCATGGGGGTCTCCTTCAGGATTGGGGCCTCTCGATTTCGAAATATTCAGGCGGGCAGCCTTGTTGGATGAAATGCCGCACAATGCGTTTGCTGGTGGAGTACCCGTGCAGCACTCGCGAGATGGCCGTGGTGGAACAGCGCAGCTCCCGGGCCAGATCCTTTTGTTCCAGGCCTTGGAGGATCATCCAGGCCTTGATGCCGCGAACATGGTGTATTTGTTTGCGTTTAGCGCTCATGCACACGCTCCCAGAGTTCCTTTTCGCGCTTTGAGCGCTGTTTTTTTTCAACCGCCAACAATCCGAGTTCGTAGACCGCGCGGCCCTTTTTTCCCAAAACGGCGTATCCTGAGACTTCCAGTGCGGCGGCCAGGATTTCCGCATTCCCCAAAATGGCGCACAGGGCTCCGGCATATTCGAGAGGCAGACGGCGCTCCGATTTGCTTTCCGCGGTCCAGGAATTGAGGGTGTGAATATTCACGGGCTCACCCACCAGCCGGGAAAGTTCCGACGCCACAAACTCCCGCTCAAGGCCGGAAGCTTCAAGCCCCGCGCTCAAGGCCTCTTTGACGGCTTCTTTCACGCGCAGAGAACCGGCTTTTTTCCGAGCGGTGGGCAAATCGGACAGGGGCAGACGCAATTGCACCATGCCGTTGTCCACGCCTGCCCGCTTTTTAGACATTGCGAATCCCCACTATGACGGTTAAAAGTTGGTGGAGAGTTAAAACGTTTAACCAAGTTATATTGGTCTTGCTACATGTTTACTTGTCTAGAGTCAATATTAAATTTATTAATTTCAATTTTTATGTGCCTTGCACTTCAAGCCCGGAGCAAACATGTCTAACAAAAATTATGAAAAAAATAATAAATACCCTAATTTTAGCGAATTTTTTTCCAGACTGTCCTTTTTAAGAAAAAATGCAGGCTATAGCCAAGAAGACTTGGCCAAACTCGTGGGAGCAAGTAAAAACGCTCTTCAATCCTGGGAGTCAAAAGTTTTTCCTAGAGGCGAATTTTTAGGACGGCTGAGTGCTGTATTAGATTGCAGCTTAGACTGGCTTTTTTGGGGCGAGGGGGAAAAGTATCGCTCATTAAAAAAAGAAGACAACAAATCATTATTATCAGAAGATGCCAAGGAAGATGTTGCGCGAACCAGACAAGAAAATATACTTCTACGACAAGAAATAGAAATGCTCAGACATGAAAACTTAACTCTTCTAAAAGAAAACAAGGATCTGATAAGCCAAAGCGCGGAGTTAAAAGTTGACGTCATGCGACTGGAATATGATGCAAAAACCAAGAAACTCGAAGGGAAAATGAGGAACGTTTCCAGTTGCACCGGTACCGTCACGCGCCTGGATATGGAGGCTCATAATGATTTCGCTGATATTTCAGTATTGATATGTGCCCCCGAAGTTAGGCGTATCCTTAATGCTTTTTACGAATCCTTGCCCTCGAAACTGAAAGAAAAGTACAAAGGACTTTTTAGCAAGCTCAACACTCTTATTTCTAACCGTTATGGTCACTTCGACATGTACATTAAGCCTGTTTTCAACAAGAAGGTGATGCGGCAAGAGGGAGACTTGGTTGAAAGCTATAGTCCTCAGCATCACGGGCAGGGAGATGATTTGTATAATCAACTCCCGGGGAGGGAGCTATCCGACACGACCGAGGATGAGGACGAAGAGTAAGCCGTATCCATTTTTTATAAGTATAGACGTCACGAATGCGAGCATGTATAGGTTGTTAGACAATAAAAAATAACCTTATACTACTTGGAGTTCGGCATGCCTTATCAAAAAGAAGAGGAATGCAATATTATTCAACTTGAGGAAGACAGCGAAGAGGAATTATACACCATAAACGAAGATGAATTTCCATTTGACATTGAAGAAGGCAACTCTTGGCCGAAACGCGCCAAGATTGGCTCGTGGATATGTTTCGGCTTGGGCATTCTGGTGCCGCTGCTGAGCGTGTTTATTGCGGGACGCATGTCCATAGCCCTGGGCATCGTGTGCGTAGCCCTGCTTTGCCTTGGAGGGCTGCTGCACAGCTACCGCGTCGGCACCTTGACCTCCCAGGCCCTGCCCATCGCCGTGGGTGTGGTGCTCACCATCGCCATCGTGACAGGCTACTGTTTCCGCGAAATGGACCGACTTGCCGACGTTAGGCACAAGCGCGAGGTACGCGAAGCGGCCGAGAGAGCACGAGGGCCAGTGTATAACTCCGAATGGGACGGCTCGGTGTATCAAGTCAAGGCATGGCTTGACCGCAACATTGCGGATCCGGATTACGAAATCATGGAATGGGGACCGGTGATTAAAAACACTGAGACATTCCGCTACGCGTACATGGTCCGGTGCAATGTGCGGGCGCGCAATGCCCTGGGTGGGTATATCATCAAGCCCTACGTATTCCAGTTCACCACCAATGGCGACATCATCAAAGTAGATTGAACGCTTTAGAACTTTGACACTCCAAATCAAAAACGCGCTCTCTCAATATCAAAGACAGTCCGCCCCGCTCGTTTCACGAGAGGCGGGGGCCGGGGGCGCATCAAGCGCCCAGAAGATGCTTTTCCAACGCGGCCTTGATCCTGGCCAGGCCGTCCTTGCCGAGCCTGAGGTAGGGCCTGGCCGGAATGGTCACGTCGTAGGCCGGGATGGTTACGCTGCGTTTTTCCACGTTTTTTTGATTGGCATGGCGGTTGCCGCCGAACAGGGTCCTGCCCTTGCGCTTGCCGCGCGCGGGGCGGCGCAACACGAGCTGCACGGTCCTTCCGGGGATGCGCACGGTGCCGCCCAATTGGTGGATGCGCGCGTATTTCATATTGGTGCCGGCCCAGGCGGCGGTTTCGGAATGCCCCTGCTGGACGCTTTGGGCCAGCCGGCCACGGCGCTGGAGGATCTTGCCTGGCCAGTAGCCCCGCGAACGCCTTTGCCGGATGGTCGCCGGCGCGAGCTCCGGCCAGCCGGGGCCTTCCATCTGAAACGCATTCTCGGCGGCCGCGGCCAGGATGCCGGCGACGCTCTGCATGGCGGGTTGCAAATCCCTGCCGCGCGCGGCCATGGCGGCGAGAAACGCGGCCGCATCGCCCTGTTCAACGTTTATGCGTACGACATCGGCCATAAGCGTCCTTTGCTTTTTTCCTGGGGAGACTTCTTTTGCGGGACCGCATCTTGCCATTGCCCGCAAAGGGGATTACTCATAGATACGAAACCGGCGGAGTCGAGATTCCCGGAGCGCGCTGGCGCGATGATGGGATGAAGGGCTCCCGCGCAACCAGCCGGGGCGCGGGAACGGGACGCTTCGCCGGTTATTTTTCGGGCCACAGCAATTTCCCCACCCGTTGTTTGTTCATGTCCTTGTCCTTGGCGTGCATAACGTTCCAGAGCAAGGAACCGTCGGTGCTCCGCAGGACAACGACAAGCAGGTCCTTTTCAGGGAACAGGCCGATAAAGCGCTCCTTCATGCCGCCGTCCTCGTACTCGGTCAGATACACTTCAAAGGGATTTTCCAGGGTCGGCAGCACATAGGCGGCGTAGCGCTCACGCGCGTTGGAGCGCTTTTCCACCATGTGCTCCAACAAATCGTCCCGGAGATGCACGGGACCCAGGGGGGTTTTGACCTCCCTGGTCTTGCCCGGTTCCAGGCCGAAGGTCTTGCGCATGATGGCCAGGGCCTCTTCCATGGTCCCGCCCGCTTCGACCACCCCCGGATCCGGCAGCCGCTCCTCCTTGGGAATGTGGCGCAGGTCCGGACGGCCCAGGTCCTTCCAGTTTTTTTGCCCCGGCACCATACGCAGAGGGCGGCATTGGTTCTGGTCCTCTTCCGCATATGACCGCGGATAACCATCTATAAAATCAGACTGATCGCAATCGTCCAGGTCGCCGTAGGGATCGGTTTTGGGCCATTTGGACGGCGCGTGATCGAATCCGGGGGATATGCGCACGCGCTCCCCGTCCGGACCGATCCAGGTGGAGACCGGGCGTTCCTCGCCCAGTCTGCCCACGGGCGTCATTTTGGTCTCGATGCGGCCGCCCGTGACGACCGAGAGGCCCTCGTCCCGCAACTCCGTCGGAGTCAGGGCGCGGACGCGGCATCTGCAGCCAAAGCCGTTGGGCGGATAGATGTGCTCCCAGATCGGGTCGTCCGCGCGAAAGACCTTGAGGTGCAGGGCCAGGTGTTCGGGCCTCGTGTTTGCGTCAACCACGCAAATATATTGCAGATACGGTCGTTCCTCGATCTGTTCGCGCTGGGCGGCCAGCCTGCCGGCGTTGTAGGCGCCGGCCATGTTGGTGTCGTAGATGGTTTTCAAACGGCGCGGGCTGCCCAGGGTAACGGTGCGTGTTTCCCCGGTCTTGGGATCCACAACCTGCCGGCGGCCCCACCAGCCGTTCTTTCGCAACACCGGTTCCAAATCATCGCGGAATTCCTTGAGGGTTTGGCCCGTGGCCAGGGCCGCGTCCACGGCGCGGCGGATGTCCTGCAAAATTTCGGCGCGTTGGGCCTTGGCAACCGTAAAGGCCCGGGCGTGCGCCTCGTCCCACTGGTCATGCCAATCCCAGGTGATGTTCAACCCCTTGGATCTGAAATAGTCCACGGCCTTTTCCGGTTCCAGGCCCAGGGCGAAATGGAAATCAACGGGTTGCATGGCTATTCCCATTGCGCGGGCTCTTGCGCGCGGGCGTAGAGATCCGCCAGGAAAAGCGCCCGGGCCAGCATGGTTTCCAGGGCCGCGTCATCCATTTCCGGATAGGCGTCGAGTAACTGCGCCTGCAGCTCATGCAGCCCGGCGCCGGCGTCGGCAAGGGCGTTGATGTGCTCTAACACCGGCGCGAGCAGCTTGTCGGCCTGATCCTGAAGCTCCCGCGGGTCAAGATCCCGCGCGGCTTCTGCAAGGAAGGGGTCGGCATGGGTCTGCGGCTCATGGCCGTATTGCGCGTTTGCATCCGGGCCGGAATGGGCAAACCCTGCCTGATCGGCGGGCGCCTGCACGGCCTTGATGTACTTGGATTCGATGCCGTAGGTGTCGCCGTAGTATTCCGGCGTAAATGCAACACCTTGATCGTACAGTAATTTGTCACGCTGGGCCAAAACAAGGTCCACGTCCTGCTCTTCGTAGAACGCGAACCTCGGCCATGGGCGCGGCAGGCTGTTCATCTCACAACACCAATCAATCAAGTCCTGCACGGCCGCGGCCACCAGCTTTTTATCGCGATCACGCAGGTCCTGCCGGACCTGGAAATGGGTTTGAGCGGCCGCCAAGCTGCCGCTCTTGACCTCCGTGGTCAGATTTTGCCCGGCGATGGCGATGGTGATGTCCGAATCGCGTTTATCCTCGTGTCCGGCGAACAATTGGTGCGTCGCCCCCTTGCCCGCCTCCATAAATTCCACGGACGCGTCGTCCGGAATCACGGCCACGGCGTCCTGGACCAGGCTTGCCAGGGCATCCAGGAGATCGACGTATTCCTCTTTGGCCGTGCCGCGAGGAAGGCGTCCTATCACATGAGGATTGCTGAATTTTTCCAGGAAGAGCATCCAGAACTGCATGCCGCCCCTTTTCGCGGTGACGGGCCAGAAACAGCGGCTCAGCACGCGCTGGCCGTAAGGATTATCCGCGCTGGCCAGATAACGCGGCAACAGGAATTTGCGCGGGGGCAGCGGTTCGCCCAGGGGGTTTGACAGGCTTTTGAACAACAACTGGCCAGAGGGGGTGAAAGCGAACCAATCCATGGGCTTGCCCACAACCTTTTCGGGGGCGATGACGCGGCGGCCTTTTTTCCAGACGATTTCCAACGGCGCACAGCCCCAGAGCGGAGCCTGGGCCGCATGCTCGATGACATGCTGCATGTCGCAGCCATCGAGCATGGGCTGCACCTCGGCCATGACGCGTTTGTCGGCACTGTCCGGCTCGAGCCACCATTCCAGGCAGGCGACCGCGCCGGTGCGCGACTCCGCCACAGGGCCCACGCGCGGATCGGAGAGCAGCTCCCTGTACACGGCCATATCCTTGCCCAGCTTGCGCAGCACGGGATCCGGATCCGGCAGCCACGAGGAGTCATACAGACCGCGCGCCTCCAACGTGGCGATTTCACGATGCAAGAGATCCTTTACGCCCGCAGGGGCGGTGAAATTCATGAACCGGCCTGGTCTGGGGCGTCTGCCCCGGGAGAAGCGTTTGTGCAGCATGGCGTACCTTCTTCACGAAGTGAATTTGCTCCGGCGGCTTAAGAACCTTTTGAAAAAGGTTCTTAAGAATCTCCAAAACTTTTTAATTTTAATAAGTTATTTGCATGGTTACAATGTCAAGCACACTATTCGCGGGTCCAGGGGGGCGTTGCCTCCTGGCGGGGTTTGGGGCGGAGCCCCATAATCAACCATTTGAAACCGTCGCCTTGTTTCAAGGCGAAAATGCGCTAGAGGCTTCCCAAGATTTTTCTGGTGAGCCTCGCCAAGCCCGAGACGACATGCACCTTGCCCTTGGCCGTGCCGGCGGCGTGGACCGCCAGGGCCAGCGCCCAAAAGCGGTCGGCGTGGGAATCGACATTTGCCGAGGCGTTCACGTCCAGGCGCACGTTGCCGGCGCTGGTGACGATTTTGCGCACGGAATGCAGGTCCTCGCGAATGTCCTTATGCGCTGGGATCCAGAGCTTCCGATCTTCCATGGCCGCGCACAATCCGTAGGCCAGTTCCTCGCGGACCGCAGGCGTAAAGGTGCAAGGCTCCACGCGATAACCGCCAAAGGCCTCACGGGCTTCTTCGGCCAGCTGCATGCCCAGGCCGGTGGCGTCCATGCAGCAGCGGCGCAGACGCGGATGCCGCAGGAATTCGTAGAGCTGGCTGCGCTGCCGCGCGAATTTGGTCTTTGAAAGCACCTTGACCAGGCGCGTGGTGAGGGCGGGACCGGTGCGCTCCAGAATCCACATCACCGTGAGGTCTTTTTTGCGGCCGATGTCCACGCCGAGATAGAGATCGCCCGTGGTGTCATCCAGGGGCGTTTCCAGCCCGTCGCAAGCGCAGGCGTTGATGCAATCGTACGTCAGGAGCGCGGTTGCCTCGTCAATCGGGTCACAGCAGTATTCCTGACGCCAGGTATCGTCATCGGCCACCGAGAGCCGTTCGGACTCCAGCCAGGCCGCGCGTTCCTCGGGCGTTAGGGGCCGGCCCAAAATCCTGTCCGCGAGCCCCTCGGCGACAGCCACTTGAATGGGCGTTGCATGCAGGCTCCAATCCAGTTCCTTGCGCCGTGTCTGTTCGACGAATTGATGGTAGAGATTGCCTTTGCCGTTGTAGGTGGACAGAATACGCAGGGGGTAGCCCCAGGTGATGGCGGGGCGCGCCGCGGCCCACATGCCGCGCTGATTGTCGTGCCAAGCGAATTCATCAAGGATGATCTTGCCGCCCTTACTTCGAAAACGTTTCGGATTGCTGGACATGGCGTTGATACAGTGGCCGTTGGCGAAGGATATCTTGCGCGCCAGCACGTCCTTTTCTTCGTCCAGGAGCACTTCGCCCAGGTAGGTGGCCACGATGTTGAGCACCTTGGCCCAGTGACGGCAATAGTCTATGTATTCGGCCGCGGCGCTGTCGTCCGCGGATGAAAAATAAACCTTCTCTATGTCCGTGGCGGCATCGCGTACATCCTCGTATGCCTGCACATAGGTGGCGCCGATACGCCTGGACTTTTCCCAGATCTTGATACGGGATGTATCCGCCAGCCAGCGTTGTTGATACGCCAGAAAATATTTTTCCGTCGCGCCCACTTACCCCCCGAGCACGTCTTTCAGGATGGCCCTGAGATCGTCCGTGGATTTCACGGCCTCGGCCTTTTCGCCGCCGGTTTCCTGCTCCCGGTATTCTTTTTCAATGGCAGCGTCCGGCACCAGGAGCCCGGCAAGCCGGATCGCGCCGTACATCCGCGACTGGCTGACCTCCATGCCCGCGTCAAGATCGCGGCGGACCGAGCGCGCCAACGACCTGGCCAGCCCGTACAGCTCGGCCACAAAACCGCGCTTGGCGTGTTCGTGCTGGCGGCGCTTTTCCTTCCAGTTTTCCTGATGGCACCAGTCGCGCGCCGTTCGCTCGGAGATGTCCAGGCGCGAAGCGATTTCGGCCAGGGTAAGCTGCTCCTGCACGTAGAGGCGTTCCGCTTCCGGACGGAGCCAGGCCTTGCTCATCAGCGCTCTCCGATCTGTTGTTTCAGGTCGTTCACGCGCTCCCGCACCCGGCTCAGGTCCTCGCTGATGTCCTTGAGCCGCGATACGCCGGCCAGAGCCTCATCCACCTTGAGGGCGAGCACGTCGTCTTCGTAGGGGCTCAGGGCCATCCTGATGAGCATGACCAGGCCTTTCGCCTCGGTCTCCAGTTCTCCGGCCCTGCGGTCAAGATCCGCCAGCAGGCCCTTGGCCTGCAACAGTTCCTGCTTCAACGTCATGTTATTTTCCGCCTTCCCGACGCACTACGGGGCAAAATTGATTGGAATCGATTTTTGTTTCAATGCGGCTTTGTTGGGCAACCAATTGCTGCAACACGGCCAAAGTGTCTTTCATTTGTTCATAAACGATATTATCTCTCTGCTGCATGGCAATAATTTGCTGTTGATGTTGTTTATTTTGCGTATTTATAAAATACACAAGTACTATGAAAATCAAAAAAGGAGCGCCATATGATTCTCCAAGTTTGATCAATGTCGCAATGTCCATGTTGACTCCTTTCATTTTTTTGTGCCAATCTTTGGCGATAAAACGCAATATAGTCTATTTTACGCATAATAAAAGTCTCATTGCAATTGTCAATGAGACTTTTATTATTCTGTAAAACAGCTATTACAGCATCATGCATGAGGAGATGCAATGGATACACAATGGATCGAGATCTTCAAGGCAGGACGCCACACGGATTCCCAGGGACGAATCAGAGACTGGAGCATTGGCGATCTGGATCATATGGCCGCGTCCTATGATCCTTCACAGCGCGAAGCTCCCGTGGTCATAGGCCATCCTAAAGACAACGCCCCGGCCTACGGCTGGGTTCGCCGGCTCAAGCGCGACGGCGAGACCCTGTACGCCGAAGTGGATCGGTTGCAGCCCGCGTTCGTGACCATGGTGCGCGACGGGCGTTTCAAAAAACGGTCCATCAGCGTTTACCCCGACGGCACCCTGCGGCACGTGGGCTTTCTCGGCGCGATGCCGCCGGCGGTTTCGGGGCTGAAGGACGTGGATTTTTCAGGGAGCGACGAGGCCGTGGTGGAGATCGAATTTTCGGAAAATGTAGTGAGGAGTGAACACATGGACGAGGATCACAAAAGCAAGGACCCGAGGAACCATGCCGGGGGCGAGCCTGAAAATCCGGCTCCGCCGGCTGCCGAGAGCAGTGAAGACAAAAAGAAAATCCAGGAACTGGTGGCGCTCGTCGCGCGGCAGGACGCCAAACTCAAAGAGCTTGAGGAGCGGCTGGCCAAGGCCGAGGCCGAGAAAACGGCAAAGGCCGAAGAGGAGTTCTGCCAGGGCTTGGTGGCCGAGGGCCGTTTGCTGCCGTCGCAGGTGCCTCACGCCGTGGCGGTGCTGGGCGCTCTCTCCGCCGCCGCGCCCGTGGAATTCGCGGACGCGGAGGGCAAGGTGGTAAAGGACGCCCCCGGCATGGTCTTCCGGGAATTTTTGGCAGCCGCGCCGGTACAAGTGCATTACGGCGAATACGCGGACGGGCAGCGCGCGGCAAGAGGCACGGCCGAGACGCACGACTTCGCCGCACGGGTGACGGAACACGTGGACAAGGAAAAGGCCGCGGGCCGCTCCTGCTCCTATGCCGAAGCCCTGCAAGCCGTGCGTAAGAGAGGTGCGTGATGCGATCAAACCCAACGCAGATTTTGACCAAGAAGGCCAACGGCGCCATTGCCGGACACCGCATCTGCCGTTTGGACGCCACCGACACGACGGGCGAGACAGCGGCCCTGGCCGTGGATGAAGCGACACCGCTGTTCGGCGTGTCCGACGCCTTGGGCGCGGCGGACGGCGGCAGCCTGGATGTGATCTGCGGCGGCGTCTACGGCATCGAGTACGGCGCCGACGTTGCCGTCAACGATCCCTTGACCTCGGACGCCCAGGGACGAGCGATCCCCGTACCCGCATCCGTGGCCACGGTGCATATTATCGGCTGGGCCGCCGAGGCCGGCGCGGAGGGCGAAATCTGTTCGGTTTCGCTGGTGCCGGCGCGGCTGGCGCAATAGCGGAGGAAAAACATGGATATTTTGCAACTGATACAGCAGGGGCTTCTGGGCGTGAGCGACTTCGCGGACGCCGGACCTTTCCCCGCCGACCCCGCTTTGACCGGGATGGTCACGGCCTACCGCAACGACAAGCTGATCGCCGACGAGGTCCTGCCCTTCGTGCCGGTGGAAGCCGAGGAGTTCACGTGGGAGGAATACCCAAAAGGCACCTTTTACACTGTACCCCCCACGCTGGTGGGCCGCAAAGGCGTGCCAAACCAGGTGGAGCACGCGAGCATCGAACAAACCGCGTCCACGGACGACCACGCGCTCATCGATCTGGTGCCGTCCAAAGACATTGAAAAGTACGGGCGGATCGGTATCGACGCCGTGGCCAGGGCGACGGAGTACATTTTCGCCCTGATCAAGCTGGCGCGGGAACTGCGCGCGGCCGCCATCGTGGCCGATACGGACAACTACGGCGGCAGCGTGACCTTGGCCGGCGATGACCAGTTCTCGTCAGCCGCCACCTCGGATCCCATCGCCGTGATCTCCACCGCCCTGGACGCTCCTTTGATGCGCCCCAATATCATGACCCTGGGGCGGCCGGTGTTTTCAGTGCTGGCGCGGCATCCGGACATCGTCAAAGCCGCAAACAAGACCTCGGGTGACACCGGTATCGTCTCCAAACAGGACATCGCGGACCTCTTCGAACTGGATGAGGTGCTCGTCGGCGAGGCTCAGGTCAACGTGGCCAAGCCAGGCAAGCCCGCAAGCTTCCAGCGCGCGTGGGGCAAGCACATCTCCTTGACCTACCGGGACAAGAGCGCCTCGACCAGACACGGATTCACCTGGGGCTTGACCGCACGGTGGGGCAATCCCGTGGCCGGTCAGATCCCGTATCCTCTCGCCGGATTGCGGGGCGGCGTCTACATCAAAACCGGCGAGGCCGTCAGGGAACTCGTGATGGCTCCGGACGCCGGCTATTTGATCAGGAACGCGGTGGCGTAGTCATGGCTTTTTGCACCTTCATGGATGTGTACAAACGGGTGCCCACGGACACGGTGGAAGGCCTGTTGTCGGGCACGGACCAGGATTTACGGGATCTCATTGAAGAGGCGTCCAATGAAGTTGCCACGGCATTGCCCTCCCTGGCCGAACCGTATCCCGGAATAGTGAAGGATATCACCGTCAGTCTGACCGTTTGCAGGTTGTACGCCGTGAAGTACCGCGATCAGGCCCTGCCCGAGGGCGTCACCAATGAAGCCAAGGCCGCCAGGATTCTGCTCTCCGAGATCGCCACGGGCAAACGCAGATTGCCCGGTTTGGCGGCGCAGCCCGGCGCGGGGGTTTTCAAAACCAATAAAACCGGCGCGCACCGCAGATGGCCGGCCAGCTTCCTGGAGAAAATGTGATGCGCCAGGCCATTCCCGACGCCATCATCGCCCGACTCAAGGACAGAATTCCGGATGTGGGGGCGCAACGCCTGCCCGTGGCGGATCTGGCGCGGGAGCTGGGCAGACTCAAGGAGCGGGCCATCTGGGTGGTCTATCTCGGGGGCGACTTCGAGGCCCAGGCCAACCAAGAGCGCTCCGGCATCCTGCACTACGCCGTGACCCTTGCCGTCAGGCATCACGGTTCGGACAGGGAGCGGGACGATGTGCTGACGGCGCTCCTGGGGCGCGTGGACAAGGCCCTTACCGGCCATGTCACGGGCGTTGCCGGCGCGGGGCCTTTGGCCCTGACGCGCGAAGGCCTCGTGGAGCCGCCCGAGGGCATGGTGGGCGTGCAGTTCTATGAACAGATTTTTACGGTCGAAATCTCCGAGGAGGTGGAATTATGAGAACAATCAACATGATAATCGTGCATTGCGCCTACACCCCGCCCTCCATGGACATCGGCGCGGCCGAGATCGACGGCTGGCACAAGGAACGCGGTTTCACCGGCATAGGCTACCATTTCGTCATCCGGCGGGACGGCTCCTTGGAACAAGGCCGCCCCCTGGAGCAACCCGGCGCGCACGTGCAAGGGCACAACGCGCATTCCATCGGCATATGTCTTGTGGGGGGCAAGGTATCGAGCGAAGAGGACGCGCCCTGCAATAATTTCACTCCAGAGCAATACGGCGCCTTGCGCGCCCTGGCGGCGGATCTCTGCCGCCGCTTTCCGGGGGCCGAGGTGCTCGGGCATCGGGACGTGCCAGGCGTGAACAAAACCTGCCCCTGTTTCGACGTGCGCTCCTGGTGGGCTGGCAAGCGGCTTTCAGCGGGCAACAAGAAAAGCGAGGAACCGTTCTACCCCGGTATCGATCATTTCACGCCCGCGGAATTCGGCGGGACGTCCATGCAGCGCGAACTGCTGCGGATTCTGGACGATGCCCGTGAAGCCGCGGGGGTGCCGTTCGTCATCGACAAAGTGATCTCGGATCATGAAGTCACGTTGCGCGTCAAGCTCGCGGCGCGTGAAGCGCCCCGGCAGGACCATGACGTCCGCACCGAGGGGCATGCGCGGGAGAACAAGGAGTTGCGCAACCGCGTGGCCGCTCTTGAGCGCGTGCTTTCCGGCATGATCACCACGGCCGGGCTGGCGCTTCAGTAGCAGACAATTTTCCGGCGGGCACCGGAATCCATGGGGCCGCCCCGCGCCACCCTGTTCACGTGGTGGTGCGGGGCACAACAAGGAGCAAGAAATAATGTGGAAGAAACTGAATTCCCGAAAATTTTGGATGGCATTGATTTCCGCGGGCATTTTACTGGTCAACCAAGGGCTTGGCTTGGACATCCCCAGCGACACGGTACTGGGCTTCGCCGGCATCGTCATGTCCTATCTCGTGGCCCAGGGCCTGGTTGATAGCAAATCCAACAACAAAGACGACAACAAGGACGGTGAATGATGCCATCCGGACTCAAGGACAACAGCATCTATGTGGGCGCCGGCGACGTGCTCATCAAGGATTTGAGCGTGGCCAACGCCGGCTACAAGCCTTTCGGCAACTGCAGCGATTTCAGCATCACGCCCAAAGTTACCGAAATCGAGGAAAAATCCTGCATGGCGGACGATTGGGGGAATGTGATCTCAAATTTGAGCATGCCCGACGGCGTCGAGCTGGCCATGACCCTGACCCGTTATTCCAAGCGGCTTTGGCAGCTCGCCCTTGGCGGCGAGATCCAGGCCCTGGCCCAGGAGGCGGGCACGGATGTCACGGTGAATCTTGTTCTGCCGCAGGACGAATGGGTAAGCGTTGGGAAATTCAATATTTCCGACGTCAGCATCACTGAGGGCTCGGTCGTCGGCATCGAGGGCGCCGACTTTCTCGTGAAAAAAGAGGCCGGGATGGTCATGAACCTGTCCGGAGGGAACTTCACCGACGGGGCCACCCTGCCCGTGACCTTTGATCACGCGGCCAGCCCCGCCGACGCCTACAAAATCCTCGGGGCCAAGGTCGGCAGTATCGAGATGGGGCTCATGCTGGACGGGATAAATAAGTACACGGGCAAGCGCATGATCATCACTATCCCCAAGGCGTCTTTTTCCAACAGCGACGCCGTGGCGCTCATCACCGGCCAGGAAAAGGGATCGCAAAGCATCAAAGGCAAGGTCGTGGCCGTGAGCGGCCAGGCCGCCTTTGAGGCGCACTTCCCGGATGGGGAATAGCTTCCGGCGGCTTACGAATCTTTTGGTAACGTGGCTATTTTTTACTCCGAAAATGCCTTCGGGGGGAAACCTTGCTGGAGAAAGGTTCTCTCCCCGACCCCCCTTCCAAAGACTTAACGTATAATAACATGATGTTATATGAAAAGTTCTGGAAAGGGGAGCCCGAAGGGAAAAACAAGTTTTTCCCACATTGCGGAATTAACGACATAGCCACGTTTGGAATTGGCAACACACTGTAACATGAGGCCAAACGCATTGAAAGGATGTGCATATGGAATTGAAAACAATGATCGGCGAGACAATCACAGTGACCCCCCGCTCCATCAGCACCGGCGAGATGCGTGCATACGTGGAGTTGCTCCATGCCGGGGCGCTGGACGTGGACAAGGGCGTACTCTTCGCCACCAGCGGCGCGGTGCAGATGCCCACGGGCATGCTTCCGATGTGTTCCGGGCTGGACGATGCGGCCCTGAATCAGCTTGAGCCGGAAGAATACGAAAAGCTGGCCCTGGCCATAAAGGAGATCAATCCCTTTTTTTTCGACAAGTGGCAGACTCTGGTGGAAGTCCATCAGGTAAAGACGCCGCCCGAGCCCGGGCAACGCTCCGAAGTCTCGACACCGGCATAGCGATCCTTGCCAAACACGGCCACGCCAATGTGCTCAGCTATCCACACAGCCTGACCCTGTCACTCATGGAAATCCTGCCGGAGCTACTCAATGGGCAATGACAATCTGAAAATCAAACTCAAGCTTGAAGCCGAATCCGCCGGTCTGGACAACCTGGACCGGATGGCCGAGGGCGTCGCCGATGTGGGCGACGCCCTGCAACAGACCGGGCACAACGTTCAGGCTTTTGGGCAGGCCTTTGGCGCGGTGGACTCGTTTTTCGACTCCATCAACGGCGCTTTCGCCGGTCTGGCGCACGAAGCGGCGGAAGCCTCATCGCTTGTCGACGCCGCCTGGAAGAGACTGGGGGGGACGCCCCACGCACAAATCAAGGCCGAACTCCAGGAACTCGCGGCGGCCTACCGCACCGCAGCCCAAAGCGGGACGGCTTCCTTCAAGGACATACAGCGCGCCCAAGAGGCGTATCTCGCCAAGGTCAAGGAAGTGCGCGGCGAATCCACCGTGGCGGCAAACGCCGTCAACGCGGCCTGGGCTACCCTGGGCGGCGCATCCCAGGCGCAGGTCAACGCGGAACTGAAAAAGCTTGCTCAGGCCTACCGCACCGTAGCCGACAGCGGCACCGCCAGCGCCCGGGACGTTGCAAGGGCCTATGAAGCATACATGCAAAAAGCCCGTGAGGTACGCGGCCAGGTAAACGCGGTTTCCGGGGCCTTGCGCGACCAGGGGCAGGCGTCCCTGAACCTGGGACACCGGATCAAATCCCTGGTGGGCATGTACGTGGGATTTCAGCTTGTGGAATCGACCGTGCGCGCCGCGGCTCGCGCCCTGGGCGAGGCGTCGCGGGGGGCCTTTCATCTTGAATCCGCCGTGCGCTCGGCCTCGCGCGAGTTCGGCAATACAGGAGCCCTTCAGGATTGGCAGCAACACGTCAGGCAAATATCCGATCATCTCAAGATTTACTCCGAGGGATCGGTCAAAGCGGCAGCTGCCGCAACCCTCGACATGACCAAGCGCTTGGGCTTGTCCGCCGAGCAGATGCGGATTGTCATCTCACGCACCGGCGACCTCAATAAAGGCCAATTCAGCTTTGTGGATGCCGCCGGCCGCGTGACCGCGGCGTTGCGCGGCGAAGCCGAAGCCGCCGAGATGCTTGGGCTGACGCTGAACGAGACATACGTGAAGAGCTGGTACGATGCTCAAGGGGCCACACAAGGTGCATGGGAGAAGCTTACGGATCTGCAAAAGGCCCAGGTGAGATACGCTGTTTTTTTGGAGCAAACGAACGCCCAGGTCGGCGAAGCCGCCAGATACGCGAAAGACGCGGCCGGCGCCTGGCAATATCTCACCGCTCGCCTCTCCGACGCGGTGAGCACAAACGAGGAACTCGGCGCGGCCTTGCGGGAACTGGCGACGTGGGTGGCGGAAAACGCCGACGAACTCGGTGAAATGGCGGCGGAAATAGCTTCCGCGGTGGGTTGGATGATGCAATTCGTGGTGCAGAACCGTGAACTCATCATGGTGCTGGGCGGGGCCGGCGGGTTGGCCTTTATGGCGCTCAAGGCGGCTCAGGCCTTCCAGGCCATGCGGGTGGCGGCCATGGCCGCTGGAGGATCGCAAACCATCGCCGGTTTTACTTCCGTGGGCTCGAGTGCGGCTGCGGCTGGCAGTCAAATTAGCGGTGCAGTAACGTCTCTCAGCACGTTTGTCGCGACCCTCAACCCGTTATCGGTTGCGATTAGTATTGGGATCGCTTCTGTTGGCATGTTCGGCGAGGCCTTCAAGGTCGCGCAACGCAACATTGACGCGGCGGGAAAGTCCCTTGATCAACTACGCCAATATAATGAAATAGCCCAGGAGAATGCTCGAAAGACGAGGGAAAACTTTGAAAAATTGCGCGAAGGTGTTTCGGGCGCCTCTGACGCTATGAAAGTATGGAATGACCATATTGCAGAAATCAAGGCAACATGGAAACTGCAAGACCTGGACGTTTTTAATAATCAGATCAATAAGATTACAGATGCGTATTACAAACTACAATCCGCCGGCGCATCTGAATTGCAAATGAAGCTATTTCTTGAGTCAGCAGCTGCGGCAGTGCAACAGTTGCTCGACAAAGTCGCGGTCGCATCCCCTCAGATCGCCGCTGAACTCAAGGGAATGTTGCCACCAGAATTGCAACAAAAAGTAAATGCGCTTCAAAACGCTTTTGATGGACTGGGTATCACGTCCGCCACGATGGCGCGGCAGTCGGCGGCGGAATGGATCGCGAATTACGAGGCCATAGCGGAATCCGCTGAAGTTTCCGCGGGTGACCAGCAGCGGGCGTTGGATGCGCTTGTTGATAGAATGATTGATCTGGCCAAGGACTTGCCGGATGTTTTTAAGGATGCGTACGCCTCATTGCCCGACATCGTGAAAGAAGCTGTTAACGCCGGAATACAAGAACTTGACCGCTTAAAACAGGAAAAGGACACATCTTCAAAAAATAGGAATCGAGGCGGGTCTCGAGGCGGCTGGTCCGGGCGCTCGGTTTCATCGGACGTACGAAGGACTTCGATTTCAACAACGACGCTGCCGCCTCAACGCCTGGGCGAAAAACGCACGTGGATCAGGAGTTCCGGGGAAATCAATCCCTCGATTGATCCTGATACAATGGGCGCGTTTTCGAGTGGAAGTAGCTTCAATCTCAATACCGACAAGGCCAGGGACGCCATCGCCGAGGTTGCGGAAAAAGCGGATGAGGCCGCTGAATCTGAGCGCACGCTTCGGTTCAAGATCGTAACCGAAGGTAATGTGAATAATATCGAAGGAAAAGTAATTCCAGGCTTCGCCCGGGGCGGCGAAGTGTTCCGGCGGCTGGCCTCGCCCCATATTTCGCAAGGCTCCGGTTTGCGGGACGACGTGCCGGCCATGCTCACGCGCAACGAATTCGTGCTCACGCCCTCGGCCGTCAAAAAGTACGGTCTGGATTTCCTTTACGCCCTGAATTCCGGCCGCGTGCCTCTGGACGTTATCCCCCGCTTCGCCTCGGGCGGGCTGGTCTTGCCCCCGCAAATCGTGGATCTGGTGCCGCGCTTCGCCAAGGGCGGCAGCGTCACACGCGGCAGCGGCACCGGCTGGGGGCTGCCGTTCTCCTCCGCATCCGACATCCTGCAGAAATACGGCGCGCGCTCCATAGACGAGCTGCTCGCGCGCTACGCCTCAACCATCGCGTCCACGGCCTCCAGAATCCGCTTGCCGGAGATCACCGACACCCCGGCGGCCTATCTCTCCTCTGCACTGGGCGTGGTGGCCGACTCCCTGGAGGTGTTCCGCGCCAACGACGTGGACGCGCCGCAAAAGATCGCCTCGGGCGACAGCGCCACCGCCGCCCTGGAGCGGCAAAAGCTCGCCATCTCCGGCGAATATGAAAACAAGATCGCCATCGTGCGCCGCGAGGGCAACGAATCCCTGGCCATCCTCCTGGAGCAGGAGCGCCTTGAGCTGGTGGCCGTGGTGCAGGAGCTGCAAAGCGCCATCGAGGAGCTGGTGGAAGCCTACCGTATGGAGGTCGAAGCCGTTGCCCTGGAGGCGGAGGAGGAAATGCGGGGGCTCTCCGACGAGTTCGACGCGGAATACGAGGAGATTTGGGAACTTTCCAAAAAGATCGGCGGCGGAACCGGCACCGGCAACGTGCATCAGATCCACGTGCATCAGACCGCTGCCAAGAAAGAGGCCGCCCTGCGCAAGCGCTACGAACGGTTGCTTGCCCGCGTGGAACGTAGCGCCGGTCGCGAAATCACCGGCCAATACCGCCTGCTCGAACGCGACGTGAAGAGCGAAGGCCGCGACGCCACGGCCCAGGGCGTCGACAGCGAAGCCACCGCCCGTCTGGACCTGCGCGCCACGTACGGCGATTTTCTGACGCGCATCCAGGAACTTGAAATCGAAAAGGCCCAGGCCTTGCGCGACCTGGAAGAGGAGTACGGCACGCTCTCCATCTCCGGATTCAAGCACTGGCTGGCTACCGGCGGACTTGTGAGCGGCGCGGTCGGCGGGAAAGCGGGCATCCGCAAATTCGCCGAAGGCGGACACGTGCCCCTCAACGTCGGCACGCCGGGCAAAGACAGCGTTCCAGCCTGGCTGATGCCGGGGGAATTTGTCCTGAAGGAGCGGGTCGTTCGGACTCTCGGTCTGCCGGTGCTCCAGGCCGTCAACCGGATGGATGCCAGCTTGCTTGACTCGTTCAAGAGCGTTCAAAAATTCGCTTCCGGTGGACTTGTGGGCGGCGCGGCCGCTTCACTGCCCTCAACGTCTACGGGCGGCGATATGGAAGATTTCGGCACCCTGACCCTGAACATCAATGGCTCTCCGTACGAAGTGCGGGCCAAGCGCGCAACAGCCAGGGCGCTGCGCAACGAATTGACCAGAATGGCAAGGAGCAGCAGATGAGCGATTTTACGGCCATACGGGACTCCATGCGCCCCCGGACACAAGGGCTGCGCTTGGGCGTGGTGGAAAAGGTGCTTGAT
This sequence comes from uncultured Desulfovibrionaceae bacterium, assembly GCA_964517355.1. Lineage (GTDB taxonomy): Bacteria > Desulfobacterota > Desulfovibrionia > Desulfovibrionales > Desulfovibrionaceae > CAZFCK01. The sequence goes on along the minus strand of CAZFCK010000003.1, from coordinate 22,906 downwards.
CCGGCGCGGTTGGTGGTGCGCTTTTCCTCGGGGGCGCTGCGGCGCGTGTACGTGAACGGCAACGCCATGCCCGCAGTGGGCACGGACGTGCTTGTTCGCGGCGAAACCCTTGTGGGGCGCGCACGCGGCGGCAAACGTACAACCATGACCATCATCTAGGCGTGTGCAACGCTTAAGAGGTGACATGACCATATCACTACATTCACTCACGCTCCCCGACAACCTGCGTTGGATTGATGAATTTAACTGGAGCCCGGTTAGGGCGACTTCTAAATGTACACTCGGTGGACGTCGGGTGCGCTACACCGTACGCATGCCTGGAGAGTCCGGACGCCCCGTAACCCTAGGCGGTGAGGCCTTCATGCGCCGAGACCTGCTGTTGCAATTGCAGGACTTAGTCGTCAACACCGAAAACGCCATGGAATTGCTCCTTCATGATGGCTCAAGACGTTCTGTACTCTGGCGGCACCAAGACGCGCCTGTCATAGAAGCGACCTTGGTGGTGGACTATGCAGACCCGCGTGATGATCATTATTATAGAGTATCGGCTATCAAGCTGGAGGTGGAGTGATGCAGGACATCGAACGTCCACTTGCTATTTCCGCCGGGGGTGGCGCTTACCCGAGAAAAGATCATTGTTGCTGCAGCATAATCGGTACGGCTCGCTGCGTATCCGACGACATCAGGCGTTGCGGGATTAATGGCGATGTAATGGTGATCAGTCACGCACTCATGGGAGTTACCGGACGCGTGCATCACGCCATAAGCATGCATTGGAATCTGCTTATCGAGCCTTTGTTCCGACTTCGAATGTCACAACAACAGGGCAATGTCTCGTATGTTCATTCCTGGCGTAAACAGTATGGGATGGATTCTGCCTTGGGCGCGTCAGCCGTGGCCTGGCGTGCAGCCAAGCCGCGTTTTTCCCCCAAGGGTTCCGGCCATTTTGCCGTCCTGACGGCACTTTCCATGGGCTATTCCGAAATTCGCCTTTTAGGGCTGCCTATGGACGGTTCTCCTCACTTTTATGACATCAACAGATCCAGTACCGCACCCTGTTTTCATGAGTGGCTGCGTAACTGGATCCTGCCTGAAGGCGCCGAGTCCCGCATCCGCTCAGCCTCGGGAAACACCAGTGAACAATACGGGAGAATACCCGGTTAACGATATGAAGACGTTCCGATGTGATGGGACGTAGAGAGAATGTAAATGGAGTGAGTGGAGCGGGCGGGGGTGCGGGAACACCCCCACTGACTCGGTGTAGCAGCACCGGTCCACGGCCAAGCCTGCCGCTCCCTCGCCTGTCAGGAGGTGTCCCGACGACTGGTTAGGGAGATAGCAGGGTTGAGCGGCAAACGTAAAGGTTTGATGAGATGAAATCGCCGTTAGCAGGTTGGATTGGTGGAAAATCACGTCTTTGCAAGGAAATCGTATCCCGGATACCGACGCATACGTGCTATGTCGAGCCGTTTTGTGGAGGCGCGTGGGTGCTTTTTCGTAAAGAAATTTCGAAGGTTGAAGTGATCAACGACATTAGTAAGGATGTCGCAAACCTCTATCGTGTACTTCAAAACCATCTGGAAGAATTTTTACGGCATTTTAAGTTTGCGCTGTGCAGCCGAGAATATTTCTATCGAGAGCTTGATCAACCACCTGAATTATTAACAGATATTCAAAGAGCGGCACGTTTTTACTATATTCAAAAATTATGTTTTTCAGGTAGAATACCCAATCCATCTTTTGGGTATTCAGCGGTGCAACCTCCTCGCTTTAACTTGTTGCGCGTTGAGGAAGAGCTTTCGGCCGTACATATTCGTTTGGCGAGAGTATACATTGAACAGCTTTCATATCAGGATGTTATTAAAAAATATGATCGTACAGAGACGTTTTTTTACATTGATCCACCTTATGTCGGATGTGAAGATGTATACGGAAAAAATATTTTTTCAGAAAAGGATCATTTCATATTGGCGGATATTCTGAGCCGTATTAAGGGCAAATATTTACTAAGCCAAGCGGACACACCAGTGATGCGCGACTTGTACCGTAACTTCGCCATTGATACGGCCAAGGTACGTTATAGCTGCGGCAATAAACACCGCCCCTTGGCTCAAGAAGTTCTGATAAGTAATTATTAACGGTTTTGTTCTTTGACAAATGACACGGGCTCAAGCTGAGGTGGAGACACAGGCTCACAGGCTTGATTATAGATAGATATATATCTATGTCTTAAACTATATTTGTCACTTAAAATGGAAAATTGTTTTCATTTTAAGTGACATATTTTTTCATTTTAAGTGACGCGTTTTAGCCACAAGACCTTCCACCACATCATTATTTCAGCTGGTTATGATGCCAAAACAGGCCATGGTCTCCGGCCAATCAAGGCTAACCTGCTGGAGTCATGATGAAAAGCGTTGTGTCAGGTAGAAATTGTCCTACAGGTCTTTACAGTAATAGTCCACACACAACTAAATTTAACGGATGGAACCTAAATTCATGGTGGATAAATCCTTCGCCTTGAAGCTCAAGACTCTGACACCGGTAGTGGCGAGAAGTCATCTCGACCCAGCTCATGAGTTCCATCGCGCATCAGGGGAACGGGGACAGGCCTAACGTGCCGCCCCCATTCCCCTGACTACAGCCTTATATTTTTCTCCAGCGTCTCCGCATCAGCAGGCCCGTCCCAAAGAGGAGAACGAAGAAGAACGGCACAAGCCAGATTGGCCCGAGGGGAACCCCGGACGGCTTGACGCCGCCTCCGGCTTTTTCCAGAGTGAGTATGTTTCCGGCCTTGTCGTAGGCGGAGTCGATGGTCAGGCCGGTATCGTATTCAGCCCGTGTGAGACGGCCGTTGTCGTCATAGGAGTATGTCACCTCGTAGACGGCGAAGGCTGCCGTGGAAAGAAGCAAATGAAACACCACCATGGCGAGAATGGATATATATTTCATGGCGTACCCTACCTTATGAGCTGTTGTGGAATCGTATAACACCCCGTTTCCATTACAAATTTGGCACTACAGTCGAATTGATGATATCCATGGCCGCTGTTTCGCCTTTGCCCAGCCCCACCCCAGGCCCAATGCCGCCGATTGCAGTGCTTTGCACGAAACCGCTGGTTGTTGAAACAGCCACGTTCCCTGTCTCGAGTCTGTTGCCCATACTATCTAAAACAGTATGCATATAATCGAAATCCCTGTCATTTTTCATTTTCTGAAATTTTTTAGCTCTCTGTTCATGATAAAGAGCCCGTTTCAGCAATTTTGCCTTGACGCTTGGGCATTTCTCATTTTTCATCATTTCGTTCAGCCGATTCAAAGAAGCCAGATTTTTTACCGCCCGGCGCTCCGCAAACTTGCTTAAATCATCAAGTTGGGATTTTCTCTGTTGTATGTTGGCACCCGCCGCGACCTGAACCCCCATTGTGTACACACCATCTCCTGCAGCATATATCGTCAAGCCTGTGGATACCCCGACGGCAACTGTTGGTACTGAGGCGATGATAGCGGCTTCGGCGGCAACGGTACCTTGCGGGTCCACAAGGCTTACGGGATTGTTACTGGCATAGAGATAAAGGTTTGGGCCATCCACATAGCACAAAGGATCGCGTTGCAAAAAACGACCCGTGACCGCGTCATATGAGCGGTTGCGCATAAAGTATATACCGCTGCCGTCATCCATGACACCTAGCCCCCCCACATAGGTGTACGGGAACGAGGTGTCCGTTCCCACCGCTGTTTTCAGTCCCTGGGGAGTGTAGGCAAAGGCTGTTATGACCGCGCCGGCCTCGTTGGTGAGCGCGAGGCAGTTCCCAGTGTTGTCATACAGCGGGAACACAAAATTGCCGTCGCCGTCGCTTCGCGCCATAAGCAACCCACCTATGAGGATATTCACAGCGACAAGATTGCCGTCGGCATTTGTTTCAAATAGGGGGCGCATCCATTGGTCGAAATGCAGGACACGAGTTTCACCGTCCTGTTCAATTTTTACCCGGTTGCCTATTGCATCGTATGTAAACGTACTGGTCACTCCGTCGATGGTCATGGATGTTGGGCGGTTGAGCAAGTCATAACTCAGGCTCAAGTTACGGGAATCGCCCAGAGTCAAAAGATTGCCGTCATCGTCATAGCTGAGGGTTTTGCCACCCCAATTCGTGAACCGGTTTGTTGTCCCATACGTGGCATTGATGATAGAGCTATCGGCATCAGGCGCTAGGGATGCATCGACCGTTTCCTTGATAATGCGGCCATCAGTATCATAGGTATAGGCCAGTTCTGCCAGGGTCGCACTATCAGAGGCATGTTTGACTGCGGTGAGTTGACCGGCAGCGTCGTAGGTGAACGTGGTGGTCACGCCGTTGGATCGGGTAAAAGACGCGAGGTTGTCTGCACTGTCATAAGCGATGTCCACGCTGTTCCCGTCGAAGCTCACTTTCGTAGGGCGCCCTCTGACGTCATAGGTGTAAGAAACTGCCAAAGCCCCCGGATAGGTTATGGACGTCAGATTACCATCGGCATCATATCCCATGTCCACATCTTTTCCCGAGGGATAGGCTATATTCGTCGTCGCCCCCAGCGAATTGCGAGTGTACGTGGTTGTTCCCGTTGCGTCCGCATAAGAGATGAGCCTGTTCCTGTCATTCCAGGAAAAGGTTGCCGCGGAAGTCCCGTCATGGCTTATGCCCGTCAAGCGCCCGTCGGCATCGTATACCATGGCGACCACTTGCCCCCTTGCGTTGGTCATTGTGCTCATGCGTGCTAGTTCATCATAGGTATAGGATATGGTGGTGGAACCGCCGTCATACAAGGTGAGAACCTTGCCCAATTCGTCATACGTAAAGGTGGAAGTGCCTGGGGAGTCTTTTTGATCCGTGATGGAGGTGCGGGTACCCTGGGGGTGGTCATATGTATAACTAACAATCCCTCCGTCCGGATAAGTATTTTTTTTGACCAGCCCGTCCTCGAAGTAGTCAAAGGACAGCGTGCGCCCCAACGGGGTGATGAAGGATGTCAGCCTTTGGTCATCATCATAGACCATGCTCACGGTGCGGCCCAAAGGATCTGTCTTGGTCAATGGATTCAACAGGGCGTCGCGGCTGATGGTCCAGGTGTTGCCCGCGGCATTGGCAAAGGAAGTCAGGGCACAGCAGCTGTACGTGTAGGCGTTGGTCGAGTCGTCGGCCCGTGTTTCCTTGGTGAGGCGCTGGTTGGCGTCATACGTGTACGTTGTCTTGTTACCAAGGGGGGTGGTCGACGAGGTCATATGCGACCCCTGCGTGTCGTAGCCGTAAGTCCAGCTATTGCCCCCTGTGTCCGTGGCGCTCACAAGGTTACCCTTGTTGTCGTAACTGTAGGTGTTGGTGGATGAATCCGAGTTGATTACACTGGTGAGAAGGCCTTTGTCATCGCAGGTGTATGTGGTTGTCTTGCCAAGAGGGGTGACCGATGTCGCAAGGTTTCCGTTGGCATCGTAGGTGTATGTGGTGGTATTGCCTAAGGGGTCCGTTGAGGTGAGCAGGTTATCGCCGCTGTCGTACGTATAGGTAGCTTCGCCCCCGTAGAGGTCGGTATATTTGGTCACGTTGCCGCGAGTATCGTATTCGAACTTTTCCTCTGAGTTATCGCCGGCTTCGCGGTAATGGGTCACGGTTTCCGGCAGGCCCTCGTCATTGTATTCAATGTTGGTATAGGGACTCATTCCCAAAGCTGGGCGGTGATTTCGGGTTTTGCCGTTGACATTTGCGTATTCCGAAACAATCCCCTCAGGTGATGTGATCGTGACTTTTGTATCCGAATCACGGTTGTAGGTTGTGGTTTTGCCCAAAGCATTGGTCGCCGAGGCCAGGAGCGTTATTCCGTCGATTTCCGTATAGGCGAACGATGTTGTCTTGCCTTCCGTTGTCATGGAAGTGATGCGTCCATCAGCGTCGTAAGCGAAGCTGCTTACATAATCCATGAAGTCGATGGTTTGCTGCAACCGCCCGTTGGCATCGTAGGCGTATGATGCCGCAGCGCCCGTGGGGGCGGTCATAGACCTGCAGCGTTTGAAACCGTCATAGGCAAAGGTGGTGGCGCGTCCGGCAGCGTCCGTAATGGATTGCAGAGTGCCGTCGGCGTTGTATGTAAAATCGACGGCATTGCAGTTGCGGTCCGTTATGGATGCCAGAGCATACGTGTGGGTGTCACCGGAGCTGGAGGCGTGGTTGAATCGCCAGACATGTTTATCCGCATAACGTGTCAATAGGTAGTAGGAATTTTTCACATCTTCGGGAAAGACCCCTTGCAGCGTGTCCAACATTCCAGTGACGGGAGGGTAAAATTCCGTGGTGGTTGTTCCTCCGTCCGTGGATTCAGTTTTTGGGGGAAATTCCAACTGTTGTCCGTTACGCAGCAAGGTGGCCGGCCCGTCGCTTGTACCATCGCTAGTTACTTGCGCGACATAAGCGAAGGACCAGCCCTTGCCAAACATGCCGCTACCGGCATCATCACCTGCGGAACTGTTCCAGGTGCGGGTCATGGACAGGTCCGGTCCCAAACCGGATGAAGCGTATTCCGTGTCCGAAATCACCAGATTCAGGGTGGAGGTGTTCACGTGGTAACCCGGCAGCCCCACCAGGGAGCAGGTTGCCAGTCCGTCCCCCCGCTTCCCGCCAGTGTATAACGTCTGCACGTTGTCGCCGGGGGTGCCTTGGAGTGCTTTTTGAAGCACCTTCGGGGTTGAGGTACTGCCCGATATTCTGTAATTACCTGTGTACCCAGCAGTCATGAGGACTTCAGATCTTTTGATCCAGTAGTTGCTTTCGGTGTCACAATAGACGATGACCTCAAGTTTTACACAGTTTGCAGCAACATCGAAAGATTGCGCCAGGGAACCGTCAATTGTGGTTTCTGACAATATGGTCTCTGTCCATTGGATTCCGCCTGAGTCAAAAGTGGCTTTGACGGTAATTGAATGGGTACAATTCGGACCGGAAGCCTGCGCGGAAATAGTCAACTTCGACGCCCAGATACCATCGGAGACCGTTGTGATGAGATTATCTACAGATCGGTCGCTTGCTTCGATAATGTAAGCAATTGAGTAGCTGACCTTTGAATCGCCGACATACGTATCGTCTGACCCTGAAGAGCCATAATACACAGGAAGGTTATATTTTATTGAAATAGCAGCAAAAGAAGGAGATACAAAAAAAAATATAGAGCACGCCAAGATACATGCAGCCCAAAATAATTGTTTGGATTTTCTGGACAGAGACATGGGTGATTCATTTGCCATGATGGCCCCCCCAATTAATTGTTCACGTACATGCCCCAAATTTTCGCGTTGTAGGTAGCGTCAGGTTTTAACCCTGTTTCAGTCTGAGCCGTTAAATGTAATAAAAAATAAATTAACAGTTTTCAATAGTTGAGGTTGTAAATGTGTTTTCTATGCATCATAGACCGTTGCGTATCTTTTAGAGGTCTGAAGGGCTATGGCTCCAGACAATGTTCTTGAGGCTTCCCCCGTGATTCCTTATCTCTGCATATTGTCAAGCTAGCTACTTACAAAATTTACACTATCTTTACATTCGCTAAGCAGGTAGCCTTTGTCAAGAAAAATATTATTCAGACTATATTTATCTCAAATCAAGCTCCATGCCCCGCAAAATCTTGGTTTCTCCAATATTTCCTACGGTGGCTATGCAACAACTGAAAGACTTTTTTCTAATGCCTCGCGCATGTCTTCAAGCCCTATGGATTTCAGGTAGCGGGCGGTGGTATTCGGGTTCTTATGCCGCAACACTTTCTGAATCATGGCTACTGGGTGCCCATCACGATAAAGCTTAGTCGCCGTAAGATGCCGAATGGCATGGTATCCAAAATAGGCCACCCCAGCATTCTCACAAATTCTTTTCATAAAGCGGATTCTGTCCACGAATGGCTTTAGATATCCTACCGAGTTTGCAGCCATGTTTATGAATACATACTCATGCTGATATGTGCGCTCTCTTTGCCACTCTTTCAGCACCAGGGCCAAATCTTGAACCATAGGAATCCAATCAAATTCATGACTGCTACTTATCCGTTTGCGTGTCCATAACCGGATGCGGCTATTCTGAAAGTCGATGTCCTCCCAGCGCAGATTCCAGATTTCACCGCGCCTTGCCGCTGTATAAAAGAATGTCATCAATATTACGCGGTCTTGGCCAGTGCACATCGCCAATACTTTCTGAAAATCTTCCAATGGTGGAACATATCGGTCACTGCGCTCCTCTGGAAATTTTGGAACAGCTTGGAATGGATTCTTCCCATCAGGGAAACCTTCCATAAATTGCCTGCCCCATGTCCATGCGGCTGCAAGGTTCTTTCGCTCCTTATTGACTGCATACCCGCTTTTTTGCTTAAACCGGTTTGAAAGAAAGCTTTTGGCCTCACTTATCGTGATATCAGCAACTTGCGTGTCTTCATCCAAGATCTTGATAAACTTCCGAAAGCAAGCCTTTTTCTCCTTGTATGTTTTGGGAACATATCTGTTTTGCACATCATTAAGGTATTCTGTCGCCCATTCGAGTATACTAGGACAACAAACCATGAGGATCTCTTGCTCTTGGTTCATCATGGCAAGCCGTTCTCTTTCTTCCTCTTCCCATTGCATTGCGGCTAGCTTGCTTTTTTTGCTGTCGTCTGGAAACCGTTGTTCCCGCCTTACTCCGTTGACTTGCACCACGCCTTTCCAACGTGCTTTCTTCGTCTTCTTCTCTAAGGTCGGCATTTGAGATATACTCCCGTATGTTTGCTTCAAAAAACCGTATAACGCCAGGTACTACCTCTACTCCGCCAAATCTTCGATAATATTTGCGCACCGTATTGGGTGACAATTTTAAAATGGTTGCCAGCTCTGCAGGTGTAATTGCTCTACCGAGCTCTTCTTGTAGGGATTCCTTGTCCATGACTTTCCGATAAATCCGGAAAGGATGGATGTCCCTTGAAGAAGCTGCATAAAAATGCTAAATAGTACCAATATACCGTATATAGTAACATAAAGCACTATGATTACAGATGAATTTTTGAGAGCGCTGTGGTCAGAACAGGGGAAAGAAAACTCGCGAAGAAAGCTTTTAGAGTGGCAATAGATTTATTCGAAGACTTGAATATGATAGATCAGCAAAATGATAGTATAGATACTGCTCGTGATATTATCCGAAAGAATCTGGAAAATATTTTTGGCTATGCTAAACTTGAAAAAGAAAGCTTGATACTCACTTCGTTAAGTGCTGATGATTTTACACCGACCAATAATATTTTTTCTGTTGCACTTTCTAGTGAGGAAGTTTCGAAATTTCTGAGCTTAATGCAAACCTTGAAATATGAAGTACAAGGCAAAAAATATATACAGGTATCTCTGAATTCAGAATACACGGAAACGGAATACATTGCTGATATGCAGAAAAGCGAAAGCAAAATATTTTTAAGTTACAGCAGATCCGACATAAAAAATAGTTTTCACAAGCATAAAGTATCAATGTTCACGTATCAAGCAATGGGAAATTTCGGAGAGCAATCTATTCATTCTTTTGATAGCGAGTATGCATGTAAAGCTTTTAGTCTCAGTTTTGATTCTTGGACAGGCTTTTCACAGTTGATGCGAGATATCGCTATAAATTACCATTTAGTATGTGGCTCGTTCGAAAATATCATCATATGCGAGCAATGCAAAAAGATGTCTTTTTGTGATAATGCCAATAAAAAGTTTTGCAGTATTGGATGCAAGACAAAATTCAATCGTAATGATGACTTGGTTATGAAGCAGTGCTATTCTAGACAAAGAACATTCCTCGATAATGTAAAGCTCAAATTACAGCTCGAAAATCTTATCCATGTCAAATTGGATGATTGCCGTGTTTGCTTGCTGCAAGAGAAGCCGATAAGCGGAGAATGCCCGGTCATCTTGGATCGCAATAGGGAAGCGATAATCCAGTTTAATCGCGTTAAACACCTGAAAAAATAGCGCTTTATATCTAATGAAATCAATAAGTTAGAGTTTCGCGCGGAACCCTTTTTTTTCTTGCCACAATGTATTAAGAGGGGGGGACCTTAAGTCCCCCCCAATACATTTATATACGGAAAAAAATAAAAAACATTATAATTTTAATAATTTATAAGAAAAATTTTTTTTAGAAGAGAAAACCTATCTAGCTAATTTTAAAAGATTTAATTTTTAAATTTTTTTTCTTTTTTTTCTTTTTAATCTGAGATAGTTAGCTAGCTGTGCAAAACAAGCATTTTAAGCTGAATATTTACACATAGTTCCATTGCATACTTTTTGTACAAGATTCTTAGCGATCATATCCATTAATACAGTTCTTGCTTTACTTGAAGACATAGATTTACTGGTAGTGTTTTTATATTCTTGGACAATTAAATTAAGTAGATCACATTGTTTAATGCTATGACCACTAGATTTACTTACTGCTGTTAGGACTGATTGGTATGCATCAGAATATTTTAGCTTAGTATTCGACATTGGTTTAAAAGCATAATTATCAAAGATTAATGTGATAGGTTCAATACCTGCTGAATACCTTGATTTGATAGCAGACATCTTAACAATCTTATCTGGACCAGTTTCTTTCGATAATGATAAACTTATAGTATGTGATGCCCAGTCAGCAATACTTTGTGCTCCTCTTGGACCAGATTTATTATTTCCTTTCCCAGTATGATGTACAACAAGTGTGCTTAATTTATATTTTCTAGATAATTCCGTAAACCTATAAAGTGTTGTCCGCATGCCAACATTTGAATTTTCATCTCCAACATGAAATGAAATTAAAGGGTCGATAATTAGTATATTAGCTTTACTCACTTCAATATTTCGGCAAAGCTCGTCATAAAAATTTGAATCATTAACATCTCCGACACAGCAAGGATTATCGTAAAATGAAAGAAAGTTTATTTTATCGGCAAAATCTTGCTCGTTTGAATGATTATTGATAAATGGTAAAATTCGATCATGCATTCCTGGTTCAGAAACTTATGATTGAACAATTAATACCCGATAATCACCTTTCAACATATCATACTCGCCAAATAATTTTTTCTGACTTTTATCGATAATATTTGCGCATAAATTTAATGTGAATATCGACTTTCCGACTCCAGAAGGTCCGACCAAAAGTAATGTGTCATTCATCGGCCAGATTTTATCAATCAAAAATTCCATTTTTGTGTCTCTAGTCATAATATCCTGCATTGATATTACAGAATACTTTGGCTTTGATACATGACTTTTTACTAGTTCATCATTATGCTTTCTCTGTAAATACTCTTTTGCTCTAGAAATCTCACTTTCAAAGCATCTATCAGCATAATCACCTTTCTGACTCAATTTTTCGCCGATAGAAAACTGTTCAAATACACCTCTAATAGTAATTTCGTCGTATCCTGCCTCAAGCAAGGACAATATCACCTTCATGCTTGCTTCTGATCTTTTACCAACTTCTGCACCATTTACGATAAGATCTTTATTATTATCAGAAATCTGTAATTTTTCTATGTCTATTGTTTGAGGTTTGTTGTTTGTTGCAAAATTCCAAAGCCAAACGGGTGATTTTCTTATTTCAATATTATTACTTATCTGATACAAATTGACATTTTCATGGATACTTCCTGGTGCGACCACAAAACCATTGTCACCTCTTATATCAAAGCCACTATTTCTAAGCGACCTATTTCCTTGAATCACCCTATTCAATACATCATACTGATAATAATAATGGTAACCCTTGCCCGTTTTTACAGTGAACGTATCCAGCAAATCGAACCCATTAATGGCTTTATACTCTTCAAACTTAACATGATCATCTACATCCAATACAATCAATTGGTTTACTGGACCAGTACATATTCCTGCGTTATGTAACTCTACTTCAGAACCATCTTTTCTAATAAAATCTTGAATTTTGAATTCTCGCTTGCTTTGACAATATTGCTGCCAATTTTTTATGCATGGAATTTTCGAATTTGGTTTTAAAGGTATCAACGAAAATCGTTCTGCAAGCTCCTCATAAGTTCTAAGTCGTTCGCGCTCCTGGGAGCTTAACCCTAACAATTGAGAATGCATATTAACCTCCAACTTTCGATGCTGCAATTATGATATGCTCATGTGCACCACTCCTTCTTTTCAAAATTCGTTTTCATAAAACAGCACCGGTAAAAATGTTGTGTTGAGAATTTCCTAATATACACGGCTTATACACGGTAAACACAAGGGGGCATGAAAGATATACGCTAAGGATAGGGTGTCCGGAATTCCGGAGCCCTACTATTTTGCGTATCACTTCAAACAGACAAAAAGGGTGGGGTGAAAAATGACAAAGAAATGGATGTTGCGAGTGTACTAATATTATTTCTATATCAATCTGGAAATTTTTATTTTATCAATCATGAACGTGTTATTTTCAGCCTGACTATATAAGTTAACTAATTTTCTATTTACTTATAAATATAATTACCCTTTTTGATTTTGAAGGTCTTAGCCCTTCTATTTTTATAGGCTCTTTCACTTGTGCCGCCAAGATGGACCCAACAACGATGCCCAATGTAACCCTTTAATATTCTGTGATTTTATAGAGAAATAAAAATACCATGATGCTGCCGTGGGCGCCTTGCATGTGCACCGGTTCATGTTCCTACCAGGAACCATGTATAGTGATCAACTATCATGCCAGCTTAAAAAATATAATGTCTTCAGAAGGCCTCATAACAATCGCTCCCATCGAATTGTTATGCTGGAGAGATGCTTACTATCCACTCGGTAACGAGGGATGGAGAGGGGCTGATGCTGCAACACTGGAACCGTTTTCACCATTGTGATTAGGCAGAGTATATCGATAGCCGTGGTGATCGCATGACGGCTGCGCGTAACCAATATCCAAATGGCATTGGTATGCTATGAAGCACGGTGACCGTGTAGAGGAATCATGTACAGACCAAGGGAAACCCTTGGAGTCAGCTTTCACAAAGCAATGATTTTGGGAAATCATAATGGCTGCAAGGGCGGCTGCGTTCCATAAGGGAACATTGGAGAACCTCCAACCGTGACACACACAAAAAACAATTTTCAACCACTACTCTTTCAAACTATCAAAACAATTCTAGGAGGTTCTTCAATTCAGCCTGGTGCGGGAAAACCGCATGCCAGGTTGAGACAAGGAGCTTGAGCCGGTGACGGACTCATTCGATCTTGGGTCCATCTGTCGTTCACGGTGCAGATGGCCGACTGCATCATAAATCCTCCCATAAATTGGAAGGATTTTTTTGTCCATGAGCCCCCCACCCGGGGGACTCCGGCAAAAATTCTTCCATATTTTGAGTTTCCGGGCCGAAAATTATTTTTTGGGGCTATGGGTCATAATTTTCAAAAATCCCAGGAAAACCCCATTTAAACCCAAAGACCGTTTTTTATCCCTGTTTTTCAGTCGGAAATTTAATATTCTCGAATTTGGTATAGAAATTAAATTTGTATACTACCGACAAAAGGAGATTATTATGGCTAAAAGCGGTGATGCAACAACGGGCAAAAGGATTGTATCCAAATATCAACCCAATGAGCTTAGGAAATGCATCAGTGAAAATCTTCATGTTGATGCCGTGTTAAAGCGGCTTAAGATTGCGAACAAGCAGACTCTTCGAAAACATTTGCATAGGCTGATGAACGAGGACAAAGCATTCTACGACATTCATGGTCTTTCCGAACGCAATGCAAATCCAACAGTGCATAAGAACGGTATTTTACGCCTCAATCTTGAGAAAATACTGCTAAATGGAAAGGAAATTGTCGCTGGTGATGCTTTTGAGATGACCACAGAAGAAAACAAAATCATATTGACTATGGTCTAAGGCATCATAGTAATACAAGCCATACAGCTAATCTATGGCTTGTATTACTATCGATTCATGCTGATTCAACTTTTTGCCGCTCCCCAACATTAATACCTTACTAATCCAAAGAACGATTTTTCCAAAAAACGTTCTTTCAAGTACTTCGAGCTTCCTACCCCAAAGATAATAAGCGGTTATCCCAATTATCAAAGGGATTCCCCAATTTGAGCTTTTTTGAAAGAACGATTTTCTATCTCTATAAATAAAATCGCATTTTCCCGGAGACTGCTATGAAAGTTGATCCAATCCACGAGTTGAAAGACATAAAGTCAATCAAAAAGCTTTTGTTTGACCATCCAAGAGACCAATTGCTTTTCATCATGGGTATCAATTCCGGACTTCGTGTCCAAGATCTTCTAGGCTTGAGGATCTTAGACGTAAAAAACAAGAACGTTGGAGAAAGAATCACTATCCGCGAAAAGAAAACAGGCAAGGATAATGTCTTGATTCTGAACAAAGAGATATTATCAGCTCTTAATCGGTTTATTCCAACCATTGATTCAAAGGAGACAGCCTATCTGTTCAAGAGTCGCAAAGGATTCAATGCACCTTTAACAACATATGCAGTAACCATGAAAATCAAGCGCTGGACGAATGCCATCAATTTACGAGGTAACTATGGCGCGCACACCTTACGCAAGACATGGACTTTTCACCAAAGGAAAACGTATGGTGTCAGCTGGGAAGTCATTGCAAAACGCCTCAATCATGCAACTCCTTCTGTTACTCGTCGTTATCTTGGCATACAAGACGAGGAAGTTGAAGAAATTCTTCTGAACTCACTATAACCAAAGGGGCGTTTGCCCCTTTTTGTTCAACCCTCAGCCATTTAAAGCAAGTTTTATTATTTCTAACAATATATTAAGAACAAATTTTACCGAAGATCGCATCCAGCTTTATCAACAAACCAGCAACTAAGACAACTGAAAGTACTTTCTAATTAGATAAATGCACTCTTACTTCCTGATAAAGTCTATATTACAAGCACAATCTTGGAAGTTCATTAACATGATTAAATTTTATTATACTACCACTAATGCTTCTTATTTTTGCAATCTGCCCAAGAATGCTTACGAAGTCGAGTTGAAGGAAAAACAAATCGAATTGCAAGAACGACTATTACTAACAAAGCTACGATTATTCTTCTGGGTGGTTGATGCGAAAACTTTAAAACGAGGTCAGCGAGCAAAGCAAAAGCAAGTATGCATAGTATAACCAGCACAATGCGTTTTGAAAGCCTCATCATCAAGATAACTTCTTATTATCTAAAAATCGCAAATCAACATCACTACATTTCTAATTTTATTCAGAAATAAATGAATCTGATTTATTCCGATTAACAGTATCCAGAAAATAAGATAGAATTCGTCTTATGAGAAAGCACATTAAACCTTACTCAATCTGAAGCCGTCGCTATCAGCAGTGATTTTAAATTCATCACCAATTTGAAACTTTGTAGTCAACCCAGAATCTTCCATGGCTTTGTTCAAAGTTTTTTTGCCAAGGATCATTACCCCTTTACTATTAATCGAAGGATTCATATTTGCGCTACCTGTCAGCTCACCAACGTTTACTATCTTTACCAATTTACCAGCTTTTTCCATCGCAGCAATATGCAATTCGCGAAACAAAGTTATGGCAATCATGAATTTCTTACTAGCATCTGCCGCATCAACCTCGATACAATCATCTTTGGTATATTTTTCGGCCAAATTATCAATTATCTCTTCTTTCTGCTCAGGAGTAAGTGTTCTTTTTTTCGTGTCACTGCTCATGATTGCCTCCATTTTTTTAAAAGCATACTATTCAGATCAATACTCTGCATTAACTTGTTTGACAATTGAAAAATTTAACAATCTTTCCGCAAGCATTATTTTAGGATTACAATCAGAAAAATATTTTACCGATGATCACCCTTTCTGCCAGCCGCTATGGCAAATCGTGAGCATTCTTTCCAATTTTCAGATGGAATTCTTGGAGGATCGGACACAAGACCGGACACAAAACCTAGTGATTTTTGTACGTCTCTTGCGCGTCTTGAAATCTGTAACTTCTTAATATACTGGAATAACTAGATACAGCTGGCTCTCTGTCACGCCGGAGGCCGTGGGTTCGAGTCCCATCGGCTCCGCCAGAAAGAAACAAGGATCTTAATCCGTTAGATTAAGATCCTTTTTTCTGTTTCTACGCCCCGAGGCCATAGGACAATCCCTCGGACACATTATAATTTTTAGGTAGCAATCACGCAGGACTGGAATGACTGTTTTGCAACGGCTTCCGGCTGCAGGCGCTTATCCTATCGGATTTGCTCAGGGAGAGGGATGAGATCTCGCGTATCTTCTTGCCTTGTTTGGAGAATAATCAAATTTCCCCTTCCTTGTCCCGTGTGATCATGCCCCCTCTTCGGGACGACTCGATACAAGAAATGTGGGGCAGATTTCACGTTCCATGGTGGATCATTTGACTTTTCGGGCAACACCTCGACCTGCTCCCGATTTTTCCGCCACACTCCCTACCCCTTTTGTCTTTGATAAGAATCACATAATATTTCAACAGGATGCTGGACTGGATAGGAACTCATCTGATTGAACTGCAACCGGCAGCTCAGACAATCAGTGACAAGATGATCCGGTGCCATGCTTTTGATTTTCGCCATCAGCCGGCTGCCCATCCGGATGGAGGTATTGTGAAAATCCCGTTTAAACCCCATGATTCCGCCGATACCGCAGCAGAAGTCGGAACTCAAAACCGCGTCCAGAGCTATGCCGGGGATGAGGCCCAGCAATTTCAAGTAGGGGAACCCCATTGCCTGCTCCCGCTGATGGCAGGGAGGATAGTAGACCTTCCTGCCGGATACGGCTCCCAGTTGTGTGGATAAACCACCGTTCTCAAGCAGGGTCGAGAGATATTCACCGAGATCATAGGTCGCTTCCGCGACTTTGATACGCTTCAATGGATCGATTCCAGAGAAGTACCCGTCATCCCGCATTATTTTTCCATACATGGTTTTGTCGAGCCTGCGGAGCGGCACCTCTTGCAGCGCGCCCCCGTTCCCCTTCAACAATGCGGTTTCCCGCATCATATGACTGCCGCCGAATGAAAGTCGCGAGCCTATGGAAGTATCCTGCCCTCCATCGCCGGCGGACGTGGAAAACAAGCGCTCCGGAATTTTTAAATATCGATCCGATCCTCCTACAAAATCCTGATAGGCCTCCGAGTAGTACGCCTGTTCCGGAAGGGCTTTTTTCAGCATATAGCCGCATGTGGGGCAGGAGGTGACGATATCGTATCCGTCGTCCGCCACCTCGCTCAGCAACGAAACCGTACGCGCCGCATGGGCCAGGGTTTGTTTCCGGTCGCCTTCAAGCATGCTCGGCATGCCGCAGCAATGCTGCTCCGGATAAAACACCGTTATGCCGTTGCGCTGCAATACCTCCACCGCGGCCCTGGCCACGTCCGGAAACAAATACCGGGCCGTGCATCCAGAAAAATATACCACCTTGCGCTTTATGCTTTCCGGCGGTTTTATCCGCAGCTTCCGCCGTCTGGCCCAAGCATGGAAATTCTGCCGCGGAATGAGGGGGAGTTTCCGCCTGATGTGGATTCCCGTGGATTTCTTAATGAGCTTGCCTGTGAAACCGGCCTGGAAAAGAAAATTGAAAAGCCGTGGCGCTGTCCCGCACAATTTTCCCACCAGTTCCACATTCTCCAACGTACGGATGTATGGGGCGAGTCCGTCCCGATCAATAAAGAGCGTCTTGGCCGTGATGATATCCTGACGGATATCGGGGCAGGGGCACAACGCGCAATAATTGCACAAATCCGCCAAGGTTCGGAGCTCTTCCGGCGTAATCCGTTCCCCTTCGTCGTGTTCCCGGTCCCAAAGTTCGTAGAGCTTTGGGAAAAAGAGACAATTGGTATCCATGAGATACCTGCAGCAATCGCACCCCGCACAGTCATCGACAATTCTTCGCATCAGCTGCTCGGCAGCGCCCATGTCATTCCCCTTTGCGTGGCTCACAGCCTGTTGAATTTCCATGAGCCGCAACGTAAAATATCGAGCGGTGATTTTCAATCTCCAGGCCTCGTCTCCAATTTCTCCTGAGAACCGAAGCCGCCGGGCGCCGGGGAACTCCACCTGCTTGGGCTCGCCGCGACTGAAGCCGCCGTAGGCCGTGGCTGCGCCCGGCAATGTCCTTCATGTTTCTCGTGAATACGCCGTACAGTTTGTAGGGAAAATCTTACCTACTTGAAAAGGTGGAGAAAAAATGTTTTATAGTCGTGTCACAACCAGATCGACTGTTATGCACTGCTCCAAAAGGAGTCGTGCGTCGTCGTCACAAAGCCGCCTGGCGGGATTTTCCCGCGGGAAGCTCTCGTGCGCCATCTGCGGCACAAAGAGCTGTCTCGCGGGGCGGAATTCATTTCACGACGGATGACCGGCTATGGGGTGGCCGGCATGCCAGATCCGGCTTTATGGATATGCCGGCCTGATTTTCGCCCCTCGAAATGTTGTTTCCATTGTCGCGAACGGCTGTTTCCGCAACGTCATGAGCAGGGGGCAGATATCAGCCACAACACCAGGAGGGGGCATGGGGCATCAGCGTCAGTCTGCATCATCGTTCGCATGTTATCTTTCTCGCCGGCACATTTTCCGCAGACAGTTCGTTCCCATATTTTTGATGGGCTTAAGCATCCTCGTTGGCGCTTTGCCTTCCCCCCAAGCCGCTCATGCCGCCCCTTTCGGTTTACAAACCAAGCTCACGGCCTCCGATGCGGCGGGAGGCGACCAGTTCGGCAATTCGGTGAGTATTTCGGGCGACTATGCGTTGGTCGGGGCCCACCATGATGACGACTGGGGGGCGTATTCCGGCTCCGCCTATGTCTTCCAGCGCGACGATTCGTCCTGGACCCAGGTGACCAAAATCACGGCGGCAGATGGGGCGAAAGACGACCAGTTTGGATGTTCATTAAGTATTTCAGATAATTATGTGATTGTCGGGGCTTTTGCCGATAACAACGAAGGGGGCATAAATTCCGGCTCCGCCTATGTGTTCCAGCACGACGGCTCGGCCTGGCCCCAGGTGGCTAGGCTCACGGCCTCGGACGCGGATGCAGCCGACTTGTTCGGCTATTCTGTGAGCCTCTCGGGCGACTATGCACTGGTCGGAGCTCTTGGCGATGACGACGGGGGCTCGGATTCCGGCTCCGCTTACGTGTTTCAGCGCGTGGGCTTGTCATGGTCCCAGGTGGCCAAGCTCACGGCGTCCGACGCAACAGAAGACGACCAGTTTGGCAATTCGGTGAGCATATCGGGCGACTTTGCGCTGGTCGGAGCATACGGCGATGACGACGGGGGCTCGTCTTCCGGCTCGGCCTATGTGTTCCAGCGCGCGGGCTCGTCCTGGACCCAGGTGGCCAAGCTCACGGCCTCAGACGCTGAGGCATGGGACGTATTCGGCGTATCGGTGAGCATCTCGGGCGACTATGCGCTGGTCGGGGCTTACGGCGATGACGACGGGGGCTCGGGTTCCGGCTCCGCCTATGTCTTCCAGCGCGTGGACTCGTCCTGGTCCCAGATGGCCAAGCTCACGGCGCCCGACGCGGCTGCAGAGGACTATTTCGGCAAGGCGGTGAGCATCTCTGGCGACTATGCGCTGGTCGGGGCATACGGCGATGACGGAGGGGGCGCTAATTCCGGCTCCGCCTATGTATTCCAGCGCGTGGGCTCGTCCTGGGTCCAGGTGGCTAAGATTAAGGCTTCCGATGCGGCGGCGATAGAATGGTTCGGCGATTCGGTGAGCATCTCGGGCGATTATGCGCTTGTCGGGGCTCTTGCTGATGACGACGCGGGGGTTTATTCCGGCTCGGCCTATGTGTTTCAGCCATCAAGTGAAGTCGCCCCAACCGTGACAACGGGCTCGGCTTCCGCCATCACCGGAACCACCGCTACCGTCGGCGGCAACGTCACCTCTGACAGCGGGGCAACAGTTACTGAACGCGGCATCTGCCTGGGAACTTCCGAAAGCCCCACGGATTGCACCGCCGCAAACACGGCCGGAACTGGTGAATTCACCGTTAATTTCACCGGCCTTGCGGCTGGCGCCACATACTACGCCCGGGCCTACGCCACGAACAGTACAGGCACAGGCTATGGATCGGATGTGACGTTCACCACGGAAACAGTCGAAGGCGCCCCAACAGTGACAACGGCCTCGGCTTCCGCCATCACCGGAACCACCGCTACCGTCGGCGGCAACGTCACTTCGGACGGGGGCGCGGCCGTCACCGAACGCGGCATCTGCCTGGGAACTTCCGCATGTCCCACGGATTGCACCGCCGCAAGCACGGCCGGAACTGGTGAATTCACCGTTGATTTCACCGGCCTTGCGGCTGGCGCCACATACTACGCCCGGGCCTACGCCACGAA
>CAZFCK010000003.1:0-2456 GCA_964517355.1 uncultured Desulfovibrionaceae bacterium | reverse complement strand
CAGTGCAGGCACAAGCTATGGATCGGATGTGACGTTCACCACCCTTCAAAATGTCATCACCAAAGCAGTGACTGAATTCGATCATTGGTCCGCTACGCTAGGACTTGTGGTAAAGACCGCCGAGTTCGCCGGAATATGCTGGAACACTACCGGCAATCCAAACGCAGTGGCTGATGCCCATGAAGTCATAAGCGACGGCAGCCCTGGTTCATTTTCGAAGTATGTAACAGAGTTAGAATCCGAGACCACCTATTATGTACGAGCGTACATTCATTTTCCTGACGGCAACTACGAGTATGGGCAAGAGGTGACTTTTACAACTACGGCCGACAATACCGATCCCAAAACCTATGGGGTTTTTATTGGCAACTATAGGGGGTGGGCGCTTGCGTTGGCCGGGAGCGCACCAAACAACGCTCATGAAGATGCAAAGGGGGTGCGAAACGCCTTGACACCCTATGTGGACTTCAGCCCCATCCCGGTTGACCTGGATGGTGACGGCAAAACAGAAAACGCAAGTTTACTGCTATGGGACCACTATGATTCCAATAACGAATCTCAATTAAACCGTGTGATGAGTTGGCTGCAAACCAACATGGAGCCTGATGACACTCTGATTTTTTACTTTAAGGGCCATGGCGGGAGAAATGAAGAAACTGATAACGCTTCATTTGTTATCCATGAGAATAAACCCGCAGAAGACATTTTTTTCAAACCGCAATTTTTTACAAAAACAGGGATACAGTGGGATAAACCCAAATTGCTTGATGAATTGGAAAAGCTTCCGCAGAATTCGAAGAAAGTTATAATCTTGTGTTCTTGCCATGGTGGAGCCTTCTGGGACGGCGCTCTTGAAAAACTTAAGGATACAAGCGGAAAGCACACTGTAACATTTCTCGCTGCGGCGGATGCTGATCATTTTGCCGACAGCCACTGGATCACGAAAAGGTGTATATATACAAACAAGCTCATTGATGGACTACAAAAGAATACCGTAGGGAAAGCCAAGGCGGATGAGAATGAAGACGGGCTTACCTTTTTCGAACTCGCCCAATGGGCGCACAAAAAGCTGATAGGTGAAACGAGTATTTACGAGGGGAGAAATCTTCCCATCGCGGACTGGCATATCCCCAGAGGATATCACTTATTTGAAGGGTTTTATGACACGTATGCGGGAGAAGACCTCTTTTCGGGAACGCCTTCCACAAACAACTCCCCCCCAACAGCATCGTCCGGAGGGGATCAATTTGTGTTTCTTTCCGAAGGCGCAAGTACTGAAACGGTCACTTTCGACGGTTCCACTTCAAGTGACCCGGACGGCGATTCCTTGAAATATACATGGATAACTAACGATTCCATTTTTTCCAATAATGAAACGGCTTCGCTTGAGCTCAGCGCGGGCGAATACAGCATATGCCTCTTTGTAAATGATGGCGAGTACACCTCTGACCAGAGCTGCGCCAAAGTGGTTGTCTCTGCGGAATCGCTCCCGACAATTGAAACTGAAACAATTTCCTCGGTTACATCCAGCAGCGCTCAACTAGCCGGAAATGTGCTGGATGACGGTGGCGCGTCAGTGACAGCCCGGGGGGTGTGCTGGTCAAAGTGGGCAGGACCAACGATTTTTGATGACTGCACCGCAGCAAGTGCAGCCGGAACCGGCGAATTCACGGTTGATTTCACCGGCCTTACGGCTGGCGCCACCTACTACGCCCGCGCCTACGCGACCAACAGCGTGGGGACGGATTATGGCGATGACGTGAGCTTCACCACCGAAGCTGCTGAAGGCGCTCCAACAGTGACAACGAACTCGGCTTCGTCCGTAACGGACAGCTCGGCGACTGTCGGCGGCAACGTCACCGACCAGGGGAGCGCCGAGGTGACCGAACGCGGCATCTGCCTGGGCACGAGTGAAAATCCCACGGATTGCACCGCCGCGAGTACTGCCGGAACCGGCGAATTCACGGTTGATTTTACCGGCCTCACGGCTGGCGCCACATACTACGCCCGAGCCTATGCGACGAACAGCGCGGGGACGGATTATGGTGATGACGTGACGTTCACCACTTCACATTCGCCGTCAAAAGAAGGCGCCCTTAAATGGGCATACATTACAGGGGGCGAAGTGCTCTCCTCCTCCGCCATTGACGACGACGGGACAATCTATTTCGGTTGCAACGATGACTATGTTTATGCGTTGAATGCCGACGGCACGTTGCAGTGGCGTTACCAGACAGGGGGCGAGGTCTGGAGTTCTCCGGCCATCGCCTCTGACGGGACGGTCTATGCGGGGTCAAAGGACGCCTATGTTTATGCGTTGAATACCGACGGAACGCTGTTGTGGCGATATCAAACCGGAGACGAAATCACCGGATCTCCGGCAATAGGTACTGACGGCACCAGTCATATACCCCCGGCAAAGCCGGGGGCTTGAAAATTGTAACCGCTCAAAGCGG
>CAZFCK010000002.1:0-56938 GCA_964517355.1 uncultured Desulfovibrionaceae bacterium | reverse complement strand
GGGAAATGCATAAGAGCATCTAGCGCTTTTCAAGCGTGAGATGCTCTAGTACGGGGGGTATTGAGCAACGGAAAAAGAAGAAAATGGACTCCAAAGGAAAGGGAATCCTTTAGAAGATAATATATACGACTTTCGGACTTAATGAAAAAAGGAATAAAGTCGCGGGATTTCGCGCCCGCACGACGACCAGGGGAGGCCCCTGGACGACGGTAAAAGGACAATTCAGTTCTTGTCTTTTCAACAAATATAAAATGTTATGGTGTGCGCTCCGCTCAAAAAAGTCGAGTAAAATAGTCTAAAAACCAAACTGCTGAGAATCCCTGGTGTAATTCCAAATGGACCAGACATCGCCATGTTGCATTTGCAGTGAAAAGGTTTGCAAACCACTCACTCTTCCGCCCAAACCGATCAACACCTGATTGCCTGCCGAAAGACTGTGTTCACGCGGTTCCACGGGTTGCGGCTTTACTATTTCCGGAACGGAATCGTCCCGCATCAATTTGTCGGCCTGGGCTTCCAACTCCAGTCGATCGTCTTCCGGCGCCAATTGCGTATCTTCCCACCCCGCGAGAATACGCACCACTCCGGAATAGACCGCAACCAAAGACCTTCTGTTCGCCCCCACGCGAATATGACTTTGACATCCTTTCGTGGTGAGCACGGCTGCGGGAAGCGTCACACGCACTTCACCTCGCATATGGTTTATGGCCGGTATCGCCAGCCACGCCTCGCCCCTGCTTATCTCCAGATCGATACGACGTTCGTCCCCGAAGGCCATGACATCCAGCAAACGGGTCATTGCCGGTCCTGCAAGGCGGAACGCCCCTCCATCGGGCAACAGCAGTTCAAGCCGGCTCCCCTGGTCCACGTTGATCACCGCGGGCGTCATGATTTTCCCCCCCGCAACCAGGGGCGTTCCATTACCCGGATCTCCGGCATCAAGAACCATTGCCCTTCCTTGCAACAGGCCCACCTTCACTCCCACTCCCTGCGCCAGACAGGAAAAAGGAAAGCAAAGCCCCAGCGCCACAACAAAAAAAACACAATGTTGGAGTCTGCTCATGCTAGTGCGTCTCCGGTTGCCCAGTCTCTTCCATGATAAAGGGCGGAGCGTTGTCTGGCGGCAGAGAGGCTGCCGGTGCATTTTCTCCAGTCGCGCCCTTTTCAAACAAATCAGGAGGCAAGGCAAAAGGTTGTGCGGATTGTTGCGCGGGAGAAGAGGCCGACGGCGCCGGGGTGGGCAACGTTGCGGGATCGGGTAAAGACGGCGCCGGCGGCAATTGCCGTTCCGCGCCCTCCTGGAGAGGGGATGTCGTGGAATCGGGGGGCAGATCCGCCCCACCATCGAGTTCGTAACGCAAACCGTGCGCCGCCACGTAGAGGTCCATGCGTCGTTTGAATTCCGCGATGTCGCGCAGGCCGAGGTGCCACACCCCGGAAACTTCATTGGAACGCATGGCCATGGTCTTGAGCGTTGCGTTCACCAGCGCCGGTTGCATGCTCCGCAACACATGTTCGAAGGCGTAAACACCATCGGTCGATGGCCAGCCCGAAACCACCAGATCCGCTGATCGTACGGAACCGTCACCCTGATCCGCAGTATCGCCGCTGCCGGGGGCGTATACGGTGAAATACCACGACCAAAGAGAAAACCACAAGGTTTCAAGATCAGTGCCCGCGGCATCGTAACGGCCATGCGCCGCTTCCATGCCCCCTTGCCACGAACCGTTTTCATGAACGAGTGAAAGCCGCGGCATGGCGCCCTGCTCCCGACGCACGCCCGTCAATAATTCCAAACGTTGTATTTCCGCATCCCCGCCGTGAGATGACGCCGCGCTTTCAGAGGAATCTTCCGAAACAGCGTCTTCTTCCGGCTGTGATGCGGGGAGCGTTTCCGCATCCCGCAACACAAGATCATACGGCAACACCGCATCGACCGTAAAAAACACTCCTATCCGTTGCAGCAACGTGCGCAGAGCGTTTTTGTCCACTTCCACCATAACTCCAAGGTGCATGCCCTCCACGCTCTCACTCAGATGCAATTCGCTTACCTGCCTCACCAATCCGGCAGATTGAGGCGCAAGGTATTTCTGCAACGATTCTTGGCGCTGCGGTTCGAGAGATCCGGGCAACATGGCCAAGGCCTCCCGCATCACGGTTTGCAATACGGCTTGCTGCATGGCCCGCTGTTTGGCTTGCTCCAAAGTTTCATCGGCTTGCATCTGGAAAAGTACGTCGACAGGCCCGGCCTGAACCTGCGCGGAGGACAGGAAGCAACTTGTCAAAAACACCAAAAAAAAAGCCGGTAATCGCAACATGTAGGCACTCTCGCTTGACGGGGTTATTGCCGCATTGTGCCACAAAGCAATATGCTTTGCCAGATGGCCACTGTGGGGCGAAACACACCTTTGTTCATCTATAATCGCTTTTTCGAAAAGCGGCCATTGCCTTGGTTCCGCTTCCTGAATACGACTTTCGGACCAAAAGAAAAAAAAGTAAAAAGTCGCGGACTTTCGCGCCCGCATGACGACCAGGGGAGGCCCCTGGACGCCGAAAAAATGACTGTCTTTACTTGTTTTTAAAATAAATTCAAAATATTAGAGTACACACCCATCTCAGAAAGCCGAGTTCCTGATCCTAAGCGCCGCGCAGGGCATGAACAGCATTGATGGCGCCGCCGGTGACGCCTGGGAGAAAGTTTCGCGCCATACGGCGGCCATGCTTCACATGTCCGGTGACGGATTCGATGCCCGTCCGCCATTGGAAGAACTCCCGGCCTTTCCGCGCTGGAGGGGCGTATCGCTCCTCTCTGGGGATTGGAGATTACGAGTCCAGGCGTTTCTGACCCGCTGGTCATTCAACTCTTCAAGCCGCTGTTGCGCACAGAAGACCATTTTTCATGGCTGGGTTGTTAGATACGCCCTTCTTCCACAGCGTGACAGGCCACAAAGGCCCTGGAAGGCAACTCCTTGAGCAACGGCACGTCGCGCAAGCAACGTTCGTCGGCATAGCCGCAACGACTGTGAAATACGCAGCCCGGTGGCAGATTGATGGGCGATGGAATCTCGCTTGAGATCCGCACGTGTGAAAAGCCCTTGTGCCCCAGCCTGGGAATGGCGGAAAGCAGGGCCTGCGTATATGGATGGCGCGGTGAAGTGAAGAGTTCTTCGGTTGGCGCAAGTTCACAGAGCGATCCCAGATACATGACGGCCACCCTGGTGGAGATGTGCCGCACCACCGAGAGATCGTGGCTGATGAAAAGATAGGTGAGCTGTCGCTGCTCCTGTGCGTCCATGAGCAGATTCAGAATTTGCGCCTGAATTGATACATCGAGTGCGGAAATAGGCTCATCGGCAATAATGCATTCCGGATCCAGCACCAACGCACGGGCAATGCTGATCCGTTGACGCTGCCCTCCTGAAAATTCATGAGGATAGCGCTGCGCCCAGCCGGGGTCCACCCCTACCTGACGCATGACTTCGGCCACGCGGTCCTTAACTTCCCCCTGGGTCCGCGCTTTGTTGTGAAAGCGCACAGGCTCTTCCAATGTCTGAAAAACCTTCATCCGGGGATTCAACGAGGCATAAGGGTCCTGAAATATCATCTGCATCCGCGTCCGGTATTCCAGCTGCCGTTGCGGTGACAGATTGTCGATACGCTGGCCGCAGTAATACACTTGGCCCTTGGTGGGGGGGTAAAGCCCGATTACGGTTCTAGCCAAGGTTGATTTGCCGCACCCCGATTCGCCGACCACCGAAAGGGTTTCTCCCTTGCGTATGGAAAAGCTGACGCTGTTGACCGCTTGTACAACGGTGCTTTTGAGTCCGAACCTGCCTTTTTCGAACGTAAGCCTTTCCAGGAAACCGCCGGAGACATCGAAGTGCTTGTCCAGCTCCTTGATCTGCAACAATGGTTGAGCGGTCATGCAGGCAGCCCCCTTTCAATGACGTGACACGCCACCTGTCCCCCGCCGGCGGCAGGCAGCAATGAGGGCGCTTCCTTCCGGCACCGCGATTCAGCAAGGGCACACCGCGCATTAAACGCGCATCCCGGAGGAATGCTCGACAGATTAGGCATGACACCGGGAATTTGCGCCAATCGCCTGCCGCTCTTTCCCTCTTGAGGCAAAGCGGCCAAGAGCCCTTGCGTATAGGGATGATAGGGATTGGTAATGATCTGATCGGTATCCCCCAGTTCCACAATGCGTCCGGCATACATGACGGCGATACGCTGCGTCACCTGCGAGACGACGGCGAGGTCATGGGTGATGAGAATAAGCCCGAGATGCTCTTTCTCACATAATGACAACAAAAGGTCCATGATTTCGGCTTGAATGGTCACGTCGAGAGCTGTTGTGGGTTCATCGGCGATAATCAGGCTGGGTGAGGTGAGCAGGGCAATGGCGATGACGACCCGTTGCCGCATACCGCCCGAGAGCTCGAAGGGATACTGGTGCAGGCGTTTTTCCGGAGAATGGATGTGCACCTTGCGCAAGTTGGCGATGGCCACTTCCCGTGCTTCCTTGGCGCTTATCCTGCGGTGCGCTTTCAGTGTTTCCACCATCTGGCACCCGATGGTCAACACGGGGTTCAACGTCATCATGGGATCCTGGAATATCATGGAGACGCGGTCGCCGCGCAATCTTCGCAATCCTTCCTCGTTCAGGGTCGTGATGTCTATGCCCTGAAAACGTACAGAGCCCGAGGAAATGTAGCCAGGCCTGGAAATCAGATTGATCACCGCGAAGCCGGTAACGGATTTCCCGGCTCCGGACTCGCCGACCAGGCCCAGGCGTTCTCCTTTGGCCAAGGTGAAACTCACGTCGTTCACGGCGACGAGCTCACCCCCGCGCAAAGAGAACTTGACGCTCAAACGAGAGACATCGAGAAGTGGAGTGGAATCCTGCACAGAATCAATCCTTGTACAACTTGGGGTTAAGATAGTCACGAAGCCAATCGCCAAGCAAGTTGATCGACAGAATCAGCACAACGAGCACTAATCCCGGAAAAAGCGTAATCCACCAGGAGCCGGAAAAAATATACTCGAAACCGGACTTGATGAGCGACCCGAGGGAAGGTTTGGTCACCGGCATGCCCAGGCCGATAAAAGAAAGCGCCGCTTCGCTCATAATGGCGTTGGCGACCTGCACGGTGGAAATGACCATCACCGGAGTCAGCGCGTTGGGCAAAATATGGCGGATGGCGATGCGTTTAGCCGGAAGACCGATAACACGAGCGGCCTCGACATATTCCTTTTTCTTCTCGCCCAGGACCGAGGCGCGCACGGTGCGCGCATATTGTGGCCATTCCGCCAATCCGATGACGATAATCAAAAACGGCACAGCCACATCCTCATATTGCCCCACCCCGAAAACAGCCTGAAATATGGCGCCAAGAAATATGGCCACCATGTAGGTGGAAAACGAAAGCTGCACGTCGGCGATGCGCATGAGGAACGCTTCCAGCCGCCCTCCGGTGTAGCCCGCTATCAAGCCCACCATGACGCCGAGGAAGGCTTGCAACGCCACGGCGCCAATGCCGATGATCAGCGAAACGCGCATGCCGTACAAAATGGTGGAAAGCATGTCGCGCCCCTGGGAGTCTGTGCCCAGGATAAACCGCGAATCGCCATCTCCCATCCAAACAGGCGCAATTTCCGAATCAAGAACATCGAGGGTTGTGGTGTCGTAAGGATCATGCGGAGCAATGATAGGCGCTGAAAAACCTGCGAAAAGCAACACCGCGAGGATGGTGAAACTACCGATCGCCACTGGATCGCGAAAAAAATTGTAAAAGAAACTGCATTTTTTCAACCGGCTAAAAAAACTCATGTCATTTCCTGCCCGTGATGCGCACCATGGGATTCACGATGCCGTAAATTATGTCCACCATCGTGTTCACAACCACAAACACGGCTCCCACAAAAACCAGATAAGCAACCATGAGCGATGTGTCGGAGCGTTCAATGGATTCAAGAAACATGAACCCCATGCCCTGCCATTGAAACACCGTTTCCGTAAGGATGGTGAAGGCGATCATGGTTCCCAGCTGCACGCCGCCCACGGTTATCACGGGCAAAAGCGTGTTCTTGAAGGCATGCACATATAAAACTCGATTGTTCTTCAAGCCCTTGGCGCGAGCGAACTTGATATAGTCCATTTCGAGCACCTCTTTCATTTCAGCCCGTATGAGCCGAATGAACAGAGGCAGCATGATCGAGGATAGGGCCAGACTGGGGAGAATAAGATGCAGCAGTCCATCTTTCGTCAGCAAACCGCTATCCCAAAAACCCCATATTTCAACTGTCTGCCCTCTTCCATACGAAGGCAGCCAGTGCAACTCCACGGCGAAAAGATAAATCAGCATGATCGCCGTGAGAAACACGGGGATGGAAACACCCACCACGCTCAGGCCCATGAGCGCCCGAGCCAGCAGCGTCTTGGGTTTTACCGCGGCGTAAATCCCCACGGGAACAGAGACGAAGAGAATGATCAGGGCACTGACAAAGACGAGCTCCAATGTGGCTGGAGCCTTTTTGAGAATAACTTCCGTAGCCTGCTTTTTAAAGAAAAAGGAACGTCCCAGGTCCCCTTGAACGGCGTTTTTCATAAAACGCCCCCATTGGACTAAAAAGGGATCATTGAGCCCGAGCTTTTCGCGTAGAGCTTCACGCTCAGCTTGCGAGACCTGAATGCCGACAATATCCCGCACAGGGTCGCCAAACGCATATTTGATTGAAAAGCCTATCAGGCTGATGACAATCATCACGATTAGTGCCTGAACAATTCTGCGAACAACGAATGCGAACATGTTTTGGACCCGAAGAGCGCATGAAAAACCCGAGAGCGAATCGCGTCGCTCTCGGGAAAGTGCATGCGGTTTGGCTACTTGATTACCAAGTCACCGAAATACGGAAAGTTCATAACGTTGACGATCGGAGCTATATCAACATTATTCTTACTGGCCCAAGACAAATTCTGCCAATGCAGAGGCACGAACGCGGCGTCATTGAAGGCTATCCGCTCGACTTCCTGCAACATCTCCTTACGCTTGGCAGGGTCCGTCTCGGTCTGGCTACCCAAGACAAGTTCGTCCAGCTTGGGGTTGCAGTAATTGTTGCTGTTGTATTGTCCAAAACCTGTTTCCTTGTTGGGGCACATCAACAGGTATTCGCTGAAGTTCGCAGAGTCCTCGGTATCCGCATGCCAGCCGATCATCTGGATGTCAGCCACTTGCGCGTCGAATTCATCCCAATACTGCGCCTTGGGCATGGTTTTGAGCTCAACCTTGATACCGATCTTGGCCAGCATGGCCACCACAGCCTCAGCGATTTTTTCATCGTTTACATAACGGTTGTTGGGGGCGATCATGGTCACGGTGAACCCATCGCCATAGCCGGCTTCCTGCATCAGTTGCTTGGCTTTCTCCAAATCATAGCGAGGCTTGAGTTCCGCCACATGCCCCACGTATCCTTCGGGGCTCTGCTGAGCGGCTGCGGTTGCGAAGCCCTTCATGATCTTTTGGACGATGCCTTCATTGTTGACGGCATAAACAATGGCTTCACGAACCTTCGGATTCTTGAACTCTTCACGGCGGTTCTGGTTCAGCTGGAACGTGATGATGCGCGTACCCGGCATGGTCACCAGGGTCAAATCCTGATTCTGGTCAATGCGCTCCAAATCCTGGGGAGGTACGGGGGCGATGAAATCCACGTCGCCGGAAAGCAACGCGGCCACGCGCGTAGCGTCTTCCTTAATGGGAGTGAAGACGATTTCCTCAACGTTTCCAGGAGAGTTCTTATCCCAATATTCAGAAAAACGCTTGAACTGGGTCTTAACGCCCTGTTCACGTTCCGTCACGATGAAGGGGCCGGTGCCCGATTCGTTGTTGTTGGCAAAGCTGGGGCCGGTCTTCACAATGGCGTCCTTAGGCTGACCGGACTCGTCAGTACCACTGTAAAAAGCGCTGTCCATGGGAAAAATGTAAGTGGACATCGCCAGCACCAGACCATACGGCTTTTTCGTCTTGATATCCACGGTGTAGTCGTCCACTACGGTGGCGCCCTCAAAAGGCTCGAACAATCCCTTGAATTCCTGACTTTTCTTCAGGCGATCCAAAGTGAATTTCACGTCTTTGGCCGTAAACTCGTTGCCGGAATGAAATTTCACTCCCTTACGCAGATGAAAACGCATGGTCAGATCGTCAATGCGCTCCCAACTTTCGGCCAAACGGGGCTCGATCTCCATTTTCTGCGACCACCGGACCAGCGGATCGAACACGATGTGCGAATATTGCAACATGCCGCCGGAGAGTTGCACATGCGGATCAAGGGAAACCGGATCAGCGTCCATGGCCAGTTTGAGGGTATTTGCGTTGGCCGCGCCCGCGAAACACAGCGCTGCCACGCAACAACACAGCAGAAGAAGACGTTTCATAACAACTCCTTGCCTAAGTGGTTTTAATCCATAGGGAGCACTGTGCCCCACTTTACTGCCGTATGCCTGCCAAAAGGGATTACATTTGGCCCTGCCCAACAATGTTTTATTATATAATATAAATCGAGCAGCAGCAAAAGAGTTGTCGCCAAAAAAGATTTATAATGACACAATTACCCACAAAGTGACACGATCATATCCCGTAATCCGAAAAAAATACAGCAAACGAGCCCGCTATTATAAGGTATCACATGAAAAGAAGCTTTTGTTGTGCACTGATCAACGATATTTTTCCTTGCACTTCCCAGAGAAAGGTCGTAGTTGGAGTTGTGTCTTTTCAGTAGGTTCAGTTTTATTTAACGGAGGATTCTGGTATGAGTTCCATTGATGGCGTGGTTAAATGGTTTAATGAAAAGAAAGGGTTCGGTTTCATTCAGCACGACGGGGGTGACGATGTCTTCGTCCACTTTTCCGCTATTCAGTCTGATGGATTTAAAACCCTGCATGAAGGAGACCGGGTAAGCTTTGAAATCGTCACCGGAGAAAAAGGCGCCCGTGCAGCGAACGTTGTAAAGATCTAACCCACGCCCGACACATCAAGCGTTGACTTCATAAAGCCGGAGCCATTGTGCTCCGGCTTTTTATATGGCGCTCCAGGGCACAGGACGCACCATAAAAAAGGGGCACTCCAACGCTCCATGGCGCCGCAAGTGCCCCCATTCACCCGTTGATAAGGAAAACGCGCTTACGATCCCAGTTCCTTGCTGCGGTCGCACGCAGCAATGACGGCCTTGACTATGAAACTACGCACGGCGCCTTTATCCAACTCGTACGTGCCGGCTATGGTCGTGCCTCCGGGAGAAGTCACCAATTCCCGCATCAGGCTCAGGTGTTGTCCGCTATCCTCGGCAAAGGCCGTGCTCCCGGAAAACAACCCTTTGACCATCTCAGTGACATCCTTACGCGGCATTCCCAAAATAACACCGGCCTCCACCATCGCTTCCATAAAATAGTAAACATAGGCCGGACCGCTTCCGATAAGTCCGGTAAAAGCGTCGAAATAGCGTTCACTGAGCACATGTGCCTGTCCCAACGAGGCAAAAAGCGTGTTCACAAATTTCTTCTGCCCCTCGCGCAACATGGGATCTTCCAAGCAGAGGGCGAACACGCCTTTCTGGACCATGGCCGGAATATTGGGCATTACACGCACCACAGGGCAGACACCGCTGGACCAGTCCTTAAGCTGGGTCAGCGTCACGCCCGCTGCAATGGATACAAGCACTTGCGAAGGCCGCAACCTGGAAGCGCAATCTTCCAATATATAACGCACCTGATTCGGTTTCACGGCCAGAAGCAAATAATCAGACTCCTCCACCAGCTGATGCAAAGAAGCCGGTACCTTCAAACCAATTTCCTCGGCTAAGGCCTGGACCGCAGTCTGATTGGCATCCGTACCAAGAAGCTCCAACTCGTTATTATCGGAAAGACCGCGTAATATAGCAGAGCCCATGTTGCCGCAGCCGATACAGCCGAAAGGTGTTCGCATTAGCCTACCATCTCCAATTCGCTAAAAAAATAAGCGATTTCTGTTGTGGCCGTCTGCGGCGCATCCGATCCGTGCACCGAATTCTTTTCCACATCCTGCCCATAGTATTTGCGGATGGTGCCTTCTGCGGCATTGGCGGGATTGGTCGCGCCCATCAATTCACGGTAACGGGCAATGGCGTTATCGCCCTCCAGCACGCTCACCACGATGGGACCGGACGCCATAAAGCCGCACAAGCTATCAAAAAAAGGCTTGTCGCTATGCACAGCGTAAAAACCTTCCGCCTGAGCCTTGGTCAAACGAATCATCTTCATCGCTTTGACCTTGAGCCCGGCGTCCTGAATCATTTTAAGAATGCCTCCGGCGTTGTTGGCCTCTACGGCATTGGGTTTGATGATGGAAAGGGTGCGTTCTGCCATGTGTTCGCCTCCGAATGTAGATTACTCGCGTTGTCTTGGATTGATGACGCTCTAATCGTCTCTTCGACTGGACACGTTACGCAGCCGTGTTTTTCCACGCGCAACAATACCGATGGAGAGTCCGCCCATCCGCACTGTGCTCGTCGGAATTTGGTTTACCATTGCGTACAGTCGAAAAAACGCAGAGCGCTTCTGTTGCTGCCTCTACCGGGAAATGCTTTTCTGTGCAAGTGGCCTCGAATCCGAAGAAGAGCGCAGCAAGGCTTCGGCAGTGGTCAGACGCACCTTGTTCCCGCGTTCTCCACTCCAGCGCGTAAGAGCCTCCAACGTTTCTGGATACGGATGCCCGATAGCCAAAGCTTTTCCCTGTTGCACGGCAAGCTGCTCGGCCTTGCGCAGTTGGAAATAAATGGCTTCAGGTTGCTTGACCACATCCAAAAAAAAGTCGCGGGAAAGCACCGGCACTCCGCGTAGCCTGGCCTGCTTGAAGAAAACCGATCCAGGATGCGTCAGGCTGTCGATCACAAACAGGTTGTTTTGCTGCGCCACATCCAGAACAGCTTCCACTCCCGCCTTATCCTGGGTAAACCGCGATCCCATATGGTTGTTCAAACCGCGCGCGCCCTTCACCCTGCGCAAATTTTCCTGCACCACCTGCCGCATTTTCGCGCTGTTCATATGCACAAAAAGAGCCCCCGGCCCTGGAGAAATGCTCTTATCCACAGGCTCCATGGGCTGATGCAGCAACAATTCCCTTTTGTTGGCCAGAGCAAGCCGCGCCACGTCCAAGGTATGGGGCAGACGCGGCAATACGGAGAAACTCACGGTAATCGGCAGCGCGGCGAGCTTACGGGCAAAGTTCAAATCCAGCCCCAAATCATCCATCACGATGACCAGGAGCCCTACCTCGGCAGGAGGCGAAAATTCCTCTTCTTTTTCCTGAAACGGAACGAAAAGCAATTCATGAGTGGGGCGCTCCATCACATTAACGCGCCAGGCAGTGGCGTTGACCTGCTCCATTTGGGCGGCGCCGCCTTGAGTATCCAGGCGGGCAAGGGCACTTTGCAGGGAATGGACGAAAAAATGGGGCGGGACATCGGTTTGCAGCACAATCCGTTGAAAATGATAGCTGTGACTTTGCGCCCCACTCTCCATAGAAGATGGGGAAACCTTTTCTACGCGCATCTGCCCCAGTTTCATACCCGACAGGACCAGGCTCTCGAGAATGGCGTTATCAACCTGCTTGATCCGCTCCTCCAGGGGGGTTCCCAGGGATTCCTCAAATTGGGGGCGCTTGCGCCCGATTTTGCGGCGCATTTTCCAGGTGGGAGGAGACGCGTAAAGGGTGGTGTTCGCAACACGAGGACGACTTGAAAGAGGAGCGGGCCGTTCTTCGGGGAACAGAATAAACCATGCTCCCGGGATGACCGTCAACAGCGCGCCGACAAGAAGTGACGCCAAGAACACCGTACGGTGACGTTTAAAAAAAGAGAAGTAACGGCGCATAGTTCGAATGCCGGAGGCGTTATGGCCTCTGGTGATGCCGTTCTGGATAAAGCAAGAAGTCCGGGAAAAAAAGTGGGAACCCCGTTCAAGGGTTCCCACCCGTAACTACAATTAAAACACCGCCACAGGCTGTTTTTTTATCAACTGCAACCCGATGCGCAGCTGGTTGTCCTGTTCAAGCATTTTGCGAATGCGCTCGCGCTCGGTATCCTCGGCCTTGTTATCACCATTCTTATGATTCTCGATATGCTTGTTCAGGTCGCGCTCACGCACAATAAAGGTATTGTCCTGGGTTTCGGCCAGGGGGATGTGCAAATCGGGCTGAATGCCTTCAGCCTGAATCGAGCGGCCGTTCGGTGTATAATAAAGAGCCGTGGTGAGTTTCATGCCGCCGCCATCGGAAAGGGGAATTATCGTCTGTACCGAGCCCTTGCCGAAAGTCGGCTCGCCCAGAAGCGTGGCCCGTTTGTGATCTTGCAAGGCGCCGGCTACGATTTCCGATGCGGAAGCGGAGCCCGCGTTGATCAGCACGACCATGGGCACGTCGAGATCCGTGCTTTGCGATTTGGCCATGTAATCCTTACGGGTCTTTTCTTCCTTGCCCTGAATATAAACAATCTTGCCCTCGCTCAAAAACGTATCGGCAAGGCTCACGGCCTGATCGAGCAATCCGCCGGGATTATTGCGCAAATCAAGAACAATACCCTTGATCGGGCCCTTCTTTTCCATTTTGGCCAATGCGTCGTGCAGCTCTTCGGTCGTATGCTCGTTGAAGCGGGTTACGCGCAAATAGACGTAGCCGGGTTCAAGAACTTCGGATTTCACGCTGACAATGGGTATGGTGTCCCTGGTAATGGTCACACGATCCGGCGTCTTGGTATCCTTATGCAAGACCGTGAGCTTGACTGTGCTGCCTTTGGGGCCGCGAATCTTGCGCACCGCATCGAGCAGCGTGATGCCTTCGGTAGGTTCGCCGTCGATTTCCACAATGAGATCGCCGCTTTTCATGCCGGCCTCATAGGCGGGAGTGTCTTCAATGGGCGACACGACCACAAGCTGGCCGTTCTTCATGCTGATTTCAATCCCTATGCCGGAAAATTCACCAGAGGTGCTTTCCTGCATTTCATCGAACTCTTCCTTGTCCATGTACGAAGAGTGAGGGTCCAACTCCTGCAACATACCGCGAACCGCGCCTTCCACCAACTCATTGCGCGTCACATCGCGGACATAATAACGCTCAACCATGTCCAGCACCTGGCTGAAGCGTTTCAGCGGCTCGTATCTGTCCTCGGTCTTGCTGGCCATGCCTGAGTCCATGCTGCCAAGCAAAGCACAGACCAAGAGCAGAGAACACAAAACAACTTGCACTCGCATACTTTCCTCCGAATCATGCATCCGATATTCACGCATTCATTATGCAGCCTATTCGCTTCGGAAGGAACGGGCTGAAAAAAGTGCGGCCGACCAGGCTTGAATAAACGTTTTGGCCGGCAAAAGACTATTTTTGGACAATAAGCCACTTCCGTGGATTAATCGCTTTTTGGTGAAAACGCAATTCAAAATACACGCCAGGTCCTTTCACCATCGGGTAATAGCCGGCCCGGCCAACGACTTGCCCCTGTTTGACTTCCTGGCCTTTTTTCACATCGCTTTCCGAGAGATAGGCATAGAGGCTATAATAATCGTCTCCATGCAATAAAATGACAACTCTGCCAAATCCCCGCAAAACTTCATTATGTACAACGCGCCCCCAAGACACGGCATGAACGGGCGTACCTTCAGCCGCCAGGGAAATCCCCAATCCTCTACTGGGATTTTGGGCGTTGGGCTGAAAGCCTTTCACCACCTTGCCCTGAACGGGCCATGGCAGTTTACCCCGCAATTTCTCGAAAGGCAGCTCTGGAGTGCTCGGGGCCGCATCTTCCGTCGGGGGGCGTTGCTGCAGCTTGTAATTGAGCTTGTCCAACAAGGCCATAATGGCCTTGAGTTCCTCTTCCTGTCCCACCTTTTGACTGCGCACCGCGGCCAATTCTTTGCGGAAGAGCAATTGCTCCCCTAATAAGGCATCCTTATCCTTATTAATGGTTTCGAGGCGCTCGCGCGCTTGCTCTGCCAGCGCTTGTTTCTCCATCAATGTTTTATTTACGGCCCGTTCTTTGTCTCCAACTTCGCGCAAGGCGTTTTGCACACGCGCATAGACCGAACGCATCCACACAAACTCGCGGTCGGCCTGCTGCCAGTCGGGGATAGCCCTGCCGCGCAAGACATCGCGCCGGATCTGCACTGGCCAAAGCTCCCGCAACAATGTGCCGAGTTCCTTCAAAGACGTGCGCTTCTCCGCATCCAACACTCCAAGCCTGCGGGCAACATCCTGCTGCTCGGCCTCCAGGGCGGCGAGACGCTCTTCGGCCTGCACGATGCGGCGCTGCATGTCCCGGACACGCTGTTCCGCGGCAGCTAGATCCTGATGCACCTTCCGTTCTTTGGCCGTCAGGGTCTGCAGGGCATCACGGGCCTCGGCCGCGCGCTCCCGTTCTTGAGCCACACGCGACGCTGTATCTCCGGCCGCCCGGCAAGGCCGGCAGCTGCACATGACCAGCAAAAAAACTACGGTAAAAACCGTTGCAAGGGGCAGTCGTCGCACAGAGGCTTCTTTTTTTTGCACCATCGTTTGGCCGTTCGCACAACCAACGCATGGTATTCGTTATAAAGCGAAATATCTTCTGGAAGCACATCCTGAAAAAAAGCTCGCAGCTCCTCGTAACCGGCATCCTCCGGCAGCAGCCCGTGCCGGGTGATCATGCGTGATGTGTAGGCATCCACCACAAAGCTGGGCAGTTCCAGCGCATAGAGCAAAATGGAATCCGCGGTCTCAGGACCCACGCCCTTGACGGTGAGTAGCTTATTCCTCAGAGAATGCATGTCCTGAGCACGCAAGACCTCGAAATCAAAAAGACATTGATTGTGCAAAAATACGAGAAGATTTTTCAATCTGTTGGCTTTTATGCGAAAATACCCCGCGGAACGGATATATTCCGCGAGTTCGTCTTCTGGAAGCATATAGAGTTGTTGCGGCGTCAGCAAATCTGCATTCTTTAGATTGGTTATGGCCTTTGCCACATTATCCCAATTGGTGTTTTGGGTCAGCATGGCCCCGACCATGATCTCAAAAACACTCTCCCCAGGCCACCAGCAACTCGGTCCAAGGTGGGAATACATGGCGTCGTACATGTTCAGCAGCAGTGTTTTCCTGTCCAACATTACTGAACGTCGCTCCCCAGGGATTCCAGTGCTTGCTCCACATCATTATAAATGTCGAAAATCGCGTTTACCGTGGCCACCGCGAGCACTTTGGTGACAAAAGGCTGCAAACCGCACAACGCCACGCGCCCGCCTCCGGAAACAACTTGCGTGCGCAGACTGACAAGCGCACCGATAGCCATGCTGTCAAGAAAAGCCACCTCCTGCAAATCCAAAAGAAGCAGCACGCCCCGGTTGCCCTCCCACATAGCCTGCACGGAGCGTTTGAACTGCCCGCAGACCGTGTAATCCAGCGCATCCCTGTTGGGGCGCACTACGGTGCAACCTTTTTCCCGACGCACGTCAAGATCCATGACCCGCTCCCGGCCTTCCGGCATCAGCTGTCGACACCATCCCAAACCAAGGCGGCCCACTCTCCGGATACGATTTCTCTGGGGCTGGGCAGCCCTTGGGCAAGATACGCTGCGCTCACCGCCTCCCGTTGTATGTCGAGCAAGCCGGAAAGCACGAGCACTCCCCCCTGTTTGCGCAGCGCTGAAATCTCCGGCGCCAACGCGATAAGCGGCTCGGCCAGAATATTGGCCAGGATGCAATCGAACTGTTGTCCCGCCACCTTTTCAACGCTGCCCAAATCCACGGAAAAGGAGTCGCCCACTTCATTGACTGTTTTGTTTTCCTGCGCGTTGTCAACCGCCAGAGGATCAGTGTCCAAACCAATGCCCGAAAGCCCGAGTTTGGCGCACGCCAATCCCAGGATACCGGAACCGGTGCCTAAATCCAGAAAGCGCATGGATGGGCTCAACCGCCCCTCTCGATACATCAGGGAAATCACCTCGAGACACAAGGCCGTTGTGGGATGATGCCCGGTCCCAAAGGCCATCTTGGGTTCGATTATAATGGGAATGCGTTCGGGAAAGGGGCGCTCCTCCAACATCCAGGGGGCGATAACGATGAAATCCTCGCCGCAGGGCACTGCAGTGAAAAACTCGCGCCATGCCGAGGTCCAGTCGCGCTTGGGAACCTCGGTCCAATCCACGCGCGATGCGGGAAACTGCGCTTCCAGTTCCTGCCTGAGGTTCTGACAGAAATCAGGCTGCTCGGCGTGGATGCGAAACAATACGATACCCGGAACATCTTCGCGTTCTTCCCAGCCGTGGCGCACCCGCTCGAACAGCAGTGCGGTCACAGCCTCAACATTTTCTTCCGGCACAGCCACATCCAGTCGAATCAAATCGGCCATGCGCTCTCCTTACATAAAAACCTGCCGCGCAGTCAGGCTTTGTTTGCGTGTCACGGCCAGACCGACATCTCCCACTGCAACGGAGTGTGGTATTTGCTGTCGGGACCGAACCACTTGTTGTAAATTTTGGCATAGCCGCCATTTGTCCACAAATCGGCCAAAGTTTTATTCACAACATCTCGAAAGTCGGAATCATTCTCCAAAACGCCAATCGCGTATGGTTCTCTGGAAAAAAATTCTTCAGTTATCACCCACTCGCCGGGATTTTCATCCACAAGCTTGAGGCCAAGCAACACCAGGGAATCGCTGGTCACGGCGTCCACTTCTCCGTTCTTCATGGCCACAAAGGCTTGGGGCATTGTATCATAGGCAAAGACAGAACATTGGGGCTGCGCCATCTTGATATTCTTTTCAGATGTGGTGCCCATCACGGTGCCCACTTTCTTGCCTGCGAGGTCGGCCACCCCCCGAATATCGGATTTGCGGGGCACCAACAGTTTCTGCCCGTCCATAAAATACGTGATGGAAAAATCGATCAGTTCTTCACGATCAAATTTATGCGTCATGGTTGCGGCCACTAAATCCACGGCTCCCTGCAACAATTGCGGGATGCGGTCCACAGAAGTGACCGGCACCAGCTTGAGGCGCACGCCGATGGCATCCGCAACGGCCTTGCAGATATCTACGTCAAATCCCACAATGTCGTTAGATGTTTCATCGATGAACCCAAACGGCACAATACTGTCGTTAACACCGCAGAGCAATTCGCCGCGTGCCCTCACCTCCTGCAACTTACCGGCCGCAAAGCAAAACGTTTCCTGCAGAGTAATGCTTGCAACCACACAGCTCAGCGAGATAAAAAGTAGGGTTAATAGGCGGTTCATGACGTTTCTCCCGGCATCGAAAAAAGGGTGGATAGTTCTGGGAAAACAAAATGCGCATCATTATCGCTGCGCAACGTGGTAGTTGCTCAATTTACCATAAAGGCTACGGCCACGCAGCCGCCTCACCTGAAATCAAGGTCATTCCGTTCTGAAAATACGAATACCGCAACTACGAATGAACGGGCAGACGCCGTAAGGCCGCTCAGCCCCCTTTCGAGAAACATTTTACAAACTGATTTTTATAGGCCAGAGCCCTTGAGGCGTCAAGACAGGCGTCTCGCTACGGAGCCCTCCGTACTTGACAACAGCCCTGACTTTGTGCTCTCAGCGATGCATCATGAACAGAAACGCATTACCCTACTTTCTTCTGCTGTTATCGCTGCTTGGTATTGCGCCCGGCCAGGTGTATGCACAGGAGAATGCGCCCTTCGGTTTTCTGGGAGTTGATGCCCAATCAGAAATCGACCCCACGCGCAAAGCCGAATACGAAGATTTTACTATTAATATGCAATGTTATTGTACCGGATGCTGGTGCAACAATGTGTTCGGCGATAGACTTTCCGAATCCTGGAACGAGCTGTTGGGCAAATCCGAGGTTTTCAAACAACTTTGGTCCACCATAGGCCGTTGCATCGATCCCGTCTGGAATAACGTGCCCCAAATCCGTACGATCCCCTTGGAAGCCCGATACGACGACATCGAATTCGCCAAAGCCACATTCTACTTTTCAGAATTCATCAATCATCCCATTGCGCTACGAATTCTTGTCAATTCCCCGGACGACTATCTGAAAAAGGTGACGGAACTCTTTGGAGAGCCAGAAAACATTGAAGACACCTGGTACATTTGGCAAGCTCCGGACGCGCTCCTGCTGTACGACTTGTTCACCGTTCGGCGCCATCAACGGGAACAAGGGGAACTCCTGCTCGTTTACACCACAAATCTTGAAAATCATCTGCTGGACGTGCAACGCTTGAAAAAAGACACTCCATAGGCTTGAAGAGAGGAGTGCGGGGGAAAACATCCCACAGCGGCATTCGTCACGTGGGGCGTTACGCTCCTCACGCACGACCGCGGCGTCGCTCCTATATTCCCCTCGCGGCATGTGCGGCGTACAGGGCATGACACCATAGCAATCATTGCCGCACCCCGCATACCCAGGCCAAGACCCGCTTTCCGTGGTCATAAGCGTCAAACCAGCTGGTAAACCCTTCTCTGCGATAATCCCGGCATCCCCCGTGAACGGACAGCGCATATTCGCGTTCGTTATCAGTATGGATACACATGGTGAGAGACTTGTCTTCCACTGTTTCTTTAAAGATGCTTGTCACGCGAATCCCCCGGTTGTCATAGGAGAAAATCTTATTTGAAAAGTCTGCCGGGGCACAGTGTTCCATGGCGACCCCGTTCATCTCTGCCTCGCATATCCCATCGTGACTCAACAGTATCCACAATATGTCCGAACTTTTTCTAGAAAAAATTTAGACTTAATGTAGCAACACTCGTGCCATTTCCCTCTCTCCTGTCTTCTGCCGTCACCTTGACGTTAAGTGATTGCGACTTAAATTTAGAGTAGACCTGGAGCACATGTGACGGCGCGATCATGAAGAGAACTAACACAAAAAGCATTGGAAGGACTGCATAAGTCCATTTAGGAAAGAGTTCTCGCACTGACCGTCGCACGGTGCGTCCGGGATTTTTTTATGAGCGTGCCGGAAAAAATCGGTAACGCGATTTTTTCTTCACCACCATACCCGCCCGCATTTCGGCTGGAGTGGACGGCTTTGTAACGTTTAACGACATCCTTTTGACACCTTTTCTTGA
Organism: uncultured Desulfovibrionaceae bacterium; assembly: GCA_964517355.1. Taxonomy (GTDB): domain Bacteria; phylum Desulfobacterota; class Desulfovibrionia; order Desulfovibrionales; family Desulfovibrionaceae; genus CAZFCK01. Next base: position 37,824 of record CAZFCK010000002.1, on the reverse strand, counting down.
CACCCAACTCCTCAAGCCACGGTCCTCCACTCCACGTGGCGACATCAATGCAACGAAGATGCCAGGGAGAAGAAATCAGCATAACGCGCCATCTCCATTGGTTAGCGCATTTTCGCCTTAAAACAAGGCTCTCCCCTGAAACAATTTCCAATTGTTCCAGTTAAATGCATAAGAGCATCTAGCGCTTTTCAAGCGTGAGATGCTCTAGGGCTGGATTTTGTATAATATCAAATCACTGCAAAAATACATCTATGGAGTTGCGGTACACGCCCCAACATCCCGTCATTTAATGATGATGAAAAAAGAAACCGGGGAAATCCTCTGTATGTGACAAAGGTTTCCTCCCGGTCCGCTTTTTCTCAACTCGATTTTTCGGGTTGAGCATACACTATAATACTTTGAATTTATGTAAAAAAGGATGAAATAGTCGTTTTTTCCGGCGTCCAGGGGCCTCCTCTGGTCGTCGTGCGGGCGCGAAAGCCCCTGACTTTATTCTTTTTTCTTTTCGTTCGAAGTGATACTCCGGCACCATAAAGGGCCTGCTCCTTAGATCCCTTCCTTGTTTTGGGCTGACGCGACGCCGGTATTCGCGCCTCCCAGGCGCAGCCCCAGAAGATCCAGAGGCAACGGTATCACGGTGGACTTGCTCTCGGAGCTCATCTCGCGCATGGTTTGCAGATACCGCAACTGCAACGCTTCAGGATGCCGGCTGATAATCTGGGCGGCCTGGGTCAACCGCTCCGCGGCCTGGAATTCACCTTCCGCATTGATGACCTTGGCACGGCGTTCTCTTTCCGCTTCCGCTTGTTTGGCCATGGCGCGCTGCATTTCTTGCGGCAAATCGATATGCTTGAGTTCCACTGAGCTGACTTTGATACCCCAGACATCCGTTTGCTGGTCCAGAATGGATTGCAAACGCGAATTGACTTCCTCGCGATGTGAAAGAATTTCGTCCAATTCAACGCCGCCGCATACGCTGCGCAAGGTAGTCTGCGCCAATTGCGAGGTGGCGAAAAGATAATCCTCGACTTCGAGAATGGAACTTGTCGGGGCGATGACCCGGAAATACACCACCGCGTTCACCTTGATGCTCACATTGTCGCGGGTAATCACGTCCTGGTTCGGCACGTCCAATGTCTTGACACGCAAACTTACCCGCACCATGCGGTCTACAACCGGAATCAGGATTATCAATCCGGGACCTTTCGCCTTGATCACCCGTCCGAGTCTGAAAATAACGGCGCGCTCGTACTCGTTGAGCACTTTAAGGCTTGCGAAAAGAAAAGCGATGATAATGAGTCCGATGGGCAAATAGGTAATCATACATCACTCCTTAGAGTCGAGGACCGCGTCGGCTGTGGAAACGCTGTCCCGTTGCGGTTCTATCTCCAACTTCAGGCCGTCGATGCCGATGATTCGCGCCTTTTCCCCTTTGGCAAACACAAGCGGCTGCCGGCTATAGGCGCTCCACAATGCGCCCTGGCAAAACACCTGCCCCGCGCGCCCCTGCCATTGCCGCACTTCCACCGGCGCCCCGGCCATTGCCTCTCTGCCCGTGGCCGGCGGTTTCACCATGGAGCGCATCATAAAAAAAAGACACCCCCCCACCAACACTGCCACCCCTCCCACCGTGACCACCACCATGCGCAGGGGCAATTGCTCAAACCCTTGCCCCGGTTTTATGAGCAGCAACGATCCCACGAACATGGCCACGATGCCCGCCACGGCCAGCAGGCCGTAACTCGTGATTTTCAATTCCATGAGAAAAAGCACTAATGCGAAGAGGATGAGCAGCACTCCGGCGGCGTTGGTCGGCAGCACCGAAAGGGCGTAAAGTCCCAACAGCAAGCTGAGTCCGCCCAATACGCCGGGCAGAACCACCCCCGGCGTTACCAATTCGAAAAACAATCCCGCCATGCCGCCCAATAAAAGGATATAGGCTATCTGCGGATGGAGCAGCCAGGAAAGAAAACGATAGCGCATGCCTGGTTCATGGGTGATCATCTCAACCTGGTCCACGCTGAAATGCAAGACGGTTCCATGAAATCCAATCCCCCTGCTGCCGGCCTGGGCCAAAAAATCCTGCGGATTCTTTGCCACAAATTCCACAACGCGCTCCATCACGGCTTCCTGCGCCGTAGCGCTGACGGCATCCTCCACGGAGCGTTCATACCAGTCCAGATTGCGCCCCTTGGCGCGCGTGACGCCGCGCAAAAGCCCCATGAGGTCGTTTTTCACCTTGCGGGCCATGGTCTCGGGCACGTTCCCGCCCTGGATGTCGACAGGAGACGCCGCGCCGATAGTCGTCTGCGGCGCCATTGCGGCGATATTCGAAGCGGCAACGAGGAACACGCCGGCGCTAGCGGCATGGGCGCCTGAAGGTCCCACCCACACGGCGACAGGTATGGGAGCGTTCAGCATGCTTTTCACCATGTCGCGCATGGAATCCACGAGTCCGCCGGGCGTATCGAGACGAAGAAGTAAAACTTTCGCCCCTTGTGTTGTGGCGGCGTGTATCCCTTCATCCAAAAGATCGGCCTGCGCCGGCGTGACAGGCCCTTCAAGCTGGAGATAAAGCACGCGCAACGGCTCAGGCCCGTGCGAATCCTCAGCTGCCGGCACCACGCCCCCTGCGGCCAGCAGCAGTCCCCCCGCAAACACCAGCACAAAAAATATCCGGACACGATGCCGCACATCCCTGCAAAACAACATGTCGCCCTCCTGATTACGAGACCTTGGACCATGCAAAGATATTTCACTTTTTATACGGTGCGTCAATGCCGCTTTTCCAGGCCTTCGGGACAAAAGATATCTTGCACAATACCGTAGATGTGTGTAAGGTTCTTTTTTTGTTTTATGCACGCGCCATTGACGGCGTGAACTCATTTGGTTACCAAGTTCTGCTATTTTTGGAAAGGAGTTGTATCATGAGTAAGCGTACATACCAGCCCAGTACGACCAGAAGAAAGCGTACGCACGGCTTTCTCGTCCGCTCGCGGACCAAGGCGGGACGTGCCGTTCTTCGCAACCGTCGGGCCAAAGGTCGTAAAAGATTAGCTGTTTAGCCCATCCCCGAGAACACCGGCTGCTGCGAAGGCCGGAGTTCGCGGCCTGCTACGCCCAGGGGCGTCGCATATTTTCCAAGCGTTTCATCGTCTTCATCTTGCCCAGGCCGAATGCCGCCATGCCTTCGCGTTGTGGTACCGGTGTGGGCAAGAAGACGGGGAACGCTGTGCAGCGTAACAGGGTCAAAAGGCTGATTCGGGAATTTTTTCGGTGCAATAAAGGCGTTTTTGGCACAGGTTTGGATGTGGTCTTTGTTCCCAAACGAGGCATTGACGTTTCCCTGCTCACGTATCACGGCGTGACGGAGGAACTTCTGCCTGTTGTGCAAAAAGCCGCCATGGCTGCCCGCCAGCAGTTTCATGGCCAGGCAACCACCTCGACCCTCGGCGATGGCAACGCACCGTGACCTCCTAGGACACGATTGACCGTATGCGCAGTATTGTTGCCCTGGCCTTGAAGGCCTACAAATATTGCATTTCACCATTTTTGCCTCCCGCGTGCAGATTCCAGCCAACCTGCTCGGAATACGCATTGGAGGCTGTTACGCGTTTTGGCGTCTTCAAGGGCGGGTTGCTCGCCGTCAGACGCCTGGCCCGTTGCAATCCGTTTTTCAAGGGAGGCTTCGATCCCGTGCCGGAGACCTTCTCTCTTTTTATACAACCCCCCAGCGCACACGCCACCGCGCCAAACGAGGAGTGATCAAGCGCTTATGGACCTGAAACGCGTTATCCTCGCCATCGCCCTTTCAATGATCGTATTGGGCGTCTGGACCTATTTTTTTCAACCCAAATATGTTCCCAAACCGCAGGCTACCCAGGAACAAAATAAAACAACCGCAACAACCTCCCAAACGGATGCGCAAACCGACGCCGTGGGACTGAACGCCGAACCGGCCAGTCCTTCCGTGGAATTCGGGCAAGACGAAACCCCTGCGAAAGCGCGTGCTCTTACTGGACGCGACATAACCGTCACCACCCCGCTGTATACCGCCGTCTTCAATTCCGATGGGGGCATTCTCACTTCTTTCAAATTGCATGAGTACAAAGCCACCATCAAACCCGACTCGCCCGACGTCAACCTTATCAGCCAAAACGCGGCCCTGACCCGCCCATTGGAATTGCTCGTCGGCGGTGACCCCGTATGGCAGGATGTGGCGCAAAAAAGCCTCAAGCTCGACACTTCGGCAAACGCCGACGGCACACTCACCTTTACGGGAAAACTCGGCGATGTGACCATTACCCGCATACTGAGCTTCAATGCCGATTCCTATCTTATCGATGAAGTGGTCTCGTTGCGAAACAACAGCGCCAATCGCCTGAAAGGCACACTGGGCTTCACTCTCAACGCTTCCAGCCTCACCAGCGAAGACGACAAGTACAACATCACCCGCGTCGCGACCCTCACGCAGCAAGGTCTCGACGAAGAAAACGACAGGGAAGACCTCCAGCAGGCATGGTTCACCCGCGACCAAGGTGTGAAATGGGGCGGTCTCAACTCTAATTACTTCCTGCTCGCCCTCCTGCCGCAAGAGAACTCCGCCGATGCGGAGGCCGCCATTTTCCGTGCGCGGCTGGTGGACGGCGTGTTCCGCCTCGTTTTGGAAGTTCCCTTGGGCAGCATTGAACCCCAGAGCGAGAAAACCTATTCCTGCAGTTACTTCCTCGGTCCTAAAAAGCAGGAGATCCTCGAAGAGGCGCCCAACGACCTGAGCAAAGCCGTCAATCTCGGCTGGTTCGATTTCATCGCCAAACCCCTTGTGCTGGCGCTCAACATCATCGACACTTTCGTGGGCAACTACGGCGTGGCCATTATTATCCTTACGATCATCATCAAGATCATCCTCTGGCCGCTCTCCCATAAAAGTTACAAGTCCATGAACCAGATGAAAAAGCTTCAGCCAATGATGAGCAAAATACGGGAGAAATACAAAAACGACCGCCAAAAAATGAATGAAGAGATGATGAGTCTCTATAAAACCTACAAGGTCAACCCAGCCGGCGGCTGTGTGCCCATGCTTCTCCAGATTCCCGTTTTCATCGGCCTCTATCAGGCGTTGCTCAATTCTCTGGAACTCAGGCACGCCCCATTCATTACTCATCTGCCTTTTACCGATATGATCTGGCTCGCCGACCTTTCAGCCAAGGATCCCTATTATATTACCCCGATCGTTATGGGCGCCACCATGTTTTTACAGCAAAAAATGACTCCTTCGCCTGGCGATCCCACGCAGGCTAAGATCATGCTGTTCATGCCCATCTTTTTCACGTTCATTTTCTTGAACTTTCCCGCGGGGTTGGTTATCTACTGGTTGGCGAATAACGTCCTCTCCATCGCACAGCAATGGTGGATGCTCAGAAAATCATAAACACCCATTATTGGTGAAACATGCATCCAAAGTCTGTGTGTAAGTGTGTCAAGGAGACTTCATGAGCGAATATCTCGAATTCGAGGGCAAAACCATTGATGACGCCATCGCTGCGGCTTGTGACTTTTTCGGTACCGACCGTGAAAAGCTTGAAATTGAAATCATCGCCGACTCCAAAGGAGGCATCTTCGGACTCGTTGGCATAAAGAAAGCCCGCATCAGAGCCCGGCGGCGCGATAGCTACATGGAACTCAAGGCCATGATCACCACTGTGGTGGACCGCATCGTATCGCCCATCATCCCTTTGCCGGATATCGACGTGGATGTTGAAGATGCGTCCCGCGCACGTGTTATCATTCAGGATGACGAAAATTCGGGCCTTCTCATTGGCCGCGAAGGGCAGACCCTGGCCGCCGTGCAGTACCTCGTTAACAGAATCGTGGCCAACAAATGGCCGGATCCCATAAAAATACAGATTGATACGGGCGACTATCGCGAACGGCAAGACGAAAACCTGCGGCAACTCGCCCTGCACTTGGCTGATAAAGCCAAACATTTGGGCAAACCGCTCAGCACGAAGCCTTTGAGTTCGTACCATCGTCGCCTCGTCCATCTGGCGCTTCAGGAAGATGACACCATCACTACCCGTAGTAAAGGCGACGGCCCGTTGAAACGTGTCATCATTTTACCGAAACGCGGTCAACACCGCCCCCGTGGCCAGGTGAACAGAGAAAACAACTATCAGGCCAATAACGCCGATTAGCCGTCCACCTTATGACGCACCCCCGTAACGCGCCCAGTGACCCAAATAAGCACGGGCGAACCATAGCCGCCATTGCCACGCCTCCCGGAGCAGGGGGCGTCGGCATCATCCGAATCAGCGGACCCGAGGCCAAAGCATTGGCCCGGGTCCTTTTCCGTTCGTCCACCAACGCCTTCAGCGATTTCACCCCCCGCATGCTGCACCATGGCCACCTGCTGGAGCCCCGGTCCGGACTGTGCATAGACGAAGTGCTCGTGGCCTACATGCCCGGCCCGCGATCCTATACGGGCGAGGACGTGGTGGAAATCAATTGCCATGGAGGCCCCGCCATCCTGGCCGCGGCGCTTGAGGCCCTGTTCGCGTGCGGAGCTCTCGCGGCGGAAAAGGGAGAATTCACAAAACGCGCTTTTCTCAATGGACGGCTGGACCTGACTCAGGCCGAGGCCGTTGCCGAGGCCATTGCCGCCCCTTCCAGGGAAGGATTGCGCCTGGCGCAGGCGAAACTCTCGGGCAGGCTCGGTCAACAAATGCGCAATCTGCGCGCTAAACTCCTGCGCCTTAAACAGCAACTCTGCCTGGCCTTGGATTTTCCCGAAGATGAAGTGGAAGAGGCTTCGCCAGAACAGCTCGATGCGATGCTTGAGCCGATCCTCGAATCCATCAAGGAACTGATCGATGCCCATGCCCGCGCCCGCGCTTGGCGTGAAGGCGCTCTCGCCGTGTTGGCGGGACACGTCAACGCCGGAAAATCAAGCCTGCTCAACGCCCTGCTCGGCTTCGAACGCGCTATTGTCACCGAGATTCCGGGCACCACGCGCGATTACCTCGAAGAACCCCTGCTCCTCGACGGTCTGCCGCTTCGGCTTGTGGATACGGCGGGACTGCGCGAAACAGGCGACATCGTGGAACGCCACGGCCTCGCCAAAAGCCGCGATCTCGCTTCTCAAGCAGACCTGGTGCTGTTCGTGCACGACGCCTCGCTTCCGTTGGCCCCGGATGAACGCGAACTCCTGGCCGGGCTCACGCCGGGGCGCGTGCTCGCGTTGTGCAACAAATGCGATCTGTCATCTGCTCCCGCCGCCCTGCCCGAACTGCAGGCTCTGGGATTCGAAACGCTGCGTGTCAGCGCGGCCACCGGGGAAGGTATGGAACTGCTGGCCCGACGCTTGCGCGACCGTTTATCCGGAGCACCTCCCGCAGGAGACCTTGCCCCGAACCTGCGCCAAACCCAGGCCCTGAAGCTGGCCCTCGCGGAACTTGCAGCCCTGCGAACGGAACTCCATGAGGGGCAAACCTACGACCTGCTCGACGTGCGGCTCGAAGCCGCCATGACGCAATTGGATATCCTTACCGGCGCCATCTGCCCGGACGAAGTGCTCAACGCCGTATTCGACCAATTCTGCATCGGAAAATAGCCCTTTCCCTTTGCATATTATTCCTTCCGGTTGTATTATTCATTAGCTTCCTGTTTCCCTTGCGCGACAACGCGGAGCATCATTGCGTCAAAACGTTCTCAGGTGAAAACCTCAATACTCCGTAAATGAAATTTTCGGAAAGAGGAGCGCACATCAGCCCCTGTCACAGGGGTTTCCACCGCACAGGCCCAGGAGAGAACACCATGTCCTTGCACAGAGAATCCGGAGTGCCCGTGGCAGAGGCCATGAGACTGCTGTTGCAAGCTCTGCAAAACGAATCCGAAACATTCGTCAAGCTCATAAGCATCTATACCCAGGGAGGGGCGGGCTGGCTCAAGGTGGAAAAAACCATCGAACAGGTCTACAACGAACAGGAACAGACGCGCCACGAAGCACGACCACGCCAGGAATCCACTCCCTGGAAAAACAATGCCGATCTTACCCGTTTCATGGATGACGACAGCCCCACAGGTTAGGCGACTTGCAGAACTCACGAGCATCCCGTTCCGCAGTGAAACACATCTCCAGATTCGGGTTGGCAACTTTTCCGTAACGCATCGCCCCCGTGCCAAAGGAGGACATCATGCGCCTTTTCATTTTGCTGCTCTTCATGACCCTTGGCGGAGCACTGCTTCTCCAGCCAGCCGCAGCTTCGCTCAAAGACCAGGAAATCGCGCCGGCCCCCCCTGAACAGCAATCGCCGCGCGTATCGCCCGATGATGCGCCCCCAAAGGATGACACCGCCCCTTCCTTGAAGACTCCTTTACAAGGCATGCGGCGCATGCTGCAGGCCCTCGACGCTCTGATCCTCGCTTTTCAGGAAGAATCGCAAACATTCATCCGGTTGGTTGAGATATACAACTTCGGCGGCCCTCATTGGCAGCGCGTCAAAAAATGCATTGACGAAAACTGGACCGAAATCCACGAAGCAGACTCGATCTGACCCGGATAGGGGGCGTTAGCGCCCCTGGCACTGTTTGTGAAGATGCGCTACAACTCCACTCCCATGTTCACCATGTTCACTACAACAAGGAGCCTCTCATGGCATTTCTCGCCGGAAGCACAAGCTTCACGCGCTATCGCCCCGTTGAGCCCGTACCCGACGAATTGTGGCCGCGCATTCCCGACCTCTTGAAAAAATTCGCCATCAAAGACATCGACCATAACGCGGATGAACGTTCGTGGGGCTGGGTCTGTTTCGATGACTGGCTGGATACCGAATGGCGCGTCGCGCCTCCGGAAAAAGGCGGTTACATCGCCTTCAGCCTCCGGCTCGACACCCGCCGCGTGCCCCCTGCTGTCTTCAAGAAGCATTTCCAGCTCGCCCTGCGCGAGGCGGAGCGCGAAGCCAAGGAACAAGGGCGCAAAGGCGTTTCCCGCGACCAGAAAAAGGAAATCAAAGAGCAAATCATGCTCAAGCTGCGTGCGCGCTCTCTCCCCATCCCCGCGGAGTTCAACGCCATATGGAACAGGGAAGACAATTCCATCTGGTTTGATTGCACGCGCGACAAGGTCTGCGAACTGTTTATGGAACTTTTCACGGAAACCTTCGACCTGCACCTTGAGCCACTCACGCCCTATTTTCTGGCGCTGCAACTCATGGGCCCCGAAGCGCAACCCAAACTCGACGCCTTAGAAGCCTCCAACTTCGCGTAATCAAGGAGCATTCATGGATCTGTATCTTGGGCAGATGATCGACGTGATCCTGGGCCAGGACTTCCTTACCTGGCTTTGGTTCAAAAGCGAAACAACCAACGGGCAATTCAGCACCCCGGACGGCGTTGCGTTCGCATGTTATGTGGAGCAGCGCATCAGTGTACAAGGCGGCGAGGGAGACAACGTGGAAACCGCCACTGTCAGCGGCGCCATGTCCGAACTCAAAGAGGCCCGGCTGGGCTTGGCCTATGGAAAAAAAGTGAATAAAATGCAAATCCGGCTGGAACGCGATACGGAAGTGTGGCAGGGATCCGTCAAAGCCGAAAACTTCACCATTTCCGGACTGCGCACCCCAAAGATAGAAGCCGGCAAGGAGCCGGACGACGATCCCGATGCGGCGTTCTTTGAAAAAGTTTTTCTCATGGAGCGCTATATCGACTTTATGGACGCCCTGTTCAAACAATTCCTTCAATTGCGGCTGAGCCCGCAATGGAGCGAAGAAGAACGCCGCGTTCGCGAATGGGTGCACGCTGATAACGCGTAACGGAACAAGGACGAAAGCATTGTAACTTTGAATTGGTTTGCCTCCGGCGGCTCAAGAACCTTTTGAAAAAGGTTCTTGAGAATCTCCAAAACTTTGTGACTGGCATAGCCTGTGAGTATATTGGCAATGTTAAGCACGATATTCGCGGGACCGGGGGGGGCGTTCCCCCCTGGCGGGGTTTAGAGCGTCTTTACTTTGATAAAGTTAGATGCTCTTATGCATTTCCCTGAAACAATGGACATTGTTTCAAGGATGAGCCTTTTCCACAGGGAAAATGCGTTGGGGCGGAGCACAAAAACACATCATCTTTAAGGCAACTAGCCGTCAGCCATGATCTTATACACCTTACGGATGGCCAAAGCAGCATTCACTTTCCCCACGGATCGGCTTACATATCTTCATCAACAGGGAGAATCAGCATAATGCCCCGCACAAAAACCACGCGCCTCGCCAGTTCGCCGCTCATGCGCCTGGCTCTCCGGTTGGGCACAAAGCTGCTTTGGGTTGGCGTTGTGTTCTTCGGCATCACGGTCATCAGTTTTTGGGTCATCCATCTGGCTCCCGGCTCCCCCACGGATCTGCAGACCACGCTCAACCCTGAAGCCGGGGCCGAAGCCAGGGAACGGCTCGAAAAACTGTACGGATTGGACAAACCGCTCCCCGTACAATACGTGAACTGGCTGCAACGCTTGGCGAAATTCGACTTCGGACGCTCCATGAGCGGCGACCACCGCCCCGTGTGGGATAAAATCAAAGAACGGCTTCCCCTCACTTTTTCCATGAACGTGGTCTCCATGTTCCTCTCTCTGTTGATCAGCATTCCCATCGGCGTCATCGCCGCCTGCCGGCAGGGGCGGCTCTTTGACCGGATATCCACTGTTTTCGTGTTCATCGGTTTCGCCATGCCGGGCTTTTGGCTGGCCCTGCTCCTGATGCTGCTCTTGGGCATCCATTTCCCGATCCTGCCCATTTCCGGACTCAAATCCCTGGACTACAACAATCTGAACACGGTGGGGAAACTGTGGGACCTCACAAGCCACCTTATCCTCCCGATCTTTATCTACACCTTCGGCAGCCTGGCGGGCATGTCGCGTTTCATGCGCACCAGCATGCTCGAAGTTTTGCGCCAGGATTACATCCTTACCGCGCGAGCCAAGGGGCTCGAAACGCGCACGGTTGTTTTTAAGCACGCTCTGCGCAACGCATTGTTGCCCGTCATCACCATCCTGGGGCTCTCCGTGCCCGCGCTTATCGGCGGCAGCGTGATCATCGAATCCATCTTCGCACTTCCCGGATTGGGGCAACTATTCTACCAGGGCGTCATGTCCAGGGATTACCCACTCATTATGGGCAACCTGGTGTTGGGCGCGCTGCTCACCCTGGCGGGGAATCTGCTGGCCGATGTCGGATACGGGCTGGCCGATCCGCGTATCCGTTTGCGGGGGAGGCACTGATGCGAATGCTTCTTTCAAGACGCTGGTGGTCTCGCTACGGTCTCCTGGCCCTCGGCGGCGGCATTGTCTGCGTCATGAGCCTGGCCGCTATTCTCGCGCCGTGGCTCGCGCCATACGACCCCACGGCGTTGAATGTGGACGCCATGCTGCAATCTCCCGGACCGCACCATCTCCTGGGAACTGACGCTTTGGGGCGTGACATCTTGTCGCGCATGCTCTACGGCGCGCGTGTCTCGCTGTGGGTCGGTTTCGTGGCCGTGGGCATATCCGTGGCGATCGGCCTGGTACTGGGGCTCCTGGCCGGCTATTTCGGCGGGCTGGTGGACGAGCTGATCATGCGCGGCGTGGACGTGATGCTCTGCTTTCCCTCCTTTTTCCTCATTCTGGCCGTTATCGCCTTTCTGGAGCCCAGTCTCATGAACATCATGGTGGTCATCGGCCTGACCTCCTGGATGGGCGTGGCGCGCCTGGTGCGCGCCGAAACACTCACTTTGCGTGAGCGTGATTTCGTGGCCGCGGCCAAACTCGCCGGAGCCGGACCGGTACGCATTCTGACGGTGCACGTCCTGCCCAATGCCGTTGCCCCCGTTCTTGTATCGGCCACTCTGGGCGTGGCCGGCGCAATTCTTACGGAATCAGCGCTCAGCTTTCTCGGGTTGGGCGTGCAACCACCCACACCGTCGTGGGGCAATATTCTCATGGAAGGCAAAGACGTACTGGAAATAGCTCCCTGGCTCTCAATGTTTCCCGGTCTGGCCATCCTTTTCACTGTATTGGGCTACAACCTGTTGGGGGAAAGTCTGCGTGACATTTTCGATCCCAGACTCAAGTCCTGACCAACACGCAACAGCGGCATACGCAGAGGAAAAAGCCATGAGCGAAAAGAAACACAGTTGCGAAACCTGTTCGTTCCGCCGCAAGGCAGAGGACAAGCCCCATTCCTTTTTGGCGTGGTTGTGGCGCTTGCACACGAAGATCTGTCCCGGATGGAAAGCATATCAACGTGACCTGCAACGCAAAGAATAACCTGACTTTTCTATTTCAACACCTTGATATTTATGATTACGATCGTTGAAAAACACGAGCGCCTTTTCATTTCCGACTTTTCCGCATATGACTGAGAGCACATGGTGCTCAACATTATCCTCGCTCCACTAGGGCCTGTTTCTATAATAAAAATGATTATGGAAGGCCGTTCAAAAACATCGTAAGAAATCAAAATGATATATTTAACCTCCTCAAAATTAGAAAGTTTGGGAAAGGGAGAGCGCGAGAGGGGAAAACCCTTTTCAAAGGGTTTCCCCTCTCGCATTTTCTTTTCGAAACGAATTTAGAAACACAGCCTAAATAGTCATTTTTTTATGGCGTCCAGGGGGCTCCCCTGGTCGTCGTGCGGGCGCGAAAGTCCGCGACTTTGTTTTTTTCTTTTAGTCGGAAAGTCGTACACGTTAATTTTGAAACGGCTAGATGCTCTTATGCATTCTCCAGAAACAATGAGCCTTGTTTCATGGAGAGCCTTGTTCCAAGGCGAAAAAGCACTGGAGCGAAGCCCCAGAATATACCATTTTACAATGACTTTGCTTTAATACATGCGAATTTGCGTCATATCACCATCCATAGGTACATCCCTGCAACGCATGGGGCATGAAGTGCTTCAGCTCGACGTTCCGGAGCTGACTCCCGTATTTGATCTCAAAGAAGCTCTTGCGCAACGCAATTTCAAGCCGGATCTGATCTTTCAAGCCGAATCCCTGGGCAAGCGGGTCTTCCTGACCGGTCTGAACTCCTTTTCCTGCCCGAAAATCTTCTGGTCCGTGGACACACACCTGAATCTCTTCTGGCATGTCTACTATATGCGGCTTTTCGACGGCGTCGCCACACCTCATGTGAGCATTTTCAACAGATTGCGATCCTCATGCCCCCCCCTGCTCAGACTGCCCCGCGCCGGCTACGCATTACCCTGGAAGCCCCACGAGGAGCGTAGCCATTGTTTATCCTTTGTGGGGCGGCTCACCGAGCACCGCCCCTTACGGACATGGTTCAGCGAATTCCTTCAGCAAAATTTCAACGCCGACATTGTGCAGAATCTATCGCTCCAGGAAATGCTCAAGCTTTATCTGGATTCGCGGCTGGCGCCCAATGAAAGCATCTACGGCGAAGTGAATTTCCGGCTTATGGAAGCCGCATCCTGCGGCTGTCTTGTTTTTTCTCAAAACACCGGGGAAGATCAGGACACCCTTTTCGAGCCGGGCCGGGAAATTCAAATTTATGAAAACGTTCTTGAACTGCAATCATTGCTCGACTTTTTCATAAAGAACCCCGCAGTGGCCGAACGCAAGGCTCGTCTGGCCTGGGAACGCATACAGCGGGAGCATCTCGGGGGGCACCGCGCTCAGACGGTGCTGGATTTCGCAGAGACCCTGCCAAGCTCAGCCCTTAAAGGCGCGCAGGCCGGCGTGGCCTTCTGGCTCAGCCTCTGGAACTTGTACAAGGCTGAACGTTTCACTATTGACCCGAATCTTATTGAAAAATCTTTCGAAATTCTGCCGCAAAACAGCGAAGTGGCCAGCGCCCGACTCGGCTTTCTCCACTACACGGGGCGCACGCAGGAAGCACTGCGGCTCGCCGCGAAAAACCTGGCCGCCAAAAGACATGCCGCGGAAATGGAATACAACCTCAGCGGCAGCAGCCTGGGTGTGCTTGCCGAGGAATTCACCATTGCCAAGCAATTCTGGTACCGGCACTGCAAATCGCACAACGAGGAGCCGAAACGGCCGGAATCCCCGCAGCAACTGATGCTGCTCTGGGCCCAGGCGCTCAAACGCGAAGGCGTGTTGTGCAACCCCGGACTGGCCTTCGACGCCAAACGCCATCTGCCGTCCTCGGCCCTGGAATGCATGTATCTTGCGCTGGATTGCGGCCCGCGCGACCTCGACCTGTTGCGTCAAATCGATGCCACGTTCGCCCTTATTAAAGGATATAACTACTTCCGCCTGGGAACACTCTCGGAACTGAGCTTGCACAACCGTGGCAATTGGCGTTACGGGCTTTCGTTGGGCATGGCCAATCTCGAAGCCTTCCGTCTTTCCCAAGGGCTGGAGGAAGTGGCCCTGGCATGGCAAACGGCGTGTGACCAAGGCAAAGAGCAAATCTTTTTCCGAGTCCTCAAAGGCCTGGACCCGAAGGGGCTCGTACTTGCGGCCATGCAACAACGCGCCCGCGGCACATCCTCCGCCTGAACCCTCAACCACCAATGGACTTGTGACATGCTCGAGTATCTGCGCATCCGCAGTCTGGCCTTGATCGAAGATATCGAAATGGAGTTCGCTCCCGGGCTGAACGTGCTCACCGGTGAAACCGGCGCGGGCAAGAGCTTCATTCTCAAGGCCCTGAATTTTCTCACCGGCGACAAACTCGGCGTGGACATGGTGCGACCCGGCCAAGAAAAGGCGCAGGTTGAGGCCCTGTTCACGCTTGAAGGGGGAGAATATGTTCTGCGGCGCGAACTTCTCGCCGATACCGGCCGCTCCCGCATCTTTCTCAACGGCGAGCTGACCTCTCAGGAAAACGTGAAAAATCTCAAGCCCGCACTGATATTACACACCAGCCAGCACGGACAGCAACGGCTGCTCCAGCCCTCATACCAAAACCGCATTGTTGACGATTTTATCGCGGAAGACGCACCGCTGCGGGAAAAGGAGTCTCTGCTGGAAAAACTGCGCGATGTGGCCCGCCGCAAGGACGAATTGGACCAAAGACTGCGCTCGCTGCAGGAACGGCGTGAATTGTTCGAGTTCCAATTGAAGGAAATCGAAAAGGTGGACCCCAAACCCGGCGAAGAAGAGGAACTCGAGGCGCGCAAGGCCGGAGCCGCCGGAGCTCAAGCCGCTCAGGACGCCGTCATCGAGGCGCTGGATGTGCTCTGCGTGCCTGAATACGGCCTGCTGGAGGCCTGCCAGAATCTGGAACGCCGGCTCTCCGCCCTTGCCACGGTCATTGAGGATTATGAACAGGAGCGCGAGCAGGTGGAAAGCTTCCGGTTGCAACTCTACGAGCTTGAACGCCGCCTGCGCAAAGAAAAGTCTTTTGAACCGGAGGCCGATCTTGAAGCAATCGAATCGCGACTCTGGGAACTCAATCAATTGCGCCGCAAACTCAAACGTCCTTTGGATGAAATCGTCTTATTGCGCCAAGAAATCGAAAACAATCTCTCCTTTTTGGACTCCTGCGGTCTTGAACGCAAACAGCTGGATAAAGAAGAAAAGAAATTAGCCCAAGAGCTTTCTTCCATATTGGATGCATGCAATGCGGCCCGCCGCGACGCTGCGGCGAGTCTGACGAGCGCATTGGAAAACGAATTACGCGGCTTGGGTTTTTCGGAACACCTGCGGGTGATCTGCGAATTCACGCCCCATGAAATCTATCCCGCCCCCGAAGGTATTCCGCCGTTGTTGGAAGAACGGGGCAGATTTCTTTGGCTGCCCAATCCGGGCCAAGCGCCTCAGCCCTTGGATAAGATCGCTTCAGGTGGTGAGCTTTCGCGCTTTCTGCTGGCCATTGTCGGGCTCATGGGGCAAGCGGCGCTGCCGACACTGATCTTCGACGAAGTTGATTCCGGCGTCGGCGGCATCACCCTTACCCGCGTGGGCGAACGCCTGCAAGCTCTCGCCGAGCGGCAGCAGGTGGTGCTCATCAGTCATTGGCCGCAACTCGCCAGCCTGGCCAAACGTCATTTTCTCGTGGAAAAAGAGGTTATCGAGGGGCAAACGGCGACACGTTGCCAGCGACTTTCAGGAAAAGCCGTCTATAAGGAACTCTCACGTATGGCCGGGGGGGGCGAACAAGGCGAAACCATGGCCAAAAAGCTCATTGAAAAAAAAATGGAGCATGGTAATCTTCTCCGGTTGTTGCCTTAAGGAAGCACTGATTAAAGACTTGGCCGTGTTTCTAAATTCCTTTCGAAAAGAAAATGCGAGAGGGGAAACCCTTTGAAAAGGGTTTCCCCTCTCGCGCTCTCCCTTTCCCAAACTTTCTAATTTTGAGGAGGTTAAATATATCATTTTGATTTCTTACGATGTTTTTGAACGGCCTTCCATAATCATTTTTATTATAGAAACAGGCCCTAATTGGGTTGAAATAATTTAGAAACAGGCCCTTGTTAGGTTTTTCCGGGGGGAAACCTTTCTGGAGAAAGGTTCTCCCCCTCGCATATCCAGTGAATTAATCAGCGTTGCCTTAACTCCGTAATACGACTTTTGGACTTAAAGAAAAAAGAATAAAGTCGCGGGCTTTCGCGCCCGCACGACGACCAGGGGAGGCCCCTGGACGCCGGAAAAACGACTTTTGCTCATTTTTTCAACAAATACAAATTGTTACAATGTACGCCCCACTCAGAAAATCGAGAGTAAAATTGAAACATACTCACGAGTTATGCCAATCACAAAATTTGCGTTCGCTCCTACTGCCCGTCGTCGCGTTGCTGCTGGTCTGCCCCCTGTGCTTGTTCGCGCAACAGCTCGAAGAGCACGGCGCCCCTGCCGCCAGCTCCGATTCCCTGAGCAGCAGCGTGCTGGGCAACCTGACCTATGCCTGCGGTCTTGAAAAGCAGGTGACGCTGCCGCTGCGCAACGGATTGTTCCAAGGCGAACTCCCCATGACGGAAGGGCGCAACGCCCCATGTTGTGCCACACTGGTACAAGCGGCATGGGGGCAAATACCGGGGGCGGGCGACAACGATCACGCTGCGGCGGTAATCTACGTCCACAACTGCGGGGATGAGGCCTGGTTCTATATGCTCAGCCTTGTCGGGAGCACTGGTCAATCCCCTCATGAACTGGCTTGCGCGCCCTTGGGCGACCGCATCCAAGTCCAGCATGTGGAAATAGACAAGGGCGCTGTGACGGTGAAACTGGTGACGCATGCGCCCGAGGACCCGGCATGCTGCCCCACCCGCGCCGTAACACAGGTATACGACTATGTTCCGGCACCCGCGTCCCCGGGGCAAGGTGCGCTGCAATTACGAACGCCGTAGGCATTCCATCCGGCCGGCATAGATAACATAGCTTCAGCTTTCGGCATAGCCCAAGGAAAAAACATGCGCTCCTCTTTTATCTTGGACCCCCTGCCCCAATTCACCTTCGCCTCGCGCCGTACCCCGGTTTTCAGCCGCGAGGGCATGGTCGCCGCAAGCCAGCCCATGGCGGCCGCGGCAGGCGTGCAGACCCTGGCCCATGGCGGCAATGCGGCGGATGCAGCCATTGCCACGGCGGCGGCCCTGGCTGTCACAGAACCATGCTCAACCGGATTGGGGGGCGATGCCTTTGCCTTGTACTATGACGCGGCCACCCGCTCCATCCACGGACTCAACGGTTCAGGCCGCAGTCCCGCGGGGTTGACGCCGGAGTTGCTGCGCCAGAAGAACATGACGGAACTCCCGGCCTTTCACGCGCTCACCGTGACAGTGCCCGGCGCTTGCGCATTGTGGTGCGATCTGCAACAACGTTTCGGCATCCTCACCATGGAGCAGGTGCTGCACCCGGCAGTGCGGCTGGCGCGCCAAGGTTTCAGCGTCGGGCCTGTGACATCCCGGCTTTGGCGCAACGGCGCGGCCAACCAATTAAAAGACAAAGTCAATGCCGGGGAATTGCTGCAAAAGAACGGATGCGCGCCGCTTCACGGCGAATGCAGAACCACCCCAACCTTGGCCGATGTTCTTGAAACAATCGCGCAAGGGGGCAAGCAGGCCTTTTATCAAGGATGGCCCGCGCAACGTATAGCCCGCGCAGTGCAGGATGCGGGAGGCGTGCTGAGCGAAGCCGATCTGGCCGATCATGGTTCGCGGGCGCCTGATTGGAACGCCCCCGTAAGTACCGTGTTCCGCGATTTGCGCATCTATGAATGCGCGCCCAATGGGCAAGGCCTTGCGGCGCTGGTGGCGCTTAACGTGCTCACGGCTTTGGAGGACGCCTATAGCGGCCCCGCGCTCTCCCTCCGCCGCATGCACTGCGCCGTGGAAGCCTTGCGTCTGGGGTTCTCCGCCGCGCGAAACCATGTCGCCGATCCTGAGCATCACAATATTCCCATCGCGGAGTTGCTCTCCCCAGCTTATGCCCGCGAACTTGCCTCCCGCATCACCATGAAGCGCTGCCTGCCCCTGGGGCTCGGCACTCCCCTGACTTCCTCGGATACCGTGTATTTCTGCGTCGTAGACGTTTGGGGCAACGCCTGCTCCATGGTCAACAGCAACTACATGGGATTCGGAACCGGCATCGTGCCCCGAGGCTGCGGCTTTTCCATGCAAAACAGAGGACACAACTTCGTCTTCCAAGAGGGGCACCCCAATCGTCTGGGGCCGGGCAAACGCCCCTTCCATACCATCATCCCGGCCATGGCGCTGGATAAATCAGGCGACCTGTTCGCCGCCTTCGGCGTGATGGGGGGCTTTATGCAGCCCCAAGGACATGTGCAGGTGTTGGAGCATATGTTGGAGCATGGATTGGACCCGCAGGCAACGCTCGATGTACCGCGATTTTGTCTAACAGGCGATCTGCAACATCCTGGAGATAAGAGTGAAACCGGATTGCGCATCGCCTTGGAGGAGGGCGTGCCGCAGACTACCGCCGATGCGTTGAAAAACCTGGGACATAACCTTGTATATGTGACGGGATATGAGCGAACGCTTTTTGGACGCGGCCAAATCATCGTGCGTGATCCCGCAAGCGGCATGCTCTGCGCGGGAAGCGACCCGCGAGCGGACGGACTGGCGGCGCCCCTGGTTTAGAGCGTCTTCAGCTTGAAAAGCTCTGGATGGTCTTATGCATTTTCCTGAAACTATTGGAAATAATTTCAGGGAAGAGTTTTGTTTCAAAATGAAAATGCTCTAAAACAAATTAATACCGTTTCCTGTTCATAGTGTCGGCGCAAGGCACCTATTTCCACATTGTTGGAGGAATTACCAGGCTTGGAGTAATGCCAGAGACATTATGGTATCTATTTGATATTATTAAATTTAAAGTTTTGGAATGGTATAACTACGATTTCTTGTAAAACAAAAAAGAATAAAGCCGCGGGCTTTCGCGCCCGCACGGCGACCAGGGGAGGCCCCTGGACGCCGGATAAAAGCTAAACGTCATACGCACACGCTCCACTCAGAAAATCGATTATAAAATGGAAAAGCCTCTGTGCATCGTTACCTTTTTCCGGTGTCGCGAGTGCCCCTCCTGGGCATAAGAAGCCGCAATATGTTGAGGTTCATGAAATCCCACGTGCCTGCCTTGTCTTTGGGCGTTTCAATGACCATAGGCACCCGAGAAAACCGCGCATCGCGCAGCAGCAGGCGAAAGGGTTGCACCCCCATTTCTCCCTGGCCGATGTGCTCGTGCCTGTCCTTGCGGCTGCCAAAGGGATTTTTACTGTCATTGAGGTGTACCAGACCCAATTTCTCAAAACCTATGACTTCGGCAAAGCGCTCCATTGTCCGTTCATAGGCCTGGGGTGTGCGCAATTCATAGCCTGCCGCGAAAATGTGGCAGGTATCCAGACAGACCCCCAATCTGTGCTTGTGGCGGCTGGCGGCGATAATGGCGCCCAGTTCCTCAAAACGCGCGCCCAGGCACGTGCCTTGCCCCGCCATGGTTTCCAGCAGCACTCGTACCTGCGGCGTATCCCCCTCTGAAAAGGGAGCGGAACCATACACCGCGTCCAAGGCCGTATCCAAGGAGTGGACATACGCCGCAATGCCCGCCTCGACTCCCTGGCCCTTGTGCGCTCCAGGATGTGTCACCAAATGGCGGATGCCCAAACGGGAGCAACGCTCCAGTTCGGCTTTGAAGCCCGCAATGGAGCGTTTCCGTACAGCTTCCTCCGGAGAGGCCAGATTGATCAGGTATCCGTCATGGGCGGCCACGGGGTAATCCCCCCAAGCCTTGCGCGCCGCGGAAAAGGCCGCGACTTCGGCGTCGTTCACCGGGGGTGCCTTCCATTGCCGCTGGTTTCGCGTGAAAAGCTGCAAGGCCTTGCCATGGAGTTCAACTATGCGCGCCACCGCCCGATTAGCCCCCCCGGCTGCGGAACAATGGGCTCCAAGAAGATGTGTATGCATCAGCCGAGCATACGCCAAGCAAGGCGCAAGGCAAACCCCGTGTATGCGCTCTCACCTCTCGCGCTTACCATTCATAACGAATTGAGAAACACGGCTCAGTCTGCGTAGTACACCCCCTCGAAGGGATCGGGCGGCAGAACGACATGCGCCAGTTTCCATCGTTTCCGGCGCATGTAGCACACTTCGGTGCTGTCTTCGCATTTGACCAGCAGGCTCCCCTTGCCGTCATTATTGAGCAGAGATGAAAGCCTGTTGAAGAGAGTAATAAACTGTTCAGGATCATCGGCCAGATTGCGCGCGCCGCAAACGTGCAATTTTCCTGACGTTTCATAATACTGGACAGAGGAAAACAAACTTTGCAGGAATGATTTTTCAGCCTCGAACCGATCCTTGGAAACGCCTTGAAGATAGCCGCAATGCAGACTACAGGTTTCTGACTGAAACATGCATCTCTCCTTGTTTTGCCGCGTTTGTTCTACTCCAGGGGATCTTTGGAGGCAGGCCGCACCCCGAGCCAGCGCTCCACATATCCGTGCGCGTCAAACTTCCTCCGGCAGCCGTTCGCGTTCATGTAGCGGACTTTTCCATAAACGGGACGCTCTTTCCACGGCCTGTCGTGCAGCCCCCCTATGGACCACAACACGCCAACGAACCCGTTGGGATCACGCCCGTCAAACTGATAGCGGTTGTTCAGTTCCAAAGCCACTGCGATTGCCTCGCGGGGTGAAACGCTCCACTCCAGAATTTTTTTCGCCCAAAACATACGCATGTAGCCGTGCATGAAACCGGTTCGCAGCAATTCCCGCTGAGCCGCGTTCCAAAGCGGGGAATGCGTGGACGCGCTCGCGAACTCTTCGTATTCGTAAACGTAATTTCTTCGGTCGCCGCTATGGGCGTCCAGGGTATCCTGAGCCCAGCCGGGGAGGCCTTCCAGGCGATCATAATCACGTTCATGGAAACAGTAATTATCTGCAAGTTCCCGCCGGACAATGAGCTCTTCCAACCAGGCTTGAGCGTTTGCATCGGATGCGCCGTATCGGTCCAACACGGAGAGCGCGGCGCGAAGGGGCGCGAGTTGTCCGAAATGGAAGTACGCGGAAAGACGCGACACCGCCCCCGCATTGGGATCGTTACGCTGCGCGGCATAGAGGGGCAGGCGCTCCTCAACAAAGCGTTCAAGGGCCGCAAGGGCGGCTTGCTCGCCGGGGGCTGGCACCCCATCATTCTCTGTATCGTCGAGACGCAGCCACTGCCGCAGGCGCCCCCAATCTATGGGAGGAGAAACATGCCTCGGCGCATGCGGGTGCCTTCTGAGCACCGGCAACGGCTCCATGAAATCCGGCAACAGCTTACCGATTTTGGCGCGCAATGTGCGCGCGCCGATTTCCTTTTTATCGGAAACGAATCTGCAAGGCACAACGTTGTGCCCGTCCACTTCGTGCAGCGCCCCCCGATAGCGTTGGCGGACCGTTTGTTGCCACTGCTGTTTGATGCGGAGCGGATCGAAGTCCGTCACCACCATTCCGGCGTCCAGGTCGTGCAACAACGGGGGCAATGATTCGCCGGGATCCCCCTCCAGCACATAGAACGCGATATTATGCCGTTCCAAGCCGTGTTCCACGCCCTCCAGGCCACGCAGCATGAAGTCGTAGTGCCTGCCTCCGCCCCCCAGGAATTCGGGGACCAGACAAAACACGCACACCAAAGGGACGCCGGAGGCCAAAGCCTGGTTTTGCGCGTACAGCAACCCCGCATTGTCCGAAACCCGCTGCTCGCGGCTCATCCAATAGACCACTGGTCCCGCGCTTTGGGGCGCTTCCTGCAGAATGGAAATCCGCGCGGGATGTATGCTCAACGGGACTTGTGCGAACTTCACCATGGTTCCCCGCCTGGGCGTCCTGCTTTGGTCCAGGTGCAAATCAACGCCACCACTCAATACTTCTCTACAATACGACTTTCGGACATAAAGAAAAAACGTATAATGTCGCGGGGTTTCGCGCCCGCACGACGACCTACGGGGAGGCCCCTGGACGCCGAAAAAAAGACATTTTATTCTTGCTTTTTCAACAAACGCAAAATGTTATGATATACGCTTTACTCAGAAAATCGAGTCTACAATAACAACGAATTGATGACACCTTCTCCATACGGCGCGGTTATGCGCTTTTGCGCAAATTCTCGGCGGCAAACTCCCAATCAATGAGGTGCTCAATAATCCCTTGGACATAGTCGCCGCGTCTGTTTTGATAATCCAGATAGTAAGCGTGTTCCCAAACATCGATGCAAAGAAGAGAAGTCATGCCCATGGCCAGGGGCGTATTGGCATTGGGCGTATTCACGCAGGACAACTTACCATGCTCCAACACCAGCCAGGCCCAGCCGCTTCCGAATTGCCCCCCTGCTTTGGCGGCAAGATCCGTGTACATGGCGTCCGCACTGCCGAAGTCTTCCACCACTTTATCGAGGAGCAGACCTTGCGGCTGCCCCCCACCACCAGGCTTCATGGACAGCCAATAAAAATTGTGATTCCATACTTGGGCGGCATTATTGAAAAGATTCGTCAGTTCGGGATTCTCTGAAGCCGCAACGACGATCTTGTCCAAGGATTCGCCCTCCAACCCGCTTCCTTCCAGCAACGTATTGGTTTTCTTTACATATCCGGCATGATGCTTTCCGTAATGAAAGCTGATGGTGCGCGCTGAAATATAGGGTTCAAGTGCGTTTTCCCCATAAGGCAGGGGCGGAAGCACAACGGTCTCTGCCGCCTGAGCCGTCCGGCCAAAAAAGAAAGGCGCGGTGAAGAGCATAGCGCCCCCGAGCATGGTTGTTCCGAGAAATGACCGCCTGTCCATACGGCATGTTGCAGTGGCACATTTTGACGACATGGATTTCCTCCATCGGTATTTCAAGGTTGTTGCAGCATTCTTTTTGTGGGAAGGGAAATTCCTTTGCCTGCCCCCATCTCACTCTTGCGGAAAATACACATTGTACACCATGTTGTTGTCCGGCGTTATGGGAACGACCACGGTCACGCGAAAGGCGGACGGGGTCTAACAGCCAAATTGGCGCGGAAAACAATCCGCTCGGAGTACTGGAAAACAGCATATCTTGGCATACCACACTCCGGAGGTTCATGCACGGAAGAAATGCAAGCATGGCAACATCCGCGCTCCAATAGCGCATTTTCGCCTTGAAACAAGGCTCTCACCTGAAACGATTTCCAATTGTTCCAGGGAAATGCATCAGAGCATCTAGCGCTTTTCAAGCGTGAGATGCTCTAGAATGAGACTGCCTCTTCCCTGACGGCCGTAAAGCCGGAACACGTCCAATACAAAGGACCTTTTTGAGGGGAAACCGGAACATTACAGTTGTATTCGCTCGTGTTCTACGATATTGTTTAGTTGCATTCGCAACAAAAGGACAAGACATGCACGATGATGCCGTTATCATGCAAAATCGGGACGCTTCCCTGGGCCGCTGGATTGCCGTCCTGCACCGGCAGATCATGATTTATGCTTCCAAGGAATTCGCCCCATTAGGCATTGGGTCGGGGCAATTCATGTTCCTCGCCGAATTGTTTCACAATGACGGCCTCAATCAAGAGGAACTCACTGCGCGGGTGCGCATGGACAAGGCCAACACCACGCGCGCCCTTACAAAACTTGAACAGGCAGGCTATGTGGAGCGGGTTCCCGACCCTGCCGATGGACGCATGAAGCGGGTGTATCTCACGCCCCGGGCATGGGAAATCAAAGATGTCTTCATCAGGGGGCTCATGCGCTGGTCGGCCGTGCTTGCAAAGGGCATGTCCCTTGAAGAGCGTGAGGTCTGCCTCGCCCTGCTCAAACGCATGGCGGCCAATGCAGCGGATTTTTTGGAACACTACAATGAGAGGCCAATCTGAAGCAACGCAGTGTTATGATGATATATTTTGGAAATTCGCCCAAGAGCATTTTTGTATCCCTGAAACATTGTTTATTGTTTCAGGGAAATGCATAAGAGCATCCAAATTTATTGACAGTAAAGATGCTCTCCCCCTCGCCAGGGGCGAATCAATACAGACACGTATCTCACGAGGTGCACATGCCCACACTTTCACAGAACGCCCAAAAATGGCTCAAGGCGGTCCACCTTTTCTTTGTGGCTCTCTGGGTCGGCGGTGCGGTGTCACTTTTCCTGATGCAGACCAATCTGCAGGCGCAATGGGACATGGAACTCTACGGCTTGAACCGGGGCATGCGCTTTGTGGATGATTTCGTAATCATTCCCGGCGCGTTCGGCTGCCTTCTCACGGGACTGATGTTCTCGGCGTTCACAAAATGGGGATTCTTCAGGCACGGCTGGATCACGTTCAAATGGGTGATCAACATAAGCTGCATCCTTTTCGGCACGTTCTGGCTCGGCCCATGGCTCAACAGTTTGGCGCCCATGGCCCGCGCCATGGGGTTGGCCGCCTATCACTATCCCCTTTACGCGCACAACATGTTCATGAACACCGTTGGAGCCGGAGTGCAGCTTGCGTTCCTGATGTTCGCCCTCTGGATATCCACGCTCAAGCCATGGAAATCATGGCGTAAAAAATAATTTCCTCCGCAAGGGGACGCACAGCGTCCCCTTGCTGGGGGCAGGCTCAACTTACGCCAAAAAATTGTTGCAATTGTAGAAAATGTTGGGCCGATACGCCTTCCTGCCGCACTTCGAACACGTCTTCAAGCTTCGTCAACTGTTTGAGCATCTGCTCCAGAATTTCGGTATGCCCCACCAGCAGCCATACCGTGCTCTGGCTGCCGTCGCCCGTGGGCATGCACAATATACCCTCGAGATTGTAGGCTCTGCGGGCAAACAATCCGCAAATATGCGACATCACCCCGGGATGGTTGCGCACGGACAATGTGAGCACGATGCGCTCTTCGGAAACCGCAGGGTGAATGGTGTCAAGCTGTTGCTGCGCAGGCATGGCTCTGCCCTCCTATCATTTCGCTGTTGGCGGCGCCCGGAGGCACCATGGGAAAAACCTGTGCATCGGCATCAATGGGCACATGCACCAGCACAGGCCCGCTCTGCTCCATGGCTTCCCGCAGCGCCTCCATGGGGGCGGGGCTGCTCCCCAGGTCCACGGCCCGAACGCCGAAGCCCTTGGCGATGGTCACGAAATCCACATGATGCGTGAAGGATGAAGCCATGTAACGCTTGCCGTAGAAAAGATCCTGCTGTTGCCGCACCAGGCCGAGCGCATTGTTGTTGCACAGCACGATCTTCACGTTGACGCCCTGCTCCGCCGCCGTGGCCAGCTCCTGCAGGTTCATCATAATACTGCCGTCTCCGCTGAAGCAAACAACCTGACGCTCGGGGCAGGCCAAAGCGGCGCCGATGGCCGCAGGCAATCCAAAGCCCATGGTGCCCAGCCCGCCCGATGTGAGCCACTGCCGGGGGCGTTTGTGCGGAAAGGCTTGAGCCGCCCACATCTGATGCTGCCCCACATCCGTGGTGATGATGGCGTCCTCTTCAAGCAACGAGGCCACACTACGGATGATGCCGTACGGGGCAAGAGGATTGTCGGCCTCAGGCATTTGCAGGCCGTGAGTGCGTTTCAAGCGCCCCACACGGGATAACCATTCATTGCGCAATCTGGGTTCCAGGTGTTGCAGCAAAGCCTCGAACACATGCTCCACATGTCCTGTGACCGCCAGATGCGCACGTTTCAATTTATGCAATTCACTGGGGTCAATATCCACATGAATTATTGTGGCATTGGGGCAAAACTGCGCTATCTTTCCCGTTGCCCGGTCATCAAAACGCACCCCCGCGGCTAAAATGACGTCGGCTTCCTCCATGGCCATATTTGTGGACAAGGCGGCATGCATCCCCAACATCCCCAGACTCAAGGGATGCTCGGCGGGAATGGCCCCAAGCCCCATAAGACTCATGACCACGGGCATGCATGTTCTTTCGGCCAATTCCCTGGCCAATGGAGCGGCGCCGGCATGGATCACCCCGCCTCCGCAATACAGGATGGGGCGCTCCGCATTGTGCAACAGTTGGGCGGCCTCATTGATGTCCGCCTGGGAGAATGAGGGAGGAGGCGCGGGCATACCGGGCTCGGGCCAGGCTTCAAAACAGATTTCCTGACACTGCACGTCTTTGGGGATGTCGATGAGCACGGGACCGGGACGCCCGGAAATGGCGATACGGAAGGCTTCGGGAATGACCTCGAGCAACTCGTACCCGTTGCGGACCAGAAAATTGTGTTTCGTGATGGGGATGCTCAGACCATAGGTATCCACTTCCTGAAAAGCGTCCGTGCCCATGAGTCCTGTCGGCACCTGCCCGGTGATGCAAATGATGGGCACTGAATCAAGTTTGGCGTCGGCCAAGGCGGTAAGAGTGTTGGTCGCTCCGGGGCCGGAAGTGGCGAAAAAGACGGCGGGTTTGCCTGTGGCTCTGGCCATGCCCTGGGCAATGAATCCAGCGCCCTGCTCATGCCGCGTAAGAATGTGGCGAATGGAGGCGTCCCGCATGGCGTCATAGAGCGGCAGGCTGGATCCGCCCGGAATACCTGCAATGGTACGGATACCTTGACGTTCGAGTAAGCGCATGGTGCAGGTCGCGCCTGTGCATTGAATCATGATGCTGGCTCCTTGAGTTGGGTGTTCACCCCTCCTCGGATCGGGAACCGCCGGTAGTTTTCCTTCGTGTCAGGGCTTTGACAAAAAGAAAAACCCCCTGCCGGCGGCCCGCGCCGGCAGGGGGTGGATAACACTGTTCCTTAAGGAATCTTCCCGCTAGCGCAAGGCCTCCATAACGCCCACTACTACGACGACGACTACGCCTAGGACCAAGCCTAGGGTATCGGCTAGCGAAAAGTGGATGGCGGCTATGCGATCTTGCATGGAAAATCCTTTGATTGATCTAAATAATGCGTTTCGGAAAATGTACGTAGCAGAGCGGGAGCATGTCAAGAAAAAAAACCGCTGCAGGAAAACTTCCTTTATCCCAACGCTTGCTTGCATTTTTATCAAAACGTGGCTAACAATTTCATAATATGCGATAACACTGCAACACAACGGGATTTTTTGCTCAACATCATGCAATTATTGAAAGATAGACTCCAACCAATGGCTCGACAAGCATACGGCACCCTGCACATTACCGCACTCGCCAGCCATGAGGCGAAACAACAGGTATCCGCGCTTCTGACTGAAACCGAAGGCCTTGCTCCAAGTGAAATAGAAACGCGCCTGGCACACCTGCCCCTTGTCCTGCGTAGCGACATCAGCAAAGACGACGCTCTGGATATTGTCGATTTTTTTAGAGAACTCGGGGTACAGGCCCAATTTACGCCACATGCGAAAAACGCGAAAAAGGCTCCCCGCTCCACGCCGCGTGCGGCGAAGCTGCTGGCGTTCCCTTTGTTGTTGTTCCTGCTGGCAGTCGCCCTTTCGTGGTATATCGTCATGTACGGCAAATTTTGATGACGTGGAAGGCAACAACAAGTTCCAAGAAAGCTCCCGGCAGCGCCCAAGCGCGTTTTCGTCTTGAAACAAGACTCTTCCCTGAAACTATTTCCAATGGTTTAAGGGAAATGCATAAGAGCATCTGGAGCTTTTCAAGCTGAAGACGCTCTAGACAATTTTCCGCATGCTCTCCAGGCTCTCCGGCTTGCCGATGGCCAACAAAGTATCCCCCTTCTCTATCACGGCATGGGGCGAGGGGTTGAAAACCATGCCGCCGTCGGCTTTTTTAATGGCCACGACAATCAAATTAAAGCGGGGGCGAATCTTCGACTCAATGAGGTCTTTCCCCACCAGTTCGGACCCATCGGAAACCGTCACTTCCTCCATTTGCAGATCAATGCCGCCGCGCACCGCCAATTCCAAAAATGATATGACTGTGGGACGCAACACGCTCTGCGCCATACGCACGCCCCCTATGGTATGCGGCAGCACCACGCGGTTGGCGCCCGCCATCTCCAGGCGATGGATGTGCGCCTCGTTGTCCGCCCGGGATATGATCATCAATTTCGGATTCAACTGCCGGGCGGTGAGCACCACATAGACATTGGCCGCCTCCTGAGTCAACGCGGTTATCAACGACTTGGCGCGGTTGAGTCCCGCGCTGAGCAACACCTCGTCGTTGGTGGCGTCGCCCGATACGTACAGCATGTTGTCTTCTTCCACTTTGCGCTGCACGTCCGGCTGGTTTTCAATAACCACCACAGGCAGCCCTTCGCGGCGTATTTCGCGCGCCACGATGGCGCCAATACGCCCATAACCGCAAATTATAAAATGATTTTGTAATTTATCGATGGTTCTTTGCATCTTGTGTCTCCCCAGCAGTTGCTGCAGCTTACCTTCCATGAGCAGCTGGGCCACGGAACCGGCGATGAATGCGAAGCTGCCCACGCCCACGAATATCAACACGCACGTAAACAAGCGGCCGGGCGTGGAAAGCTCGTGAATTTCCTGAAATCCCACAGTGGAGAGCGTGATGACGGCCATATAAAAGCTGTCGAAAAAATCCCAGCCTTCCAAGCGCATATACCCGAACACGGCGCCGCAAAGAAGCAGCAGAATCGCCGCAATGCCCGTGATCAGCGGCAAAAAGGACTTATAACGCCAGGTTCTGATATGGTCTCGTAACCGCATCACAATATGGTAGTAGGGGTACGACTTGTTTCAAATGAAAGTCCGCCCCAACATTCTGCGAAAGGGGGCGATAATTCCTTCAGGATGATTTCCCTGCCAAAGCAAATGGATTTAGAATACATTGCTAGGCCGCTGTCAACAACTGCTCGCGCAGCACGGCGATCCTGTCCCGCAACCCCGCGGCCCGCTCGAATTCCAGTTCCTTGGCGGCTTCACGCATCTGTCTCTCCAGTTTCTTGATCTCCCGTGCCAAGGCCTTGGGATCGCCGCCGTATACAGCCGCCTCCTCGGCAATAACCGCCTGCTGTTCAGCGGCCTTGGACTGCGCGTAAATGGTCTCGAGGATGTTGTCTATCTTTTTCCTCACACTTTTGGGAGTGATGCCGTGCTCCTTGTTATAGGCCAATTGAATATCGCGCCGCCGGGCCGTCTCGTCCATGGCCTCGCGCATGGAGCGTGTTACCGTATCGGCATACATGATCACCCGTCCCGCAAGATTGCGGGCCGCACGGCCAAAGGTCTGCACCAGAGACCTCGCGGAACGCAAAAACCCCTCCTTGTCCGCATCCAGAATGGCCACCAGGGAGACTTCGGGAATGTCCAACCCTTCGCGCAGCAAATTGATGCCGACCAGCGTGTTGAACTCGCCCTCGCGCAAGGCATGGACAATGGACACACGTTCCAGGGTGTCGATGTCCGAATGCAGATAACGGGTGGCGTGCCCCATGTTGTTGCAGTATTCCGTGAGATCCTCGGCCATGCGCTTGGTCAGCGTGGTGACCAGAGTACGTTCGTTGCGCGCCTGGCGCGCCTTGCATTCGGCCAGCAGATCCTCCACCTGCCCTTTTGTGGGGCGCACTTCAATTTCCGGATCCACCAACCCGGTGGGGCGGATGATCTGCTCCACCACCAGACCTTGCGCCCGTTCCAACTCCCAAGGAGCGGGCGTGGCCGAAACATACACGGTCTGGTTGATGCGCTCCAAAAACTCAGCGAAACACAGCGGCCTGTTATCCAAGGCCGAAGGCAAACGAAAGCCGTAATCCACCAAAGTGGTCTTGCGCGAGCGGTCGCCGTTGAACATGCCGTTCACCTGAGGCACCGTGATATGCGACTCGTCGATAAACAACAAAAAATCATCGGGAAAGTAATCAAGCAGACACGCGGGAGGCTGCCCAGCGGCACGTCCGTCCAGATGGCGCGAATAGTTTTCAATGCCCGTGCAGTAGCCCATTTCCTCGATCATCTCCAGGTCAAGCATGGTGCGTTGCTCCAGGCGCTGCGCCTCAACGAGTTTGTTTTGCTCCCGCAAAAAGCGCAGACGTTCCGCCAGCTCGTCCCGGATATCGGAAATGGCTCGGTTCAGATTGTCGCGGTCGGAAACATAGTGGCTGGCCGGATAGATGACGGTTTTTTGCAAGCCTCCGAGCACTTCCCCGGTCAGGGGATCGACCTCGTGTATGGCCTCGAGTTCGTCTCCGAAAAACTCCAGCCGGAGGGCGCGCTCGTGATGGTAGGCCGGAATTATCTCCAGTACGTCGCCGCGCACCCGGAACGTGCCGCGGTGGAAATCATATTCATTGCGCTCATATTGCACTTCCACCAGTCTGGCGATGAGCTTTTCGCTCTCCAGCCGCTGCCCCACCTCGATGGGAATGACCATTTTCGCGTAGTACTCCGGCGAACCAAGGCCGTAGATACAACTCACGGAAGCGACGATGACCACATCGCGCCGCGTGAGCAGAGCATGTGTGGCCGCGTGGCGCAATTTATCGATATTGTCGTTGATCGAAGAATCTTTTTCAATAAAGGTATCCGACTGCGGAATATAGGCTTCCGGCTGATAATAATCATAGTAGCTGACGAAATACTCCACGGCGTTGTTGGGGAGCAGTTCACGGAATTCATTGTACAGTTGCGCGGCGAGCGTTTTGTTCGGCGCCAGGATGAGCGCGGAGCGCTGGCACGCGGCAATGGTGTGCGCCATGGTGAATGTCTTGCCGGAACCGGTGACGCCCAGCAAAACCTGATCGCGTACGCCCTGCTTGATGTTCTCGCTCAGCTGGGCGATGGCTTGAGGCTGATCGCCCGTGGGCGTGTATTCACTGACGATTGCAAAGGGTACGCTCATGAATCCTCCATGCGGGTGTTGGAGACGTTTTCCCGCCTGCTCGGATAAGGCATACCATGCGGCGCGTCAAAGAGGAATGTCGGAAGAGCCTGCGCGCTCCGAAAGCGTCAGGAAATCGTGTAGACAGGAGCTGTATGGCGCTGCACCCAACGCGCCGCTGCCAGGTGCACATCCGGCATGATAAACAGCACGGCCAGCAGGCTGGTCAAGGGGTCGGGCAACAGAAACAACAGCCCCACGGCAACGGATAAACCGCGCTCAACGGTGGGCAGGGGCACGGTGCGCCCCATATGCAATCCGGAAAGACTGGCGGCCAGGGAGCTGAAGGATCGCCTTCCCTGCCTGAGGATGACCACCAATCCGGCAGCGGTGAAAACGCCAATACACCCCAGCGTTACCAGCGGACCAAAAAGATAGATCTGCAGACACAGCGCGGCCAGGGGCGCAAGGAACAGCACTCCCACCATGAATGTGGAAAAAGGACGCATGGCGTCCAAGCGTTGACACAACGCATGCAAAGGGCTGCGGTGCTCGTTCGGCAAGGGATCGCCGACAACGGAGGAAAAAAACATCCAGTCATCGCACCCTTCTGGAGGGCGCAAGCACAACTCCGTCATATCTTTAAGCAACAGACGGATTTCTTCCGGAGTTAACGAGCTGTCCATAATTATATACCGCACGAGTAACAGTGCCGTAAGGAAAATTATTCCATCTATGAAATAATTTAGCAATAAATATACCAACCCAAACACTCAAGAGCGGCATATTCGCTCTTCACTTGTTCCTGCAAATTGCTTACACATAATGAAAAATACACGCTAGTTGGAGGAGTATCGTGGAGCTGAACATAATCACCGCGCAAACACCGCTTCCCACAGACCGGGCCTACGTCATCAGCATGGTCATAAAAACGTTTAAAGGGCGGAGAAATGTTGAAGTGCATCTTTTCCGCTCCAACGTTGATATGGCTGAAGCCGCCAATTACGATTGGGACAAGTTGTTGGGCGATCAAATCCACCCCGAGCTGGAGGTGGATCTGGAAAAAAGCAAGTGCATTTTACTGGAATCTTTTACCGAAGAAGAACGGGATCAGATCGTTGAGTATCTGAAGGATCGTTACGGCGACCGGCTGGAAAGCATCAATTCCGGCCCGATGGATCTGCCCATTCCCCTGGGCTTGCCGTCACTGTCTTCCATCCCCGGAGGAAAAACCATAGGGTTCATTCACTTTGAAACGATCCCCAAGTACACCCTGCCCTTCCCGGTGCATGGGTTTTACGATCTGGCGCAGCACAAGCCGCTTGTGGAAGGCGGAGAATAAGCGCGCCTGAAGGACCCGGGCATTGTTTTCCGGGGGGAAACCTTTTAAAAAGGGTTCTCCCCCCGGACCGCCTTTCAAAAACTTTAATTTTCATAATATCAAATAGATATCATATTACCCCTGGCACTGTCCCAGCTTGGTGATTCCTCCAATAATGTAGAAAGGGGTGCCTTGCGCCGACACTATGAACAAGAAACGGTATAATTTTCTATTTCATTCACCCGGCGCTCCCGCGGAAAGCCATTTTCTGGAGTGGCGTTTTACCTTGCAATAACAGAGCGATCATTTGCTTCTCCCTGGCGTCGATGGAAAGACTTGAAACAGGCTGCTCATGGGGTTCGCCGGCGTACAGCATCAGCGCGCGGTCAATGAAACCGGAATGCAAAAAGCACCCGTCGAGCCTGGCCCGCCGCTGTCCTTCCTTCCAGACCACACGCAGGGTGATCCGCGGCGTACCCCCTTGCGGATGCACAAGCAAGTTGCCGGTGCGCACAAGGTGTTGCAACACATTGGCATGAAACATGCCACATCGAATGGCGAAAAAATCCACCACCCCGGGGTAAAGCCCAAGATAATAATACGGATCGAGCTTGCAGGCCAAGGATGCGCCCGGAACGTTCAACAAAGATGGGCGCTCCAACCAGGCCTCGGCCAAAACGCGCTGCAAACGGTCAATGCGTTGCGCATGGTCGATGATCATCTTTTCTTCCCTCCGGAAAAGGGAAGAAGCCCCTCGAAGAGTTTGGTCTTCTGCTTAGGGTGCTTGCGCAGGTAGCGCAGAAAGCGCGCCGCGTACTCCAACTCTGGATTGATCTCTAATGATTTATTCAGATATTTTTCACAGTTGCGCATATCTCCCAAGTCCCAATACACCCGGGCCATATTGAAACGCAAATGCTCGTCATCAGGACTCAACGCCAGAGCGCGCCTGTAGTGTTCAAGGGCCAGTTCGGGCATAGCGGATTTGCGGAGATTAATGCCGAACTCATTGAACATGTGCTTATACTCATAGGCAAAATCAACCTCCATGTCCGCCACCTGCTTGAAAAGTTCACGGGCGCGGTCCTTGTTGCCGCGTTGCAGATGCGAAAGACCAAGCGCAAATGCCGTTCGGGCCTCGCGTTCAACGCGTATCTGCTCCAGCTGCTCCACAGATGGGGGAGGCGGCGGGGCGGGCAAGGGGGCGGCAGGAGAGGGAACCTCCTCATCTCTATCTATTAAGGGCTCCTGGTCAAGATCGACT
The DNA here is from genome assembly GCA_964517355.1 of uncultured Desulfovibrionaceae bacterium. Classification (GTDB taxonomy): domain Bacteria; phylum Desulfobacterota; class Desulfovibrionia; order Desulfovibrionales; family Desulfovibrionaceae; genus CAZFCK01. The sequence continues at coordinate 4,121 of CAZFCK010000002.1, read as the reverse complement.
TTTTCGCCTTGTTCCTTTGCCTGGCCTTCAGGAGCCCCGAAATCCGCCCCGGCTTCCGTAACGCCATCCTTTTTCCACAAGGGGCGCACTGTAACGTTGCCGCGGTCCAATACAAAATCCGGCTCACTGGTGTAATCACGCTCGAATTCACCCCTGGCGACCAGGCGCTTTTGACCGAAGGGAACAAGATTTTTGTTCAAGGACTGCACAACCACAGTAGCGGCGTCCTGCTCCCAAACGAGCCACAACCGCTTCTGCGTGGCCGTACGCTTGCCCAGGCTTGGAACAAATGCGCTCTGAGTTGAATATACCCCTTTGAAATCCGGGCTCATGGCTCACCTGCCAGGAAAAAAAAGTCGCGAAGTTTCGCACCCGCACGACGGCCAGGGCAGGCCCCCGGACGCCGGAAAAACGACGATTTCATCCTTTCTTTTTCAGTAAATACACAATGTTACAATACACACCCACTCGACAAGTCGAGTTGCTCCACTCCAGGACAATACCGCGAGAAAAACATAAAATCACATCGCGGCGCGTCACTTGCCCAACCATTGTTTTGTGCGGTCCAGCGTTTTCGTGCTGACCAACTCCAGACCGCCATTCCTGAGCCGATACAGCTTCACGGCCATGAATGGCCGGTGATCATCCGGATAAAAACTGATAGGCGGTGTGAGGCCAAGCGGATCATAATCGCGCATGCTTTCCAATGCGTTTTTTATGGCCGGGCCGCTGACCGTCCCTTTGAGCGCCGCCCGTTTCATTGCTTCCGCCAGAACCAGCATGGAGGCGAATCCACGAACATAGTGCGTCATCTGATATTGACCGCCGCTTAATTCCCGAATAATCCGACAGCCCTCGGTATCATCGTTATACACGGCCGCCGTTTGCAAGCTGATATGGCCTTCCGCCGCGTCACCGGCCGGCTTGAAGATGTTCTCGTCCGCACCCCAAATATTAACGAAAAACGTAACGTCCATACGCAGTTTTTCCGCATCCTTCATGATCACCGCGGTGGAAGGCGTGGTGCCGCCGACCCAGATAAAATCAGGTTCGGCCTTTTGCAAACGCAAAAGCTGCGTGGTGGCGTCCGTTGCGTTCAGCCCCACGTTTTCCTCGCCCACGACCTCGAAACCGAGCTCATGCGCATATTTTTTCGCCGCAGGTATGGGGGCCAGGCCATAGAGATGATCGGGATAGATGAAGGCCACGCGCGGGGGGCGCTCCTTGCTCCATGACTCCTTCAAATAATTGAGTGCGGCGCGGATCTGGGTCGAATAGTCAGCCGCACTGAAAAAATTGTACGGCGCCGTGCCGGGGTCGGTCAATCGCGCGGAATAGGAAGCCGACAACGTGGGAATCTGATCGTTCGCAACGGCCTCCACCAGAGCCTCGGTATCTCCCGTGCCCCAAGCTTGCAACGCCACTATCCCCTGTTTCTTGAAATCGGCGTATGCGCCCAAAGCTTGCTGCACGTCATAGGCATAATCCACTTGCAAGGCTTCCAAGGGATGTCCTTCCACCCCGCCTTGGGCATTGAGCCAGGCAATGCAGTCCATGATTCCCGCGGCATAGGAAACGCCCACCGACGATGTCGGGCCGCTCAGATCGGAAAGCACACCAATGACTATCGGCTCTTTCCGCGCTTTTCCAACCGCATCGATTGCGGATTGCCCAGCGGATTGTTCAGCTGTGGCCACATTATGTTCCAGTTCAGTTTTGCTTGCCGCGGGGGATTCGCTCGACGCCGGCGCTTCTTTCTGTTCATCCTGCGCACAGCCCACAAAGGCCAACGCCAAGCTCAAAACGAGCAGCAAGAACACTCTCCTCATATCCAACTCCCCTTTATTCTTCATGCTTCAAAACCCGGCATTCGTCTCGCACGCCCCCCGTTGTGCGCATGGCCGCATGTAACACACACCAGCATGCTCACTGGCGTCGGCGCGTTATTCCATGGTTGCGAATCGGATCAGGGAGAAACCCTATACTCACGGGTTCCCCCGCACTCCCTGTTCGCAGCAAATCCCGCACCTCGCTATGACCAGCGTGCCTCCCCCCCACTCCAGCATGACAACACGAATCTCTGGGCAAGGCGTGAGCTATAACACAACATATTTGTTAATAAACAAGAGTGAAATTGTCGTTTTTCCGGCGTCCAGGGGCCTCCCTTGGTCGTCGTGCGGGCGCGAAAACCCGCGACTTTCTTTTTTTTCTATAACACTAAAAGACGTCATAGTAATCTTGAAGCGGCCTCAGCTCCATTCCTCGGCAAAGGCTTCAGGACCGACAATGGTATAGCCCACGTCGACGAGCGCTTTCTTGATAGGCGCCGGATCTTCCACCCGCACCCGTAACACCACCATGCGCCGTTCATTGTGGTAAAATGTGGCCGTCGCTATGATACTGCCCCCCATGGCCTTGATAATGCCTGAGACTTCGTGAATGACTCCGGGGCGATCCACCACTTCGAACACAATCCGGGAACCGCCCTGATAAAGACCCATCTCTTCCACCAAGACTTCCAGCATCACGCTGCGGCTGATATAGCCCACGAGCTTGTTCTCCTTATCAACCACCGCCAGTCCCGCCAGATCATCGTCGTACATCTTACGCGCCGCTTCCTCAATTTCCGTTTCAGGATGCACCGACGGCACGTTTTTCAAGAGTATCTTGTCCAACGTGAGCTTTGAGAGCAAATAATTGATTTCGTGTTTGGAAAGGCTGCTGGCCAGCGAAGGCATGGCCGCCTTCATGTCCTCCTTGCGCACATAGCCGACAAGTCTGTTTCCATCCACCACCATCAACAGCCACAGCCGGTTATCAACCATCAACTTTTCCGCTTCAGTGACCAGCATATCCCTGGTACCGACAGGAAACTGTCCCTTCTTGAGCATTTTCAACCCAACGTACATACCTCGACTCCTTTGCTGTACGCCCAGGCCTTCAGGCCGTTGCCAAAGGTTGGGAAAAAAAGACGGCATTCATCCAGTAAACCTGCGCGGCTCCGGGGGTGTCGCGCAGCCTTGCCCGACGCGGCATAACATGTCCCGGCATCAGCATTATTTAATCATGATATCAAGTTAAGGTCAAAAAATCCTGCGCCCCCATCAGGGGACAACCCATGTGCCGGAATAAACCTCACGCTCTTTGTCCATGACCCGGACCCCAACCACCGCATTCTGCAACATACTGCATTGAAGATAAAATCGGTGGCTGCCATAGACCACGGGGGACACTCCTTCGCAAATCGTGTTGACCAATACATCGTCATATTTCAAATCGTTCAACAGAGAATCCGCATACTCGATACGCAACGCAGAAAGCCCGGTATTATACATCCGCTCGATCAGTTGAACCGTCAAATCCTGTTCCTGGTCCGGCACCTGAGGCACGCCGACGACCAGTGAAACGAAAATCACAATCGCGATAAGCCATGCCGCCACAGTGTTGCGCGTGCGCATTGCGCCAGGTCTGGGACGCACGGCGTCCTTCTCGGTAACGAGCGATTGACCGAACATGCCTCCTATGCCGTCCAGCACTGTGCGCAAAAAAGAAGCCAGGATATAGAGGGGTAAAAACAACACCATCCCCAATAGAAACAAACTGACGATCAGCTTCATACCGATATGCTCCATCCTGGAAAAACATGCTCCGACCTGAAAAACGTCACCAAATCAATACGACCCCTAACACGATCTAACACTATGAAATTGAACATAAAATTACTCAAGCACAAATACTGTCGCCACGAAGTAAGGTTCTGGAGAGAAATCTTCACTATCCGCGCTTTCCTGATTTTTCAATAACTGCAAACGAGGAGACCAACAAACATCTCGACAGGTTTCAGAGTTCACTGCTCTGCCTCCAGGAGTAACTGCGGTGCAGCCGGATTCCTGCCGGATGCAGATGGTGCGTATCGGCACAACTACTATCGCATTCGCCCTGGCAATGAAAGCGCGACCATGCCCCCACGCACGGAGCAAATCGTACTCCAGGCATTATTCACTAGGGCCTGTTTCTAAAATATAACGATTTAGGAAGACCATTCTGCAAAAAACAAAAAAAATAGACGGATAGATTTTAGCTTCTTAAAATTAAGAAGTTTGGGAAAGGGAGAGCGCGAG
>CAZFCK010000001.1:0-59805 GCA_964517355.1 uncultured Desulfovibrionaceae bacterium | reverse complement strand
TCCAGGGAAATGCATAAGAGCATCTAGCGCTTTTCAAGCGTGAGATGCTCTAATCAAAAAAAGCGGGCAAAGCAGGATCGTCAAGACACGCCTGAATATGCTCAACATGCCGCGGGTCCGTACGGGGCGAAGACAATGGCGGCAGGTTGTCAAAGCCGAAGAAATCAACAGCGCTCGTCTCGTCGCTGATGCGCGCTTCACCGCCTTCCACCTCGCACAGAAAAACCACTTTATAGGCATGAAAAAACTCAAGCCTCCGTGGTGAACGATTCGCATCGTACACGCCCACCACACGAGTCGGACGCACCACGTAACCACTTTCCTCCAAAACCTCGCGCGCCACCATGACGGACGGCTTTTCTCCTATGTCGGCCCATCCTCCGGGCATTGTCCAACGCCCATCCCGGCGCTCTTGCACCAAAAGGATACGCCCTTCACGTATACAGGCGCCGCGTACGTCCACCTTCACGGTGGCGTAGCCCGGCTGCGTGCTGAAGCCCTCAAGCAATTCCAACGGGGGCAAATTGCTTCTCGCCGCAACGATTTCAGCCGCCACTTCCATCAGCCGCCCATAATTGATGCGATCATAATACCCTTCAGTCAATTGGAGCCCTGTCTGACACACTGCCTGGATACGGCGTGCCCAGTCCAGCCAACGCTCATCATCGCTTATGCTCATTGTTTCCTCATATCCGCTTTATTTTCTGAAAAAAATATGCTGCATCAATACACCGCAAAAGTCCACCGCCCGACATTGGGCCAATCAAGCCCACGCCGGCTCCCCCTTCCGGCCTGATCGCCCCGTAACATCATTTCCCTTCCATTGGGCGTGCGAACCTGTTTTGCGGCCAACCAGCCAGATATCCAAGAAAAATAGCAAAGGTTGACAATAACTCCAAGAATCGACATAAATGGTCCTACCAATTAACAAGACGACCACATCCTTCAATTCGAATTAATTTTTATATGTACCTTTATCTTAAGAAAAATTCCATATAAACATTACAACTTTCCAAACATAAACACTATCGATCTAGGCAATAACAACAATTAAGGTATTACCATTATGGATGATTATTCATGACGCACAACCACTTTTTCACTCCCGCCGCCACAGGACGCAGTTCCGAGGATGTTGTCCTGCAAATCGAGGCGGCCATTGTTTCCGGAAAAATACGCCCAGGAGAGGGCTTGCCCAGCGAACGCGACATGCAAACGCAATTCAAGACGGGAAGGGGCGTGATTCGAGAGGCCCTGCGCGCCCTCAAGGAAAAAGGACTCCTGGAAATCCGCAAGGGGGCAAAAGGGGGCGCTTTTGTCCGTACCCTGGACGTCAACAACGTCGGCCAATCCCTGGCCCTGCTGTTCAAAATGCATCATGTCGGCGCAGAGCACATTATCGAATTCCGTGAGGCCACGGATCGCACCATCACTGTTCTGTCCATCGCCAGGGGCGACCGGGAAGCCAAGCAAAAACTCTTACAGGACGCCTTGGCCCTGCAAAAGGCGACAATGCAGCCAGAGCCGGATCTGGACGCCCTTGACGAGATGGATCGCAATCTAAATCTCCAGCTGGGGCGCCTGGCCCGAAATCCCGTCTTTGAATGGGTCATGGCGGCCACGCAGCAAGGCTTCGGCTCACACGACCATACACTGTATGAAGATACGGAATTCCGCAAACATACGGCTGACAACTGGGTGGAAACAGCACTGCATATCGCGGCCGGAGAACCCATGAAGGCCCTTTCCAGCATTGCCAACCACTATGTGCTGCTCAGGCAATGCGTTGCGCAACACGCGCCAAATACGCAGCGCTCTCATAAAGAGGAAGATGAAACGGGAACGCAGGAGAGTATCGCACCCCACGGCGACAACTTGAAATATCCCGGTAACATTGCTTAATTCGGAGGACGTATGCCCATCAACTACGACTATATCGTCATTGGCGGCGGCTCTGCCGGCAGCGTGCTGGCCAACCGCCTCAGCGCAAATCCCAAGAACAAGGTGCTTGTGCTCGAAGCGGGACGCCCCGACTATAGATTCGATTTCCGCATCCACATGCCCGCGGCGCTCACCTACCCCCTGGCCGGAAAATTCTACAACTGGTGGTACGAATCCGAGCCCGAACCCTTCATGAACAACAGGCGTATCTATCAGCCGCGCGGGAAAGTGCTCGGAGGATCAAGCTGCATCAACGGCATGATCTACATCCGCGGCAATGCCATGGATTATGAGAAATGGGCCGGGGAGGACGGTCTTGAAAACTGGGATTACGCCCACTGTCTGCCCTATTTCAAACGCTTTGAATACCGCCTGGCAGGCGCGGATCATTATCAGGGCACGGGCGGCCCCCTCTACCTGACCACCCCCGAATGCGACAATCCTTTGTTCGACTCCTTTTTCCAGGCCGTGCAGCAAGCCGGCTATCCTTTGACGTCGGATGTCAACGGCTACCAGCAGGAGGGGTTCGGCCGTTTCGACGGAACCATCTACCGCGGCAGACGTTGGAACGCGGCGCGCGCCTATGTGCATCCAGTGAAAAATCGCCGCAATCTGCACATCAAACTCCGCGCCCTGGCGCACAAGATCGTTTTTTCCGGAAAACAAGCCGTGGGCGTGGAATATTCCCAGGGTAAAAAGATCCGCCAGGCATACGGAGGCGAAATCATCTGCTGCGGCGGCGCCATCAACTCGCCGCAACTGCTGCAACTCTCCGGCGTGGGCAACGGCGAGGAACTGAAAGCCCTGGGCATCCCCGTGGTGCGGGACCTGCCCGGCGTGGGGGAAAATCTGCAAGACCACCTGGAACTCTATGTGCAATATGCCTGCAAGGAACCGGTAAGCCTCTTTCCGGCGCTCAAGTGGTACAATCAGCCCAAGATCGGCCTGCAATGGCTTTTCGGCAGGACAGGCACCGGCGCCAGCAACCACTTTGAGGCCGGCGGCTTCATCCGCAGCAACGATCAGGCGCCCTACCCCAACCTGCAGTACCACTTTCTGCCCATCGCCATCCGTTACGACGGCTCAGTGGCCCAGGGAACCCACGGCTATCAGGTGCATGTGGGCCCCATGAACACCGACGTACGGGGCCACGTGAAAATCGCCTCGGCCAATCCGGCGGAATATCCAAAAATTTTGTTCAATTATCTCTCCACTCCCCAGGAGCGCAAGGATTGGGTGGACGCCATTCGCGTGACCCGGCGCATCATGACCCAACCGGCCTTTGACCGCTTCCGCGGCCCGGAACTCGCCCCCGGCGAGCAGGTGCAAAGCGACGAGGAAATTCTCAATTTCGTGGCCAGTGAAGGAGAAAGCGCCTACCACCCGAGCTGTACCTGCAAAATGGGCTACGGCAATACGGCCGTTGTGGACAAGGACCTGCAGGTCCACGGCATTGACGGCCTCCGCGTGGTGGACGCCTCGGTTATGCCGTACATTACCAACGGTAACATCTACTCCCCCGTAATGATGATCGCCGAAAAAGCCGCGGACGCGATTTTGGGCAATACGCCCCTCCAGCCTGACCGTGCAGGATTCCACAAACACTCTCCCGCCACGCAAAATAATTAGGAAAAAATTTCATGTTGCACAAAAAAATGTTCATCAATGGTTCCTGGGTGGACGCCAGGAGCGGCGCCACAGAGCAAAGCATCAACCCCTTCAATCAAGAACCCGTGGCCCAGGTTGCGAAAGGTGACAGCGAAGACGTCAAGGACGCTGTGGCCGCGGCAAGAAAAGCCTTTGACGCGGGACCATGGCCGCACACATCTGGCCAGGAGCGGGGTAAATTGCTCATGGAGCTGGCCCGGCTGGTGGAGCGCGACCGTGAAGAACTGGCGCAACTCGAAACGCTGGACACAGGGAAAACCGTTGAGGAATCGCGTTGGGACATGGACGGCATCGCGGACATCTTCCGGTATTACGCCGGGCTCGCGGACAAAGACGAGGGCGAGATCATCTCCTCCCCCATAGCCGATACGTCCAGCTTGCTCAAACGCGAACCCGTGGGCGTATGCGGGCAGATATCCCCGTGGAACTACCCCTTGCTCCAGGCCTCCTGGAAAATGGCGCCCGCGCTGGCGGCCGGGTGCACCATGGTCATGAAGCCCAGCGAAATAACCCCGTTGACCACGATCAAGATAACCGAGTTGGCCGAAGAGGTCGGCTTTCCGCAAGGCGTGGTCAATCTTGTGCTGGGACCCGGCGCAACAGTGGGCGCCGAACTAGCGGAAAACGCCGATGTGGACCTGATCTCTTTCACCGGGGGCATTGTCACCGGCAAAAAAATCATGCAGGCTGCAAGCAAAAATGTGAAAAAGGTCGCTTTGGAACTGGGAGGCAAAAATCCGAATATCGTTTTTGCCGACGCCGATCTCGACCTGGCTGTGGATCTGGCGCTCAACGCGGTGTTTTTCCACGCGGGGCAGATCTGCTCGGCAGGAACGCGGCTCATGCTCCAGGACGAAATCCATGACCGTTTTGTAGACGCTCTGGCCGCGCGCATGGCGCACATAAAACTGGGCGACGGTATGGCTTCCGGCACGGAAATGGGGCCGCTCATTTCCGCGGAACACCTGGCCAAAGTGGAAGGCTATACCGCCATCGGTCTGGAAGAAGGGGCGAAACTCGCGCTCGGAGGATCGCGCCCATCCGACCCTGCCCTACGTAACGGCTTTTTCTATCTGCCCACCCTCTTCACTGAATGCGACGACACCATGCGCATCGTGCAAGAGGAAGTATTCGGCCCCGTGATCACTGTGGAGCGTTTCTCAAACGAAGAAGAGGCTGTCCGGCGGGCCAACAACACCATTTACGGACTCTCCGCCGGCTTCTTCACCCGCGATCCCGACCGTATCAGCCGCGTTTCCAACGGGCTGCGTTTCGGCACGGTCTGGATTAACGACTTCAACATCTATTTTCCCCAGGCGCCATGGGGCGGCTACAAACAGTCCGGCCTGGGACGAGAACTGGGCCGTATGGGGCTCGAGGAATACCAGGAAGTGAAACACGTATTCCAAAACCACGCCACGCAACCCATGGGATGGTTCGGCGCCAAAGGCGTCTGATTTTCCCATGCCTACATATTCGCGGATAAGGCTGATCGCGGGATGCGGTGCGTCCCGCGGTCTTCCCCCAACCCGAACCAAGGAGTCGCCATGTCAGGTGTGAAAAAATGCATTATCGCTTTGTCCCTTGTTCTGGCCTTTGTTTTCGCTGGAAACGCGGCCATGGCCGCCACCAAGGAAGTCCGGTTCGTCTATGTCGGATGGACTGGTGTAACCATTAAAACCGAACTGGCCAAAGCCGTGCTCGAATGCCTTGGCTATGATGTTTCCGCCACGTTGGTCTCGGTTCCCATTGCCTACCAGGCCATGGCCATGAACGAGGCAGACGTCTTTTTGGGGAACTGGATGCCTTCCATGAAAACCATTGCGGATAAGTTTTTTGAAGAAGGCACGGTGCAACAGCTGATGGTCAACATGCCGGGCGCTAAATACACCCTGGCCGTGCCCACCTATGTCTATGAAGGCGGGCTCAAACATTTCGAGGATATCGTCAAATACGGCGACAAGCTGGAATGGAAAATCTACGGTATCGAAGAAGGCAACGACGGCAATGAAATTATCCAATCCATGATCGATAAGGATAAGTACGGATTGGGTAAATTCGAATTGTTCCCTTCCAGTGAAGCGGGCATGCTGGGGCAGGTGCAGTCATTCGCCAAAGACAAGAACTGGATTGTTTTCCTGGGCTGGGCGCCCCACAGCATGAACGAGCGCATCGACATGAAGTATCTGGAAGGCAGCACGGCCGAAACGTTTGGTGACAACGACGGTACGGCCACAATCTACACCAATATCCGTACCGGGTTTGACAAAGAAATGCCCAATGTCGCCGCCTTCCTGAAAAATCTCACCTTTCCCGTGTCCATGATGAACCAGATCATGCTCTCCCTGCATGAGGACCAAAGCCAGAAACCCTTGGACGCCGGTATCAACTGGTTGAAAAATAATCCCGAAAAATACCGTGAATGGCTCAAAGGCGTGACCACTGCAGATGGCCGGCCCGCTCTCCCTGAGTGGGAAAAATGCCTCGCGTCCATGTAGTGCCATTTACAATCGCGTTTTTTGTTCAGGAACAGTCCGAGGGGAAAACCTGATGCAAAGGTAACACGTGCAGCCACCTCACCCCGCGAGGTGGCTGCGCATCTTTTCCAAAAACTTATCGCTGGAAAACTCCTGAGCCCGCCGCTCGCAGTCCTCACGCATGGAAAGTGCGCGTTGCGGATGCAACCAGCGCACCGCGTCCTGAATATCGCTTATGCCAAAGTCCGGAGACAATAAAAGGCCCGTCTGCTCGTGTAGTATCGTTTCCTGAAGACCACCCTCCGCCACGCCGATGACCGGCTTTCCCGCAGACATGGATTCAACCGGCGACATGCCGAAATCCTCCTCGCGGGGAATATAGAGCGTGGCGATACATTTCCCCATGAGTTCAAAAAGCGTGTCGTCGTTGACCCATCCCGTGAACACGATGTTTCCGGCTCCCCGGGCGATCCGCTGCAATCGTTTCATCTCAGTGCCGCCGGAAGTGACCACCAGGCGTTTTTCCGGCATATCGCAAAACGCGCGCACCACGGCTTCCACCCGCTTAAGCGGCTCCAACCGCGCAGAGGAAAGATAGAAATCATCCTGGCCAAGCCACTTGAAGCGATTGGTGTCGCAGGGCGGATTCACCACCACCGAATCTAGTCCCAAGTAATGCTTGATGCGCCTCTGCACTGTCTGCGAGTTGGCGATGATGATGTCCATTTTGCGTACAGCCGCCTCGTATTTGGGCCGGTACCAGTTGATATAGCCGCTCATGATGGGGCGTTGCAGGATGTGTTGTGTGGCCAGGAGAAATTTGCGCTGATCATACACGAAACGCGGCGGCGTATGGCAATAGAAAACATTTTTCACATTGCTGCCGTTGTGCACGGCCAGAGGACTGAAAATGCCGCTGTACACGGCCACATCATGCTCATTGAGAAAGGCCGTCTTTTTACTGAAGGCATAGATGATATGGAGCGTACGGATGCCGAAAACAAGCCGGCTGGCCCCAAGGTGTACCATTTTGACGTTTTTGCAAAATTCGGCGGGATCGAAGCTGTTGGTCAGGTTGCGCGCACCGAAACATAGCGTATCCGCCATTTCCGCGGCCAGCGTCAACACCAGGCGTTCACCGCCCCCGCGCATGCAAAACATGTCGTGCAGTATGGCGATACGAGGCCTTTTTCTGTAAAATTCATTTTTCATCGAGAGAGATAGACCTGAGGGTTATCTATTGCGTTCATACGACGCCACTACCGCGAAGATGAAGATGTTGTCATCAGAACCTTTCCATTGTGACAGATTACGCAGGTAAAGCCAAGAGATCTCAAGCCAATCCCACATGTCTTTTCAAGGTCTCCTGCCGCACTCCCCAATCCTGGGCGAGAGCGAACGCCTTGTAAGCGGCACTATCAGGCGGCTCTTCAAGAACCTTCGCCACCATCTCCACGAACTCCTCTCTGCTGCCGCACAACAACGCGGGACTTTGAATGGCTTCCAGCTCACGCCACCGCATGGCTACGACCGGGAGTCCGCAGGCCAGATATTCATAAAGCTTCAAGGGATGGATATCTTCAACCAACTCCCTGTTGGATTCCACGGCAAAGGGAATCAATCCGATCCGGCAATGCTGCAGCAGGGCCGGCACTTCGTTATAGGGCAGCAGACCAATGGGATGAAGATTACCGGGCTTGTCCGGCATTATATCGCAGGGGCCGCACAGAATGAAGGAAATATTCGGGTGGGCTCTGGCGCAACGCCGCATCAACTCCATGTCGAACCAGTGATCAATGGCGCCGAGGTAGACGGCGCGGGGTTCGGGAATCGAACGCAATACGTCCGGCAAGGGGCGTTGGGGTTGAAAATGGTCGTACCAGACGCCGTTGGGGAGATAAAGCACGTCATCGCGCCCCAAGGTCCGTGCCAAATCCCGGGAAGTGCATAGTACGTGATCCGCGTTCGCCACCATCTGCTTTTCCTTGCGCAACATGGCGGGGGTCACGCTGGCGAAGCCGCTCAACCGATCTGTAACGCGCACCACGCTCCGTTTCGCGCGCACCACGTGTTCTAGGACATTGTGTACCGGGCTGTCCATGACAAGAAGATCCGGGGTAGCGAATCCCTGTCTTTTCAACACGCTTTCCAAACGAGGCAGGCTGAAGCGGTGCCAATTTTCCAAGAGCCAATCGCTCTCAGGCAACATCCGCGTTCCATGCCGCACAATGGCCAGGGGCGAAAAGCTGAACACCGGGAGATTGCCGGCCCATTGCCCCCGGAATAGGGCTTCGTCACGAAACAACCTCATGGCGTGGTTGAAATTTCGGGGATTGAGCAACGAGCTGCAGGCAAAGGGACCTGACACGAAAGCGACTTTCCAGCCTTGTGTGGCGAAAAGACGCGCCAGATGATTGGCGCCCACCTGGAAATAGGAGTTCCAGCTGGTATTTGCGCCCCATACAATGGTTTTACTCATAACTGTGTAGCGGGAACTCGCGGTAAACGTTCGTAAAGGTCAAGGTAACGCTCGCATAGCCGCGGCCATGTACGGTGTTCAAGCACCCAGGACCTGCCGGCTGTGCCCAAAGCCTCCCTCAAGGAGGCGTTGGAAGCGAGAAGGTGCATCGCTTCCTCAAGGGACTGACGATCGCCACTGCGGCAAACCATGCCCGTACGATCAGGTAGCACGGATTCCAAAAGCGGTTCCAGATCAGAGACGATCACGGCCTTGCCCATGCACATGGGCTCCAAAATTTTGATGGGAGGCACCAGCCGCGTCAACCTATGCTCCAACCGCGGCAGCACAAAAAAATCAAGGCAAGAGCAATAGCGCGATATTTCCGCGAAGGGCACATGCCCCGTAAAGATTACCCGTCTGGCTGCCTTGCTTTGCAGCGCATGGGCGCGCAAACGCGACTCAGCCTGCCCCGTGCCGATGATGAGCAATGCGATGGGGACGCCGCGAGCAGATATGTTCTCCACCGCGTCGATGGCCAAGTGTAGCCCCTCATATTCTTCCAGGGAACCGAAAAAACCGGCGACCACCACTCCTTCTTCCAACCCGAGCTTGGCCTTGAGAGCCCCGTCTTGAGGCCGTGGGGCGAACCTCGCGGCATCAACGCCGTTCGGCACGACCACGATTTTTTCCGTATCCAGGCCCTGCTCCACCAAATATGCGCGCATGGCCTTGGAAAGCGTGACCACTGCATCCGCATGACGCGCGGCTGTAAGTTCCATGCGGGCGCAGTAACGGTATTCCTCGGTCCTGTGATATCCTGGATCATGAAAGGCACGTGTCTCGTGCCATAATCCACGCATTTCATAAATGCTGGAGAGTCCGGCTTTTCCCGCAGCCATGCACGCGCTGAGCCCATCCATGAAGTTGGACCCGGCATGCAGTATGCTCGCCCCTCGGCGTTGAGCGGTCTGCATCAGGAGTGCGGCATAATGGTTGATGTATTCGGAAGGCGGGCCGGTCATGGAAGGCTCGCACGACAAGGCCCGCGTGTATGTCACCCCGCCAACCAGCTCTGTTTCCTCAAGAGCCATGCTTTTGCCCCGCAATCGCGGCTGATCCAACGGATATCCGGGCCTTGTCACGGCGCCCGCCTCCACTCCCGCATCTCGCAAGGCCTGCAAAACAGCCTGCGAGCGTAAGGCGTAGCCGTTGCGATCATGTGGCAGCGAAACATGGAGCGCGAAAAGAACCCGCCCATTGTACGGCGCCCGGACGGCGGTGGAGGGTTTCACCGGAAAACCGGAAGAACTGAATTGCAGCATTTCGTCCAACCGCCTGCGGTACAAGCGGTTCATTTTCGCAGTAAAAGGGTGATGCAAAAGTATGTTGCGTGCATTGCCAAGTTCGCCTTTTTTGAGACAATATAAAAAATGCAACGACGGCACCCCATAAATAGGGGGCAGCAATAAAAGTTTTTGCCATGCCGGTGTATTTGCATTACAAGCACAGGCAAGCCAACGGTCTTTTATTTTACGTAACATAGTAGAATAGCGTGATAAATATTTACAATGCGAAATTGTTTACCCACAGGTTGACACCGGCGCATGGCATGTTTCGGATAGCCTTCCCCAAAAAAACGAATTGAATTAAAACAAAACACTGCTTGACGTGCTCACGAGGTCATTGCACAAGTCGCAAGACTTGTACATTGTGTCCTTACTCAAAAAACCAACTCGTCGCGTCCGTTTCATTGCCGACCATTCCGGGGGCAACGGCGCAGTTGCGCGAGCGTGTGGCCGCCAAAAAGTCGCGTGATAAATTTTCAAGAATAGTGGAGTTCTTGTAGATGGTTACGGAATTTGACAAGTTGATTGCCTTTCTCAAATCGCAATCCATACCCGAGAAAAGGCTTCCAACGCCTCAGGACTATGCTCTTAATGATTGGTATATCGCCCAGGCAAAGGGCGGCCGCATCTTTGACGCACGCTTCCAGTGCGGCGTAAGGGCCTTGGATTTTCTCCGCAACGGCCATGCCTATTACGCATGCGCAATGGATGAAAACGACGCGCTGTGTTTCGATTATTTCGAACAAACCTACCCAAGCCATTCCACTCAATTACATTTACAGCACTCGCCCCTCCCTGATGCCTATAAAGGGGAGCGCTTCGATACGGTGATCCTGCATGACGCACTAGCCGGCTACACCCCCTCCCCGGACGCATTGCTGGAGTATGTGGCCGCGCTGCTGGACCCAGACGGCACGCTACTTGTGGGGCATACCGTCGATACCTCCAAAAGCAAATCCTTTGTCGGGTTTTTCGCTCTTGTCACCTTGCTGAACAAGCACTTTTCGATCGATCGCCTGGAAACCATCGATACCGCAATACTATGCAAGGCATCTAGCGGACAACACAACAAATCCCTGCCTGTTGCATCATATGAAAAATATGCCGACGCTATTCTGGAAAACCTAGTACTTAAGCAACAAAGCATTGAACAAGACTACAATATCAAGCTCAAGGAGATAATCAAATTTTCAAAAAAAGCGGCTTCTCCGTCACGCCATGGCGAAGCTGAAGAGGACAACTATCAAGTTGTCGCACTCACAAGGCAGTTAAATGAACGCAACAAGACATATGAAAGGCTGCTGACGAACTATAAAGCCATGACGGAAGCCCATGCGGTAATAGTTGATTCTCTCGCCTACCGTCTTGGGTCCGCTGTGAGAAACGCTGTGCTTCCGCGTCCCGGTTTACGCAGTCTGCGTCTTCCGCTGGAGATTTTCAAACTGTTTCGCGAATTTTCCCGACGCAACAAGAATCTGCCTTCGGAGGCGCAAGAAATTGCCCGTAAAATCAATCTGGCCGACATTAAAGCGGATTTTTACCGAAAAGGTCAAATCACAGCTCCGGCTGCAACCGTATTGAAAAAATTGCAGCCGCAAGAGATTTCCAGCGACCAATTCCTTAAACAACTGCATGAAAGATATCTCTTGTTCACGAACGGCTACGACATTCCCAAAAGACAGCCCAATCCGCTTTACACCCCGCAAGCTCGCAAGGCCATGATGGTTTTGCATTCCTGCGCCGCCTACGACAACAATGGCTATTCAATTCGCTCCCATGGGGTTGCCAAGGCCTTGCACGCTACCGAGTGGGACATCTGCGCCTATACGCGCCCCGGCTATCCCTGGGATATGAAACGTTGCCCCTATATGAACGTCAGGCGTTTCCACAGACTGTACGACGAGGTGGATTATCGTATCGCGTCAGGCGCGGACATAAACAACATGGGCATGAAATCCTACATGGAAAGCGCTTCGCGCATCGTCATGCACTACGCCATGCAAGAACATCCCAGCGTGCTCCACAGCGCTTCGTCGTACACCATCGCCCTCCCCGTTTTATGCGCCGCACGAATGTTGGGCATTCCATTTGTATATGAAGTCCGCGGGCTTTGGCACTACAGCAAGGTGGCCCAGGAACCCGACTGGATTCATTCCGATCGTTTTGCCTTGCGCGACAACATGGAACGCCTAGTCTGCATGGAAGCCGACCATGTCATTGCGATCAGCGATGAACTCAAAGAGCACCTCATGGGATGGGGCGTTCCGGAAGATCGGATATCCCTGGCTCCCAACTGCGCCGACCCGGTTCGAATGCAGCCGCGCCCCCGCAATGCGGCCCTGATGCAAGCGCTTAATATCGATGAGGACTCCCTGGTAGCCGGCTATGTGGGCAGCGTGACCCATTATGAAAACCTCGAAGATGTCCTGCAGGCGCTGGCCTTGCTCATAAAAGAGGGGCGCAACTGCACGTTTGTCGTTGTCGGCGCGGGCGCCGCCCTCCAAGAGCTGCAACAGCTTGCCGCATCCCTGGCTATTGAAGAACATTGCCGCTTTGTCGGCCAGGTTCCTCACGACTCCATCCAGGACTATTACAGCCTGCTCGACATCATGGTGCTCAGCCGAAGATCAGCCGTCGTTACAGAGCTGGTGCCTTCCCTGAAATCGTGTGAAGCAATGGCCATGCAAAAAACTCTCGTCGCATCGGACATTTCCCCGCACCGAAACCTTTTTCGGGATGGAACGACCGCTCTGCTCTACCAGCAGGGGAATGTGGCGTCCCTGGCCGATACCTTGCGGAGACTGATTGCGGACCCGGAACTACGCAACACGTTGGCCGAAAACGCCCGCCGCTTCATTGAAAACGAACGCAGTTGGACGCATATCGGCGAGCCCATTACTTCCGCCTACGAAAAAGCGTTGCGCAGCAACGCGGATTGCCAGGAAGAAGTAAAAGATGTCGTGACAATTCAAGAAGTTACGGCCGCTGTGATTCTGGATACGTTTTCAATGAGTTGCTTTTCCGGGTCCTTGAAAACCCTGCCAGTGACTCCGGACAACTGGAAACGTGTTTTCGCCGCCAACACCATTGACGTGCTTATTGTGGAATCCGCCTGGGAAGGGTGCGATAAAGCCTGGCATCGCAAAATCGGCTATTATTCCGATGAGGAGTTCTCCGACCTTAAGGAACTCCTTGCATATTGCAACAAACATGGGATCCCGACCATTTTCTGGAACAAGGAAGATCCGGTCCATTTCGAACGCTTCAAAACAACCGCCACCCTCTTCGATCATATTTTTACCACGGATTTGAATTCGGTTCCCAAATACCTTGAGCTTCCGAACCGACGTTTCACCACGGTAAACGCGCTGCCTTTCGCTGCCGAGCATTCTTTACACAACCTGCTTCCGCCGCAAGACCGCCCCTTGAACGATACGATTTCTTTCGCCGGAACCTATTATGGCGAAAGATTCCCGGATAGAAAACAGCACGCGGATACGCTGCTCGCGGCCGCCCTTGAGTACGGGCTCACCATTTACGACAGGCAGCATCTGATCGAGGACTCTCCCTACAAATTTCCAGAACAATATGAGAGTGTTATTCAAGGTGGTCTTTCCTACCCGGAAATGGTGGAGGCCTATAAGGCGCACCCCGTCATCATCAACTGCAACTCGGTGACGCATTCCCCCACCATGTTCGCCCGGCGAGTCTTCGAAGCTCTGGCCAGCGGCAGCGCGGTTGTCAGCAGCCCCAGTACCGGTGTTCAGGAAATGTTCGAGGATTCGATTCCTGTCCCGCTTACGAGCGATCATGCCGGGAGCACCTTTTCAACCCTTACGAACGACCCGCAGTTACGCAGAACAATGACCCTCTCAGGTGTACGGCGCGTCATGCGCAGTCACTTGTACCTGCACAGATTCGCGTTCATGCTGCGTGCGGCGGGTTTTGCCGTCGCCATGGAAGAATTGCCCCCTTATTGCGTTGTGCTCCTCAATCCCACCGAAACACAACTGCAAGAGGTGGCGAACCAGACCATACGGCCATACGCCATATATGTGCCTCATGACGCTCCCGACTGTCGGAATAGGGCGGATACGGGCATTGCCCTCCATCGCTTCGCGTCTCTGGATGCGATCAAGGAAAGCGCCTTGCAAGAATCCTGGGTACTTATCGTCCACAAAGACGGACTGCACGCCAGCTATGCTGAAGACCTGCTCCACACCACACGCTATCATGACAAGTCAATTCTCGGTTATTACGACGCATCTCCCGCCACCCGCAAGTGCGATGGTTTATTGAGCAGTCTTCAGGACGACTTCATTACAGATGCCTGCATGCTGCCCGCAACGGAATTGCGTGACATTCCGGCGTTGCATAAATCAATATGCAGCGAGCGCAACAACGGCCGCGTGTTCTCTCTGGCGCATTGCACTGGAGCCGCTCCACATGTGCCCGGGCTGTCCCTATCCCAGAAACACATCCTTGTGGCGGGCAGCGACCTGAAATTTTTCAAGCCCCTGGTACCTGAATTAAAGAAACGCGATTATTTTCTCTCGTACGACAATTGGAAGGGGCACAACATCCATGATGAAAAACGCAGTCTGACAAGCCTCTATCTCGCGGACGTCGTCTTTTGTGAATGGGGGCTCGGAAACGCCGTGTGGTATTCGCATAACATCCTGCCTTTTCAAAAACTTTTCATACGCATCCATGCCCAGGAACTGTATCTCGACTACCTCCACAATGTGGATGCTGCAAAAGTGCACCGGTTCATTTTCGTCGGTCCGCATATGCGGCGAAAAGCGATACAAGAATACGCTCTTCCGCCGGAAAAATGCATAGTTATTCCCAACTGCGTGGATACGAACGCTTTAATGCTTCCCAAATTTGGTGATTATACCTTTCACATCGGCCTGGTGGGCATGACGCCTCATTTGAAACGTATTGACAAGGCCCTGGATATCCTGGAGGGCCTGCTCCAGCACGATTCACGCTATGTCTTGCACGTCAAGGGGAAGCAGCCGTTTGAATATCCGTGGATGTTCAGTGACGAACGGCGCGAGGAGCGTCAGTTCTACCAGGAACAATACTCACGCATCGAAAACAATCTTCTGCTGAAAAATTCCGTGATTTTTGATGGGTGGGGAGACGATATGCCTGAATGGTATAGAAAAATCGGCTTCGTGCTCTCCGTAAGCGACCGGGAATCATTCCATCTGGCTGTTGCGGAATGTGCCGCCGCGGGAGGCGTTCCGATCATTGTTCCTTGGGAAGGGGCGGACGATATATACCCCTCCAGTTGGATCACTCCCAACATCGAGCAGGCTGTTGAGCGTATACTTTCCCTGCAAAAGGTGGAAATCTTCCGCCCCATTGCGGCATCATGTCAGCAGGAGGCAATCAGTCGGTTTAGTCTCATGAGGCTAGCCAATATTTATTCTGAAATTTTATGATTAACAGTTTATTCCGGTCAAAAAATACATAGAATCTTCATCTGGTGATGTGGGGGCGATACTCAATATTGTGTGGGCATCCTGTAACATCGAGCAACAAAACGCTTTCAGCTTTTTGTTCTCAGTAACCGCAACTTACTTATGAAACTTCGAAAAACCAAACAATCGAATAAGATAATTATCAGTCTGTACTCTTTTTGGAACCAGACTTGGGGAATAGGTATTTTTGATCTGCAGCTTGAACTTTGGGATTCAATCACTGCATTCTATTCACTGGAAGAACTGACCTCTCCTGTAGCCATCGATATTTTAAATGATGCGATATACTGTGCAAAAGACAATACAATATATATCTGTCCGTTCAACAAAAGCGATTCTAAATTTTATATCAGTAAGCAGATAAACCTCGATATTCCCGTAGGTAGGTATACTCCGAAACTCGCAATCGATAGTAGACGGGCCTTGGTCTACTTCGCCCCCTCCACCGGGGAAGAACTTTATATTTTCGATAACGCCCTGGTTGAAAAGCAAAGAATCACGGTTGGAGCAATTGCCCGGGAGTTGCTTATCTCACAAGAGCAAGAGGACAACAGCTACCGTATCGGTTCCATCTCCAAAAACACAAAAGGCGATATAATTGCTTTAGTGACAAACATGGAAAATGGAAAAACAACGTTAGCCAATCTTACGAGCAAATCATCAATCACTGATGGAATATCACCACAATTACCATATTTCGCTGGCAAAAACACAGTATATTATTTCGATGACACAAAGGACAACAAATTAAAATTGAAGCTGCACAATATACAGGCTGATAAAATTGACCGCGATGATAAAGAGTTTACGTTACCGGCCCTTTTTCCATGGTGGTCAAAGAGTTGTTATGAAATCAACGCAATATCCGCTCACAACAACATACTATATTGTTCGGCGCAACATTTTGAGAAAATACAGCCCAGGCAAGTCCCGCCCCACTTGCTGCTTTTTGATTCCGATAAAAAATCCTTTATTCGCAGGTTGTTTTTCCCACGCACCGCCCATCAGTTCACGGGGGTGGGAAATTTCACTCAAGTCCCAAATCATTGGCAACAACATCTCCCGCCGAACAACAAGTTTTTCCATACATACAGCAGCAATTCCCCTCACGGAAACGACAACCTGAACCCTGCCGGTCCGCAAGTCGGTTCCATCCATCTTGAAAATGTCCGGTTAAGCTATTACTCCTCCAAAACGTTTCTAGGAAAATCCTCTCCACATGCCGCAGCCCGGTTTTGGGCGCTCAAGGATATCACCATCCATATAAAACCCGGAGAACGGGTTGGAATACTGGGGAAAAACGGATCAGGCAAAAGCACACTCGCCCGTGTGGTATCCCAATCCCTCATTCCCGATTGGGGGTTTGCGGAAATAACGGGCAAGTCAGACCTGCTTTCATTGGGTACGGGATTCAAACCCAATCTCACTGGAAGAGACAATATTTATATCAACGGAATTTATCTCGGACTCTCCTGGTCGTACATCAAGGAGCATGAGCAGGAAATCATAGAATTTTCCGAACTCGGCGAATTCATCGACAAACCCGTCAGGACCTACTCTTCAGGAATGAAGTCCCGCTTAACCTTCTCAATCGCGATGACGATTCAGCCCGACATACTCATTTTGGACGAGGTGATGACGACCGGAGACATTTCATTCAGGCAAAAAGCCAGGGGCAAGATACGCAGCATGATGCGTTCTTCAAGTACGTTGCTGGTCATCTCGCACCAGCCCGATATTATCACCACCTTATGCACAAGAGCCATCTGGCTGCATCAAGGTAGAATCGTCATGGATGACAAAGGCAAGCTGGTCAGCAGGGAATATACCAAGTTTTTTTCATCACCGAACCGCCCCATAGAACCGCCACTATATAGCTATTCCTTATGAGGCTTCGCCTTTCGCACTCTTCCACGGAGCGGCAAGGGCACACTCTGTTGAAGCCGAATCAGAGACCATATCTATCACATTTTATCTTTGACGCGCTCAGTTTTATTAATTATTTTAGATACTTCTGAGGCGATAATCTTGTTTCCATTTGCCGAAGTATGGCACATATCGATCAAGATGGCCTCATCGGAATCAAAAGCATTTGAAATATCATAAAAATAAGGGAGTGTTGCCGCCTTTTCCCTTAATGCCGCATAATACTGCCTGTAGACCTCGGCCAGACACTCAGGTCGTGCGGATAAATCTTGAATGATGTGATCCCGCTTTGGATTTCCTATCCAAGCATTGGGTTGGAGTAATACCACCAACCGAATGCCATGTTTTTTGCAGAGTTCATATGCAAGATTGTAAACATAGAGTTGTTCGTTGACGCCCAACCGGATCAATTTTCGTTCTCTTTCAGGAAGCTGGCATTCTTCAAAAATGTCCTTCAACGTCCGTGTCTTTTCGGCAGCGAGGTCTTCATCCTCAACGACATGAGCCCCCAGACGCATTTTCTGCCACAAGGCAAGAAACCCATCCGTAAAAAGATACTTGGCACCTTGCAGAGCAATGTCACGAACCAAAGCCCAATAATTATCCATCTCCTCAATATTTTTATATTTATCTGACTCTTCAAGTCTTTTGTTGAAAATCCGCTCATAGGGTGTAGACATATTGACCGCTCTATTTTTAACGCTGTAATAGCAGTCATTGACTCCATCATAGAATACGACGACGGCTGGCTTTCTTTTTTCCGTAAAAAGCAAATTTATCAACAAGGCAAGCTCCTGCCTGCTTCTATACGCCGTCTCCCCAAGATTCCGGACACAATACTTTGGATTCATTTTCTGGAAGTAAAGCGGCATGGTCAGGGCGTCTCTCACGCCTACTCCCCAGGTGGTGGAGCCTCCGAAAAACCACACCTCCTCTTTTTTCGCGGAACAAGGCTTGGCTTCCGGATCGTAACGATATCCTTGTTTGTCGATGTGTATCGTTTGGCCCGAAAAAGGATTTCTCCTGTAACAAACGTATGATTTAAAGTGCGTTTTCAAGCTGTCGTATTCCGCGAAAAACTGCTTCGCCCAGGGAACGCCGTCATAATTTTCCACGCGGTATCGATATACCCCCCTGGTTGACGCCACCTCCTTCGCCTTACGAGTTGCTGCAATGAAATATGCATTGAGAAGCATATTACCCCCCGCAGCAAAAACGGCGGTGATCAACAACACAAGAACGACATCGCGAACAACCTTCTTCCAAGTCATCAAACCTCCTCTCAACGCATTCAGTTACCGGTGTACAACGGCGTGCGGCATTTGCATTTCTTATCCTGATTCATCGCGGTGGTTGATGAGTTATCAGAACGCCAGGCGGCTGAGCTGCGGATGAAAACTCCATTACAGCGTTAAAATTTAAAAATTACATAATTACAGATAGTTATCGTCAATTTGGCGAAGGATGTTGCTCCTGTGCGCCGCTTCGGGCTATTGTCGCAGAAGAGAAGGGAGTGTAGCAATAGCCCCCTTTGGCAATGTCCGATAACGTTATCTAATAAATACGGTTAATTAATCGATTCAGTCTTGCATAGCCAGCATCTTTTGCACTGTGGAATTCTCGGCTGGCTAATGGTTTCTTTCCCCGGGCTTGCCTTTTAGTAATTAGCTTACCTTATGGAATTTTTAATTTATAAAATTCTATGCTAGTCGAGTTGCCACTTCACTTTGGAACGCCCCGGCATGTACTGCAGTTCGATAACGAACACACCCAGTTATCCGGCAAGTTATCAGGCGAGAGCGTTTCTTCGTGACCGTTGCGAAGTTGCTGCATAATCATAATTTCTAACCGGGTTAATCATCATGCAATGGTTTATTGATTGTTTTACACATTACCGCATTCTTCTCTTACAAGTGTGGATTGAAACAAAAACTACGATAACTGACACGTACTTGGGATATCTTTGGCTTATCCTGGACCCTCTTCTCACCATGGCAGTCTTCTATATCGTCTTCGTCTACATTTTTCACAGAGGGACTGAGCATTACCATATATTTCTTCTTCTGGGAATATTATCATTACAATTTACCACAAAATCACTATCTCATGTGACGACATCTCTTTCTCGATCCAAGGTCTTTATTGAAAAAACAAATCTTCCATGTTCCCTGTTTATTACAGCTCCAATACTTATCAATGCTTTTTTTATGCTCATTGGATTTTTGATTTTAGCATTCATCTCACCCAAAATAAACTTCACATTGCTCCCCATTCTTCCTTCAATCTTGCTTGTACAATTACTATTGATACAAGGATTAGGATTCTTTTTCGCAATACTCAATATTTACTTCCCTGATTTTCACAAAATCCTCTCCCCCGTATTTAGATTGTTAATGTATGTTTCGGCTGTCTTTTATCCGCCGTCACTGGTAATGGATAGCCACAAACTCCCTTTGTGGTCAAAACAACTATTCATCTGTAATCCTCTCGTTTTCTTCAACACTGCCTATCGTGATATTTATTTAAACAATAAAATTCCAGACTTTACATATCTTTTTACACTATTCATCCTTGCCTTGGCGCTCATTATCCTTGGTTCGGCTTTTTTTGAAAGGCAAAAGCACTTATTTATGAAAATTCTATAACGCACCTCGTGATGCGGCTTCCCGGACATCGAGTCATCAACAGAGCTGTTATAGCCCAGAGTAACCTCTTTTAAAAAATACGCATCCCGGAAACAAGAGCCTCTTATTTCCGGGATGCGCTTGTACAAGACAAGCCAAAAAATAAGACCGGGCTGACACGCAGCCCGGTCTCTTAGATCTATCTGGAGCGAGGACGGACGATTTAGTACATACCGCCCATACCGCCCATACCACCGCCGGGCATGGGAGGCATATCTTTCTTTTCTTCAGGCTTTTCAGCGATGGAGCACTCGGTGGTCAGCAACAGACCGGCCACGCTGGCCGCATTCTGCAAGGCAATACGGGTCACCTTTTTGGGATCGATGACACCGGCGGCGATCAGGTCTTCATATTCACCGGTGGCGGCGTTGAAGCCAAAACCGTCTTTACCGCCGCGAACCTTTTCCAGAACAATGGCGCCCTCAAAACCGGCGTTTCCAGAAATCATACGCAGGGGCTCTTCCGCGGCGCGGCGCACCAGGCTGATGCCCGCCACTTCATCGTCGTCGCTGCCTACCAGCTTGTCGAGCACCGCGGCCGCACGCACCAGAGTAACGCCGCCGCCAGGCACGATGCCTTCTTCCACGGCTGCGCGCGTAGCGTTCAGGGCGTCTTCCACGCGGGCCTTTTTCTCCTTCATCTCAGTCTCGGTAGCAGCGCCGACATTGATCACCGCAACGCCGCCAACGATTTTGGCCAAACGCTCCTGCAGCTTTTCACGGTCGTAGTCGCTGGTGGTTTCGTCGATCTGAGCGCGGATCTGCTTCACACGGGCCTTGATGTCTTCACCGGAACCAGCGCCGTCGACGATGGTGGTGTTTTCCTTGTCAATGACGATGCGCTTGGCGCTGCCCAGATCCTTGGCGGTCAAATTCTCAAGCTTGATGCCCAGGTCTTCGGAAACACAAGTGCCGCCGGTGAGAATGGCGATATCCTGCAGCATGGCCTTGCGGCGATCGCCAAAGCCGGGGGCCTTCACAGCCACGACCTGCAGGGTGCCGCGCAGTTTGTTCACCACTAGGGTGGCCAGAGCCTCGCCTTCCACGTCTTCGGCGATAATCACCAAGGGGCGTCCCATTTTGGCGACCTGCTCCAGCACGGGCAGCAGTTCCTTCATATTGGAAACTTTCTTTTCGTTGATCAGGATGAGGGGCTCATCCATCTCGCAAACCATCTTTTCAGGATCGGTCACAAAGTAGGGGGAGAGGTAGCCGCGATCGAACTGCATGCCTTCAACCACGTCCAGGGTGGTCTCAAGGCCTTTGGCCTCTTCCACGGTGATAACGCCCTCTTTGCCCACCTTATTCATGGCTTCGGCGATGATGTTGCCGATGGTGGCGTCGTTGTTGGCGGAAATGGTGCCCACCTGGGCGATTTCCTTCTGGTCGCGGGTAGGTTTCGTGATATTGGAAAGTTCGGCAACCATGGCCTCAACGGCTTTGTCGATGCCGCGTTTGATCGCCATGGGATTGCGTCCCGCTGCAACCAGCTTCACGCCTTCGTTGAAAACGGACTGCGCAAGAATAGTGGCGGTGGTGGTGCCGTCACCGGCAACGTCGGAAGTCTTGGAGGCAACTTCCTTGACCATCTGAGCGCCCATGTTCTCGAACTTGTCTTCCAGCTCGATCTCTTTGGCAACGGTCACACCGTCTTTCGTGATGATGGGGGAACCAAAGCTTTTATCGATAACGACATTGCGGCCCTTGGGTCCAAGAGTCACTTTTACAGCGTTGGCAAGTTTGTCTACGCCGCGTTTCAAGCGCTCGCGGCCTTTGGCGTCGAAAAGAATTTCTTTAGCAGCCATGAGGTGAGTCCTCCTGTATATCGGCTTTTGCTTTTATTGGCGGAAATAATTAATCTTCAATGATGGCCAGGATGTCGTCTTCACGCAACACAAGGTGTTCAACGCCATCGACCTTGATTTCGGTGCCGGCATATTTGGAATACAATACCGTGTCGCCCTCTTTCACGTTCAAAGGCTGCACCTTGCCGTCATCTCCCGCTTTACCCGGACCCACAGCAACAACGGAACCCTTGATGGGTTTTTCTTTGGCGCTGTCAGGGATAATGATGCCACCTTTGGTGACGTCCTCTTCCTCAAGCCGCTTCAACAGTACGCGATCATGCAACGGTTTCAGTTTCATGGTTCCTCCCGTTTCAGGGTACGTTTTATTTTAAAATTGTTAGCACTCACACACAGAGAGTGCTAGCACAAATCCGAGAGCGAAATATACGCATCATTTTCATGATGGCAAGGGGGGCTCTTGAAAAAAAAATGAAACATGCATTACAACCTATTCATTTTAAATAATAAATTTGTTTCAACTTTTAGGATTCCCGGGTCTCTGATGAGGATCTTCTTAAAATGATTATTGATCATTCCAGGTCAAGACCCCCGTGTAATCCTCCCCCTCCCCTCTCCTTCCATTTTCGTTAGTTGCTCACGAGCAGGGGGAACACGAAGTGAAAGCCCCTCACTGCCGGAGCAGACCTTGTGCCCCATGTCAGACCTCACGTTGCGACACCAAGCCCCTCTCCATGGATTCACTCCGGCCTTGCGGAGATGCTCCCTCTTTCGTTACAATTCTGCAATGATTCGGAAGAACCAAGCCCCGCAGGCATGATGGGATAAAACTTCTTCATTTTTTCAGAATGTTAACCAAGGGGATCATTCCGCGGAAATATTCGGCAACGTAGGATTATCTTTTGCGATCCATAGTGAAATAGGCTACCAAGTCCAGGGCAAAGACATGCTTGATCCCCCAGCGTGGCATACAAACCCGTAAAATTATACTCGGTGCGGTATTTTTTTATAAATTTCCGCAGTGGGTTATAATCAAGGTCACGCCAGTGGCGGGGCTTGCGGCGAATGCCGCGGGAACGGGCAGTATTTTTCCGCTCCCATTAATTACAAAAAAACAACGGCAGGTTAAGAGCGAAGCTGACCTTCCCGCTACCCGCCTGTACCATGGTCACACTTTCCTATTTATTACACCGCGGTACACGTCATTGTGGTATGCTGCCATGTAGTTCGACGTGTTGCCCGCAAGAGGAACCACACTATGTCATTACCAAGTCTTACCATAGGAAACCTCAAAGCCTCTTTGCCTATCATCCAGGGAGGAATGGGCATCGGCATCTCCCTTTCAGGACTGGCCGCAGCCGTGGCAAATGCCGGAGGCATCGGCGTCATTGCCACTGCGGGCATCGGGTGTGACGAACCTGATTTCGGCAAAAACTATGTAGAGGCCAATTCACGCGCCTTTCGCAAACAGATCAACCTTACCCGGGAAAAAACCGACGGCATTTTCGGCGTCAACATCATGACAGCCCTGACCAACTATGCCCAGATGGTCGCCGTTGCCGTGGAAGAAGGTGTGGACGTCATTTTTTCAGGCGCCGGACTGCCTCTGGAATTACCCAAATTTGTCGGCAAAGGGGAGAATACGCCCCTGCTCGCTCCTATCGTGTCCTCGGTGCGCGCCGCGAGCATCATCTGCAAACGTTGGCTTTCTCGTCATGACAGGGTTCCCGACGCCATAGTGGTCGAAGGCCCCATGGCCGGGGGGCATCTCGGCTATAAGCCCGAAGAGCTGGACACCGACACCTGCAGTCTGGAACGCACTGTTCCCGCAGTAGTCGAAGCCGTTCGCCCTTTCGCCCTGTCCGCGGGCAAAGATATTCCCGTCATCGCCGCAGGCGGCGTTTATACGGGTGAAGATATCCATAAATATCTCAATCTGGGGGCGGCAGGAGTGCAAATGGGCACCCGCTTCGTCGCCACCCATGAATGCGATGCGCACCCAAACTTCAAGCAATCCTACGTCAATGCGAAAAAGGATGATTTGGTCATCGTCCAGAGCCCTGTGGGACTGCCGGGGCGCGCCCTGCGCAATCAATTTCTCGACGAGGTCTCACAGGGGCAAAAAAAGCCGTTCGGATGCCCCTTCCATTGTCTGAAAGGTTGCGACAGCAAAAAGGCGCCCTATTGCATCACTCGCGCACTGGTCAACGCAAAACACGGCATCATGGCCAGCGCGTTGAATTTCGCAGGGAGCAACGCTTATCGTATCGAACGCATCGTCTCAGTGCGTGAACTCATGGATAGTCTTGTGGAAGAATACGAACGTTGCGTTGAATCCATCAAATCGAAATTCAGCGCTCTGACACTCACGGAATGCGTCTGATCATTGAACAGCCATTGACATGCGCGTAGAGTCCCCGCTTTTGCAGCCAAAAGTGGGGACTTTTTTCGCCTGAAAAACCAAGAAACAGCCCTTATACGCCCTATGGACTGGTACAACGGCGCCAGGATTCCCGCTGGAAAGCCCCTTTCCACCCCTCGATGACGATCTCGGCCGCGTAGTCGCACTCTGAACTCGATGGTTTCACACTATTTCCAAAAAGCGTATTATCACCAAAGGTACTTTCAATTGCCGGATGGGGAGAGTTCCATGCATTCCATTTCAAAACGCCGAGCGCAAAAACGGCGCCGTTGCCCGGTACGGGCCACAGCCTCCTCTTTTGGAAAAACTCGTGGGCTCAAAAGAACCGTTTCCGCTCCGCATAGATCCCAAGAAGGCGCGGTACCGGATACGCATGTTCAGCCCCCTCGCTTAACAAGAGCCGCAAAACGCCTCCGGTACACTAAACAACCCGTTGGCAGATTGGAGGAGAGTGAACGCAAATACCGCCTGCTGGCCGAACACTCGGCCGATGTCATCTTCACTACCGACGAACACTTTCATTATACGTATATCAGCCCGGCAGTTGAACGTCTCATCGGCTATACCCCGGAGGAGGCGCTGGGCATGTCCCTTTTCGACATACTGCATGAAGCTTCCCATTCGGGTATTGTCCAAGCCATGAATGAACGCAGAAACCCGAAAAAGGGAGAGAGCCAGAAGCATACGAAAACATGGAACCAGCAATTACGTTGCAAGGACGGTTCCGTGATCTGGGCGGAGACCGTGACCACGCCTTTGTACGACAGCACGGGAAATTTCAAAGGCATTCTTGGAGTGGCGCGAAACGATACCGCGCGCAAAACCGCTGAACAGGCCTTAGAACAAGCGCATCGCGACATGGCCGCCATTCTTTCCGCCATCACGGCCATTCTCGTTCTTGTGGACGAAAACAACCGCATCACGCATTGGAACGAAAGCGCTCAACAAGCTTTCGGATTTAAGCAATCCGCCACCCTAGGCCACTCCCTGGACACCTTGGATATCACCTGGAACAAGAGGCAAGTCCGCGACATCCTGGCCGCCTGCCGCAACAGTTCAGAACCGCAACGCCTTGACGATCTGCATTATGTGCGCCCCAAAGGCGATGACGGCCTGCTCGGTCTCACGTTTTACCCTGTGCAAGGCGGCAGCGTCTTGTTGCTGGCCCGCGACATCACCAGCGCCAGAACCCAGGAACTCCGGCAGGCCCACGAGCAGAAGATGCAATCCATCGGCCGCCTGGCTGCCGGAATGGCGCACGAGATAAATACGCCTATTCATTATATAGGTTTCAATATTAAATTTTTACAAGATGCGTTTTCCGACATCGCGAAACTTGTGCTAAAATATCGCGAGTTACGCTTCGGATTATATGAAGCCACCGAAAGCTTGGATCATAAACATGCGGCGGCGTCTTTGGCGATGATGGAAAAAAACATGGATCTGGATTATCTTTTGCACGAAATTCCTTTGGCTTTGGATAATTCCAGCAAAGGCATCGAACAGATCGCCGCCATCGTACAGGCGATGAAGCAACTCTCCCACCCCGGCCGCATGGCGGGACTCCCCATGGATCTGGTCGATGTGAACAGCATTATCCGCAACGCCGTGACTGTCGGGACAAACGAATGGAAACACCACTCCAAAGTCGTTTTGGATCTTGAAAAAGATTTGCCCCTCGTTCCGGCATGGGGGGGCGAACTGGGCCAGGTATTGCTCAACGTCCTGCTCAACGCGGCCCAAGCCAACGAAGAGGCAGCGTCAACGGCACACGGCAAACGCGCCAGCATCGAAGTATCCACCAGCAGCGACGCTGACCATGTGATAGTCAGCGTCCAGGACAGCGGCCCGGGGGTGCCCGAATCACTGCGGGATAAAATATTCGATCCCTTTTTCACAACAAAAGACGTTGGCAAAGGGAGTGGACAAGGATTGGCAATTGCTCATTCCATCATTGTGGGACAACACGGCGGCACAATTACGGTGGATACCCCAGCCAAAGGGGGCGCCAGATTCCGGATTTTGCTGCCGCGGCACTCCACCTGTGAAATTCGCTAGATATTCTAACGTGTTTCTGTTGGCTTACAACTTTTTTTCCGGTATTATCCGCATTCTGTAACCACACCCATGCCGCGTGGGCCATAACCGGGGGCCGACATTGGAAACAAACCACACGCAATAACCAACGAGTTCTCCATGGCTGATGCAGAAACGAAAATTCTTTTTGTGGATGATGACGTCCAAGTGCTTGCGGCGTATAAACGGACCTTCCGCAAAACGTTCCAGGTCCATGTGGCCCAAGGACCGGTGGATGGCTTGGCCGCCATAGCGGAACAAGGCCCGTTTGCCGTGGTTGTTTCGGACTTGCGCATGCCCGGCATGGACGGCATAGCCTTTTTTACGCAGATCAAAGGCCGTTTCCCGGACACGGTGCGCATTATGCTCACGGGCTATGCCGATATTGCCTCCGCCATGTCCGCCGTGAACCATGGACACGTGTTCCGCTTTCTTGCCAAACCCTGCCCTGAACAGGAAATGCTGGAGGCCCTCACCGCTGGGGTACGTCAATACCGCCTGATCACCGCCGAAAAGGAATTTATCCGTGGAACGCTCAAGGGCGTGATCAAAGTGCTCACCGACCTGCTGGCCATGGCCAACGCCACCGCCCATCAACGTTGCGCGCGGATTAAACGATTGGTGGTGGATTTGGCGCGCGCGTCCGATATGAGCGATCATTGGCGCATGGAATTGGCGGTCATGCTCTCCCAGTTGGGATTCCTGATTTTGCCCGAACAATTACTCGCAATGAAAATCCAGGGCCTGGCCATGGATGTTGAGCAGGAAGACCTGTTTTCCCAGCACCCGAAACTGGGAAGAGACCTTTTGGCCAACATTCCTCGACTGGAGGAAATCGCCTCGATCATTTCCTTTCAAGAGAAACATTTCGACGGCTCAGGCTCACCAGACATTGCCGTCGCCGGAAAAGATATCCCTCTGGGAGCGCGCATACTTAAAGCGGCCTTGGATTTCGATGCCCTGCAACAGCAAGGATACACGCGCAAAAAGGCTCTTACAACCATGCGCAATCGCCTTGGCTGGTATGATCCTGAGATCCTCGCACTCATGGACCCCCTGCTGGGAGAAAGGGAGGGCTATGCCAGAGCCAGCCTGCCCCTGGACGAGTTGCGCCCCGGCATGGTTCTGGACGAAAAGCTGGAAACGCTCGAAACACTGGCGGGCCGCGCCTTGGGTGCGGCAGACCTTTCGCCGGCAAAGGACGCCGCCCTCAAGCAAGGCTTGCAAAAACTCAAAGTGTTTGTGCCTCAAAGCGAACCATCCATACTCGATGAGATCGACGGAGACCTCATGGCCCGTATCCAGGAGCAAAAAAACAAACTCGCATCGGTTTCCCGCGCGACACCCCACAACAACGGGGAACAAAAACCTGAAGGGGAGGCTTGATGCAATACGCCAAACGCATCAAAGCGGATCGCAAACTTAAAATGTTCGACCGCATTGTCGTCGATTACTGCAACGCCGGCGGAACGTTCATTGTCTGCTCCAGCGACACGGGATTCATCAAAGCCCTGCGTTACGCACTCGAACAGGTCGGTATCGACTTTCGAGCCTTTCTTCATGAAACGGAATCGTACAACTCCGCAGTGACGGAGATAAGCAACGCCGCCGATAAAATTAAAGTCCCCAGGGTTCTCTTTCTTGAACGGAAAATCGGCCTGCAATCCTACATCAAGACACTGAAGATATGTAAAGAATTTTATGCGGAAAAGGTGCGGGTGATCGTCACAAGCGAAGAAATCCAACGCGAAGAAATCGTCCTGATCTTCGAGGTCGGTGCCGACAGCCTGATAATCAAACCTATCTCGGCAAACGCCCTGATCGAAAAAATGGCCTTTGTCATCAAACCGAACAACGAACTGAGCGTGCTGTTCGATCGCGCTCATGAACTGTTGGAACAAAATGAGCTGGACAGTGCCGAACGCATTGCCGAACGCATCTTTGAACTGAAACCGGACAGCCTGGCCGGGCACATCCTCCTGGGCGACATGGCCATGAAACGGGAGAATTACGAGGATGCCAAAGAGCACTATTTCAATGCCGCCAAAAGCGAGCGGCTCTACGTGAAGCCGCTGCAACGCCTCGTGCAGCTTTGCGACAAGACGGGAGATAAGGCGGAGAAACTCAACTATCTTAACAAACTGGAAAAGCTTTCTCCGCTCAATTACGAACGCAAGATAGAGATTGGCGAAACCTATCTTGAACTGGATGACATGGAAGCCGCAAACCAACACTTTCAGAACGCCACGAAACTGGTGAAGCGCGTGGCCAATGAAATGGTCAGCGATTCACTCATGCGCATAGCCAAGACCTTGGTGGAAAAAGACAAGGAACTCGCTGTGCAGTACATGAACGAGGCCATTGAAACGCGCGGAGAGAGCCTCAGCAAAAACGATCTGTGGATGTTCAACGAACGCGGCATCCTTTTGCGGCAGCAAGGCCTTTGGGAAGAAGCCATCCGCAACTATGAAAAGGCGCTCACCGTGGCTCCGGATGACGGTGGTCTCTATTACAACATCGGCGTTGCCTATGCCGTGGGTAAGCAATACCGCAAGGCCGTACAATCTTTTGTAAAAGCTCTTGAAGTGGATAGAGAGGTCCTGCGCCAGTCGCCTGCGGTTGCCTATAATATCGGACTGGCGTATATGAATATTGGCCAACGAAATAATGCAGTCAAAATGTTCAAATTTTCATTGGAAATCCAGGAAAATTATCCTCCCGCGTTACGTATGCTCGCGAAATTGCAGCAACAAGA
Source organism: uncultured Desulfovibrionaceae bacterium (assembly GCA_964517355.1). GTDB lineage: Bacteria > Desulfobacterota > Desulfovibrionia > Desulfovibrionales > Desulfovibrionaceae > CAZFCK01. The sequence continues at coordinate 30,753 of CAZFCK010000001.1, read as the reverse complement.
ATAGCGCACTCCACTATAGTACAGAAAGCAACAAGATGAGATGGCCCTGTTTTTTTTCAGACAGATGGGGGGAGGCTTCACAGAATGAATGAACAAGATCACGTACCTTTCTCCACCTATAAGGATTTGGAGAACTATTTACGGATGCAGCCGGGATTGGTGCTTGTCGTTTTTGTAAGCCGCAATGGCCCCCTGCAGTCGCAAATGGCCGCACTCAAATACATCATGGGGCGTCATGCGGGCATGTTGCCGATATTCGTTCTTCCTGGAGGATATTGCGACCTGGAACGCATCAGATACAACATCGCTTGTTTTCCCACGTATCTGTTTCTACGCGCCGGTATGGAAGTGTTGCGCCTTGCGGGCAACGTAACCGGCCGCCGGCTGGAGGATGCCCTCAGCTACGTAATCAAAGGGGATGTTTCCCGAAAAGAAAATCGTGTTGTGGAAAATATGGATTTACCGCTGCAATAACTCCCGGTTCACGCTTGAAAAAAAAGGCGGGAGAAAAATCTTGCTTCAAAAGAAAATTCCCCCGCCTTTAACCAGAAAACCGGCCTAAACCTTTTCAAAGTACTCCTTTTCAGCACCACAAACCGGGCAGACCCAATCTTCGGGCAAATCTTCAAAGGCAGTGCCTACAGGAATATTGCGTTCGGCGTCGCCTTCGGCCGGATCATACACATAACCGCAGGGGCATTCCCACTTGTCCATAGTCCCTCCACATTTTTTATTATTCTCACATTATGCTACAATAAGCACTACCGACGCCCGGTCAATGCATCGGAAAAAAGGCCTTACTTTGTCTACAGGTCCGCGCCGGGGCTGGACACCGGCGTAAAAGCGTGTATCTCAGGATATATTACTCAGTAACTTTCTTGCACTGAGTTAGTATGTAAGGCCACGCCATTGCGGGGCCAGCGGCGAATGCCGCGGGAGCGGACTGTTTGTTTTCCGCTCGCATTATTACCATATTACCATGGCTTTTCTGAACAACAAGGAAAATCATTTCCACCATAGACCACAATGACGACACGCGGGAACAGAGATCGCCTGAGCGCGCACAGGGCATTGCTCTATGCCGCGGCTCTTCCGGGGCTGGGCGAATGGATCGCCGGAGCCAGACTGCAAGGGGTGCTGACCTGCGGCTTTTTCCTCGGGTTCCTCGCCTGGTTTTGCCGCCTGAGCTGGCTGATCGTAGAGCCGTTGCTTGATTTGCGGGGCGTATCCCTGGAACCTGTACAGCTCCTGGGAATCTCACTTTTGTGCATGCTAGCGGCCTGGTTTTGGGGAATCTTCAACGCCGTGCGTTGCATGCGCGCCGCTCGAATCACCCATGGCCTGCCCCCCCAAGATTCAATCGCCTGGGGAGCGCTCATATCCTGGCTCTGTCCTGGGGCGGGACAGGCATACGCCGGAAAAACAGTCTTCGGCCTGCTTCTTATATTGCTCAATCTTTGCGGCCTCACACTCATGGGCCCAGTCTATGCCAAACTGGGACGCGGCATTGGCGCCCTGCTTGAAGATCCGAACCTTGCCGCCCAGCCCCTCACCGTGGCGCACAAACTCCATTCCCTGTTCTTCATCATGGAATCCTCGGTGCCCGCCGTTTTGCTCATGTGCGTAAAAATGCTGGCAATAGCGGATGCGGTACTCCTTCTTGCGCAACAACGGGCGCAACAACGGGCCCAACAATGCGATAGCATGGAGTACGTATTCGAAAACGACACGAAAGTGCCCTGGTACGGCACGACCGAGGCCAAGGCGGGCGGACTTTTCATTCTGGGATGGTTCGCCCCCGGCGCGGGGCAGTTGCTGACCGGACGCAATTGGGGCCGGCTGGCATTGGCGTTGTTTTTAAGTATACATATAATTATCTCCATCCTGCTACACCAGCAATTGTTGACTATAACGCAGGCCTCCAGCTTACAATCATTTTGTCTTGTCATACGCATTGTTGTCATGTTTGAAGCGCCCATCAGATTACTCTCCGCCGGACGGTTACAAGGGAAAACGCCTGATGTTTAGAAAACTCTTCATCATTGCAAGCCTTTGTATCATGACGATGGTCACGGTGATTGCCCTGAGCCTAGTGCTTATCGACCCCAATGACCTGGATATCGATTTAAGCGGCTGGATATCGAAACGCACTGGCCGCAAGGTGCATATTTTAGGTAAGCAAAGCCTCGAGTTCTTTCCATGGCTGGGCGTACGCATTATGGATCTGCGCATGGAGCAGCCCCAGGGCTTTGGTCCCGCCCCTTTCTTGACAGTACGACAGGCGCGCGTGAGAGTGCGGTTGCTCCCGTTGCTGTTGCGGCAGGAAGTGGAATTGGACCGGATTGAAATACTGGCTCCCCACATTCTGCTCCAGCGCGCTCGAGACGGCCGCAACAACTGGGACGACCTGCTGGCTCGTTTTGGCTCCGATGCGGATTCCAGGCCTGACCTGCAACTGCGACACGGCAAGCACGCCCTGCCTGTGCGCCCCTTTGACTGGCAAGGATTGGTCCTGGGAGAGGGGCGCGTGGTATTCCACGATGAAATGACCGGCGAAGTCATTGACCTTGATGAATTTCAACTTCGCACGGATCCCGGCTCGCAATTCGGTTATTACGCTTCCTGCCGGATTGCCAGCGCATCGCGTCATTCAGGCGCCATGATTTCCGTACACGGTGTTTCACACATTACGCTGCATCCCTTCAACATGTTGCTTCAGGACGCCGAACTCAACATCGAATTTAAAGCAACGCATGAAGGCACACCGTACCAAGGGGGATTTTCCGGCATTGCCGACGTGAACCTGGCTGAGGAGCGAGTGCATCTCAAACAGGGCAGCCTCAGCATCGCGGGTCTGCACCTTGGCGGAACCTTTACCGGAACCCGCTTATTGAGCCGGGATTTCACCATCCAAGGCAACCTCCAATTGCTGGACTGTTCATCAGAGGCGGTCCCAAGCGAAGAGAGTGCGCCGGACATATGTTCGTATCTGGAAAATGTAGCGGCAACAACGACAGTGAGTGCCGATGTCGAAAACCTGACACTCACGCACCTTGAACTCCGAGCCCCGGGGGCATCCTTGGAAGGTCAGGCCTCTCTGTCGTGGGGCGACCACCCGTCACTCTCCTTGGATTTGCGTGGGAACGATATTGACCTGGACACCCTGCTCCCGAAAGAAAGCGCCCCCTCTGGGCCCCTAGCGCTCCCGGACTGGCTGCTCTCCTGGCCGCAACAACTCCCGGATCTGCGTCTTTCCATGCGAACGGCGCATTGCAGAGCCCGCGGTATCGACCTGCGCGATCTTGTGATCAACGCAACCGCCTCCCAGGGCCAGCTTGAGGCCAAAGTTGACGCCGCTTCCTTTCTCGATGGCCAGGCGCATCTGACCTTGAAAACCCACAACGGGGAGCTTTATACCGAAACCACATTGCAGAAAGGCAATGCCGATCGGCTCAGCGGTCTGTTGTTCGGCGCACCGCACATGCAGGGCGTTGTTTCTCTGCATGTGACGGCCTCCACAACCGGCGCTACGAACGAGGCTATCTGGCGTAATCTGCGCTTGCAGGGTGAAATGGAACTCGCAAAAGGCGCCCTGGACTTTACCACGCCCCCCAAAATGCTGGGTCAGACACCTCAACCAAACTTCCGGTTTTCCCGATGCAAGGCGAAGCTTGCATTTTCCAATGCCGACGCCAAAGCGCCGGCAAGCAAATTGCCGCTCACGTACACGCTTGAGGCCTCTTTTACGGAACTCGCTCCCGCCGGTTTGTTCTCCACCGCGCTGCGAGGTAAAAAATACGCGCACAATGTCAACGGTGATTGCAGCTTGCGTGGAACCGCCTTCATCAACGTCAGCGATCCCGCTTTCTTGGGAGTGGAAAAAACTCGCCTCAAGCTCAGTTACAACGGACCGGGCACACATGTCTTTCCTGAAGAATACTGGGAGTTCCAGGGCACTGGAACAGGTATGGTCAATATGAAGCAGGATGTTTTCAGCATCAGCGACATCAACGGCACGCTGCCGGGTCTTCGCTTCCAGGGTTCCTTCACCATTGAAAACGCCTTTATGCCCGGAAAACCAAGCCGCTATTCCGGATCTTTTATAGCTCCCGCCTTTGTGCCCCGCAAGGCCCTGCCGCTGTTCGGCATCCAAGCTCCTCCAACGGAAGCTGCCTACGCCCTGAACCAGGCCGGACTGGCCGCATCCTATGCCATTGACGATGTGGCAATGGACATTGAGCTGCATCAACTCACCGTGGATAAAAGCGCCATAACAGGCTCCATCAAATTCTCCGGACTCGATCGCCCCGGCCCGTTGCGGCACTCATTCCAACTCACTGTGGACGAATGGGATATGGACGCTTATCTCCCTCCGCAGCATCCATCTCCGGAGACCGCGCCCCGCACGTGGGACAGCGCATGGCTCCGCGACCTCGACCTTGAGGGAACGCTGGCCATAACCCGAACCCACGCCTGGGGCATGACCTACGACGATCTGCGCGCCACAGTGCAGGCGGCCGGCGGCCGTCTGCAATTCCGCCCGGTCAGCGCCCGTTTTTATGGAGGGGAACTATTCAGTATCTTGACGCTGGACGCCTTGCCCAAAGGCGGAGGCCTGGCCATCACCACGGAATGCAGCATCGCGGCCTTTCAACTTGAAAACGTCATACAAGATCTCGGTGGAGGCGATGTTGTCGGTGGTACGGCATCCTGGGACATGCACCTTGCCGGTGGGGGAACCTCGTGGAAACAATTAATGCGAACGCTCGGAGGAAAAGCCGAATTCAAAGTGAAAGAAGGTTATTATACGCTCACGAGCGAAGGCAAATCTCGCACCCCCCCAAAAAGCGCTCCGGGTCTGCCCCGGCACAACGCGCAGAACAACGCTTCCGACGGAAAAACCAGGATGTCCTTTTCCAATGCCAACGCGACTTTTTTCATTCAAGACGGTATGGTGGACAATAAAGATTTCCTTGTCCAAGGCCTTATGATGCAGGCTCAAGGCTCAGGAACGGCATCTCTGCCCTCGCGAACCATTGATTATACCATCTTGGTGCAAATGACCGGCGCGCCGACAATCCCGGTGCATATTTACGGACCGTTTGCCGATCCCGCCGTTGAAATCTCACACAAGGAAATGATCACCGACACCGTGGGCCGTATCGGCGGATCGGTCTTCAGCGTCTTCAAATCTATCCTCACGCTCCCCTTCAAGGCGGTAAAGACTTTGACGCCCCCGTAACATCCGCCCTCCATATAATCAGCTTGCGCCGTCTCTTGTTTTTAGCGGCGGAGTTCTGTACAAAAAACATGTTTTCCCGCACATCACCATCATCAGGAGCTGCTCATGGATTTCGTCATGGTCTTTCTCGGCTTTTTCGCAGTGCTGGCTGGTCTTTACTACATTAAAAAAGGCACGAACTAATTTTTTCCCGAGGGGAAAGCCTGCACAGGGCTCTTCCCCTCAAGTTTTCCTTTCAGTTTTTTCACAAGCGGCCTACCGTCATAACAACCTGTTATACTATCGACGCATTCATGTGCGTTATGCGCTTTCGCGCTGGAAATTCGCTCGTAGCTCCCCCCCGAATGCAGCATGCCGGCGGCCTCGGTTTGTTGCGTTACCTCCTCCCTGTCGGATTCTTGACCCGCCTTTATGCCTCCCCAGCAAACCAAATCCCAAATAACTGTATAAATTTATATTTTTTGTACAGGGCACGTTTGTTGCTTATTCAAGGCAAACTTGAACAGCGCCGCTTTTCACGACCGGGCGCACGGGGAGACACCATGAACAAAACAGCGACACAGCATGTAGCGGCGAACCACAAAGACATTTTGTTGAAAATCAAGGAAAACCTGCGCGAAGAAGTGTTGCAAGGCGTCAAGACTGTTGGACTGCGGCAACGCCTCTTTACCGAATATTACGATCTCGCCAATACCACGAGTTCGTTGCTGGCATTGTTGCAACGCTTCGACTTCGCCGGCAAGCTTCAAGGCAAAGACAAAGAAAACTACGACGCGATCATGACCCGCCTGAGCTGTTGCGGCCTGCGAACCCAGATTCTGGTGGAACAATCCTCAGCGGAAGAATATCAAGCCTTGCTGCAAAAGATTCAACCGGCATCCGACCTGGCAAACTAGGACAGGAATCAGCTCGCAAGGAGAAAACACATGACGCCTATTGAAAGTCTTCGCTCATCCCTCACAGCTCTGGAGGACCTGGCGAGAAATCTCGGCATGAATCCCGAGGAACTGTACCAACAGCGCTCTGAATCCCAGACCACGAATAATGTTCAGGGATCAAGTCCGGATACCGATTCCGTGGACATCACTCCAATCACCCTCCGCCGTTTGCAGTCCACTCTGTCCAATGAACAGCCGATAGAATATGAGGACGCATTGAACACCCTCGGCACCATTCAAAACGCGATGCCCGACGACCTGGCCGAGGTTCACGGACATCTGGATCCGCAACGAGTGTATTCGCTGCTCGGCCTGAAGGATTAGATCGTCATAACTTTGTAACGGTTTAGAATTTATATACTTATTTGTCGCAATACATAAGCGGCGATCCGGGCCTCGGAGGCCTAATCCGAGTTGCGAACAAGGGCGGGTGCGTTTGTCCAGGAAGGACTCATGCACCACTGTTCGCCTTTCGCCGCATCGCGTTCTCCCTTTCGTCCAACCAGCCTGGCAATCGTATTGACTTGCCCGGGCTTGGACTTATAATCAAATTTCAGAACAGGAAACATGGGCCGCGATTTATCAATTCGCGGCTCTTTTTACATGAGGGAGGCAAACGTAAGCGATGACCAGTAAAATCAAGACGGTGCTGCTTCTCGGGCTGCTATCGGGCCTGATCATTTTTCTTGGCGGCGCCATTGGCGGCCGCGCTGGCCTTTTTGTCGCCTTGATCATGGCCTTGGTCATGAATGTGGGGAGCTATTGGTTTTCAGACAAAATCGTTCTCTCGATGTACGGCGCCAAAGAAGTGTCGCCCCAAGACGCTCCCGCCTTGCATCGAATTGTGGAGGAACTGGCCCGAGAGGCGGGCATTCCAAAACCCAAAGTCTGCATCACGCCGCAAGATGCGCCCAATGCCTTTGCCACGGGGCGTGATCCTGAACACGGCGTTGTCTGCGTCACGCACGGCATCATGCGTCTGCTCACCATGGATGAGCTTCGCGGTGTTCTCGCGCATGAACTCGGGCACATCAAAAACCGCGATATCCTCATCCAGACCGTGGCCGGCGTCATGGCGTCGGTAATCATGTACCTGGCCTACATGGCCCAGTGGGCCGCCATTTTCGGCATCGGCGGCGACGATGAAGACAGCCCCAATCCCATTATGGCGCTGTTGCTGGCCCTGGTCGCCCCTATCGCGGCCACTCTCATCCAACTCGCCATTTCACGTTCGCGAGAATATCTGGCGGATGAAACAGGGGCGAAATTGTCGCACAACCCCTTGTCACTGGCCTCGGCATTGGAAAAGCTGCAAGCAGCCTCGCAACGCATCCCCATGCGTAGCGGCAACGAAGCCACCGCGCATATGTTTATCGTGAATCCGTTCAGCGCTTCGCGGGTTGCCGGCCTGTTCAGCACCCATCCTCCTATTGAGGAGCGCGTGCAGCGCCTGCGCGCCATGGCCGCCGGCGTGTACCACGGATAAACAACCTGGCAAAAACAATCCGGGGGGAAACCTTTCTGAGGAAAGGTTCTCCCCCTCGCATATCCAGTGAATTAATCAGCGTTTCCTAAAGTTGTCATGATATGATAATGAAGCCGGAGAAAAGAATTCACTCCGCAACCATATCTCCAGAGTAAAGGAAATCGGCATGAAGTGTTTGTTCAACGGCGTTGGTGAAGCTGTCGACCCGGATCTGGGCAACTGCTCCATATGGCTTGAGGCAGCTCCGGGCGGAACAAAACGCACCCTCTTGCTGGATTGCGGTTTCACCGCGCCTTTTGCCCTCTTGCGCCATCTGAGCGCACATGAGGTCTTGGATCTGGATATGCTTTGGATTTCCCATTTCCATGGGGATCATTTCATGGGGCTTCCCGCGCTCTTGCTATATTTTCATGAGCAGAGGCGCACAAAAACCCTGACAATAGCCGGTCCTGAAGGAGTGGAGGAAACCACCCGACGGACCTTGGAATTGGCCTACCCCTCCCTATGGCCGCGCCTTCCCTTTCGCATCCAGTTCCAGGCCGCGGTACCCGGCGCAACCCTGCTGCCCCTGGGCTTGAGCCTGCAGGCGGCCTATACGGATCACTCGCTGCCCAACCTTTGCCTGCGTATCGATGACGGTACGCACTCCCTTTTTTACAGCGGCGATGGGCGCCCCACACAACAGTCCCTCGCCCTGGCCAAAGGGGCGGACCTCGTCATCCATGAATCGTTTTCCCTCGAAGAGGATACCGCGGGGCATGGAACGATTCCCGGCAGCATTGAATTCGCCCGCTTTGCCCAAGCGTCGAGAGTGGCTCTTGTGCATGTGCGGCGCGAGGTGCGTGCGCAACGGAAACGTGAAGTGTTGCGGCACATACAGAACTGCAACGACATTCAGGTACTGCTCCCTGAACCCGGAGCGGTCGTCCTGCTCGAAGCGTGACAGATTACGCATAGAGCAGACAGCTCACCTGTCTGCCGTCAGGAAGCTGATACAGCGGAGGCTTCTCCCGGGAGCACGAGGCAACGGCTTGAGAGCAGCGGGGGCGGAAAGCGCACCCCTGCGGCAATTCCCACAGACTCGGCACCATGCCGGAAATGGGCAGAAGTTCACGCTTAGCTTTTTTTTGTCCCAATCTTGGAATGGAACGCAGCAACCCCTGCGTATAGGGGTGCAAGGGTTCTTCAAACAGCAATTCCACTGGTGCGGATTCGACCACCCTTCCGGCATACATGACCACCACCCGCCGGCATGTTTTGGCCACAACTCCGAGATCGTGCGTTATCAACATAATGGCCGCGTCTTTGGTGGCTTGCAGTTCCAGCATCAAGTCAAGAATCTGTGCCTGAATGGTCACATCCAGAGCCGTGGTGGGTTCGTCCGCCAAAATCAACTCCGGATCGCAGGCCAAGGCCATGGCGATAATCACCCGCTGCCGCATGCCGCCAGAAAGTTCATGGGGAAAACTCTGTACATGGCGTTTGGCATTCGGCAGCCTGACGAGTTCAAGCATCAAGGCCGCCCTTTCAAGAGCTTCCCGTTTCCCTAGCCCCTGATGCAAACGCAAGACCTCGGCAATCTGCTCCCCCACAGTGAACACAGGATTGAGTGACGTCATGGGTTCTTGAAAAATCATGGAAATAGCGTTGCCGCGTACGGAACGCATGGAAGCTTCGTCCAACGAAAGCAAATCTTGTCCTTGAAAAAAAACACTGCCGGAAGTGATGCGTCCGGGAGGATTAGGGACCAAACGCAAAATTGAAAGGGCGAGCATGGTCTTGCCGCACCCGGACTCCCCCACCACGCCTAAGGTTTCGCCTCGTGCGAGACGCAGATCGAGACTGTCAACTGCGGCCGCGGAACCTCTTCCCGTGGACAAAGTGGTCGTCAAATTTTTGATTTTCAGTAAATCCGACATATAAACTACCTTTGGGCCAAAAAAGTTACGCATTTTTCCAACTAGGGGCAAGTACAACATTCTTTCGTGTTTCTTGCAAAGAAACTCTCCTTCAAGTAAAACTTCAAAAGGGGAGCAACCTGGGGGCAGATAGGGTTGGGGAATAGGAAGGCTAATCCTTTGAGTTTGTTAAAATCCACTGAATTGACGGAAGGCATGGTCCTGGGCAATGACCTCTACAGTCGCCAGGGACGGTTGCTGTTGCCCGAAGGCGCTGTTATCGAGGAGAAACATCTCAGGATTTTCAAGATCTGGGGAGTTGACGCCGTTGATGTGCGCGATGCGGAGGCCGTTGAAGCACGGTTAGCCGACTTCGTTGAAATCGATCCCCATATATTCCAAAAAGCCGATGATTATCTAGGCCCCTGGTTTCTTCATTCCGGACTGAGCCAGGAGCCCATGCAGGAAATCTATCGGCATTGTCTGCTCAAGGTTGCGCAACATTGTGCGAAAACCGGCGTCATGCCGAAGCATGATTGTTGCGCCGGTCGCTCTCCTGAAGCGCCTCTGTCACTGCCAACTGTCCGTAAGAAAATCGATCTGGACCAACTCATACGCAAGCCGATTCCATTAGCCTCTTTTCCCGACGCCTACCAGCGCATTAACGACCTGTTGCACTCGCCACGCAGTTCAGCAAAGGATGTCGCACAAGTGGTGGAGTGTGACACGGCCCTCGCAACCAAACTGTTACAACTTGTGAACAGCCCGCTCTACGGCTTCCCCTCTCAGGTTGAGAGCATTACCCATGCAGTGGCGCTGCTCGGAGGCAACGAGCTCTGCACCCTGATGATCGGCATATCCGCCGCCAGCGCCTTCAAAGATATCCCCATGGAACTCTACGATATGCGGACGTTCTGGCTCCATTCCACCGCATGCGCCATTATGGCTCGATTACTTGCTGTTGTTAAAACGGGACTCTCGGATGAGCGTTTTTTTGTGGCGGGGTTGCTCCATGATGTTGGCTTATTGTTCCTCCTGCAATGCGAACCGCAGCTCGAAAGCAATATCCTGCGCTATGCTCAGGCGCACAAATTGCCCCTAGACGAAGTGGAGCGTGACGTATTGGGATTCGACCACAGCAGCGTCGGCGGCGCCTTGCTGGAAAAGTGGAGATTTCCTGAATCGTTGACCCACACCGTGCGCCATCACCATACGACAGGCGAGGCCATTCCCATAACTGAACAGGCCATTATACATGTGGCTGAGTCGCTGGCTACGGCTTTCAATTGTTGCGAAGGACAATGCGCGCCTGTCCAACAGCTGCACAGCAAAGCCTGGCAATCCCTCGACCTGTCTCCCGCATCTTTGGGAACGATCATGGAGCAGGCGAAAAATCAAATCCACGTGCTCCGCAACATTTTTTTCTATTGAGCCCCATCGAAACGCATTGTTGTTGATTCTCATGTTGCGAGCAATATCACTCATTACCTGTAGTGATCAGGAAACGCACTCACCGGGAAGGTTTCATTATCCGCGGGTCCAAGGGGGCGTTCCCCCCTGGCGGGGCTTGGGGCGGAGCCTCAATATTGACCATTTTCAAAAAAATTTTTGATCTAAGCAGAAACAAAAAACTATGATAGAAGGTCCAGAATGAAACCTTTTCTCAAAACGCCAACCATTGAAGGTAGTCGTCATGCGCCGACTCTGGGGCGAAAACAAACATTTGGTTGCGATGAAAAACATTCTCCAATACTTGGATGACGACTCTGTGATGCCGGCAGAATGCCAGACACGGTCGTTTAAGACAGTCTCGCAGACCATGAACGGTTTCCAGGCAGGCAAATAACCATCTTGCCTCCTCACAGACGACAGCGTAAGAATACATCACATCTTATACGACAACTTTCTGAAACAAAATGCCAGTTACGGCAATACGTTGCCGATTTTCCAAGGAGATCGTCATGATCGATAACGCTGTACCCGAGGCTTTGTTCGTTCCCACTTTCATCGCACGGCAGCCCATTTTCGACGTCAGACAAGCCGTGTGGGGGTACGAACTTCTCTACCGCCATTCCAGCGATGCCACGGCAGCCATTTTTTCGGACGAGGAAAGCGCGACACTCACGGTAGCGGCATGTGCCTCCTGTCAGCAGATGAACTATTCCAAAAACAGCAAGCTGCTGATTAACTTTTCAGAAAAATCAATCCTCGAAAGGATACCTCACGCCCTGCCCGCGCCGGGCACTGTTGTTGAAATCCCCGAAATTCCTCCCACTTTGGATGGATATTTGGAATGTCTGCAACAACTCAAGCGAGACGGCTATACTATCGCCATCGACGGATACGAGGGTGTTCCGGGTTGTGAACCACTGCTGGACGTGGCCTCCATTCTCAAGATCGATGTGAAAAATAAAAGCATCACGGATGTATCGCGGCTGGTGGATAGCGCGCGGGATGGAGACCATCTGCTCATCGCCAAAAACATAGAAGAACATACGCAATTTCAAACCGCGAAAAACCTGGATTTCACACTGTTTCAAGGATTCTTTTTTTATGAGCCTGAAATCGTGGAAGGCAGAAAGCTCGCGCCCAACCAGATGTCGCGCCTGCAACTTTTCGCCCTCATTGAGCAGGAAGAACCAGATTTCGACAAGATGACGGAAACCATTCAGGCGGACGTGGCCATAAGCTACAGCCTGCTTTCTTATTTGAATTCTCCGGCCTTTGGTCTGCGCGAACGGATAAAATCCATCAAACAGGCGCTGCTCATGCTGGGGTGGAAGCAACTGAAAAACTGGCTGCGGGTGGTTATTCTGCGTGATTTGACCCCTAGGGAAAAAACTTCCGAACTGCCCTACATATCCGTGCAAAGGGGTAAATTTTTTCAGCTGGCGGCGCAGAGACAAAAAAACTCGGTTCCGTCTCCGGACAGTCTTTTCCTCCTGGGCCTGTTTTCACTTCTGGAACCGATGCTCTCACTGCCCATGCCTATGATCGTCAAAAATCTCGCACTGGAAGATTCCTTTAAAGCCGCGCTTTGCGGGGAAGACACTCAATACACCCCGTGGTTGCGCATAGCAAAATCCTTTGAAAACGCAGACTGGGACACCTTGGATTCGCTTTTATCCCAACTGGAGCTGGAACCCACCGACACTGCGCAAGCATATTACGAATCCATAGCCTGGGCCAGCGTGTTTTTCCAACAACCGCACGGGGCCTGAGGCTGCCCGCGGCACTTCATGGAATAGGGCTCTCTTAGCGGGGGGCCCTTGCCGCAGACCATCTCTTCCCACCGCACCCCGCAGGCGGATCACGAATCAATACGGGTTATCAGCGCATGCCTCAATTGCATTTTCCGTGAAAGATATTCCTGATAATTCCTGGCTTGGCGCATGTTTTCAAAATGGCCGATATAAACCCGGTGCCACACGCCTTTGCTCCCCAAATCCACACGCTCCATATGTACGGATAAGCCTCTGCGCCGCAATGCGCCTACACGCTGCTTGGCTTTGGCTTGTGTTTTCCAGGAACTTTCATGCAAGGCGTAGACTGTCTCTTGGTAACTCCCGGAATTGATTTCCGGACTGGAAGCCGCGACAGAGTCCGGTATGGCGGGACGGTTGCGCTGCATCGGGCGCTCATGAGATCTCTGTTCCACCTGCGCAAGGCGCACCTGTCCGCCTTCAGGCATGGCAAAACACGTTTCAAGCAGCTTCCGCGCTTCACGATTGCGAGTTTTTGAACTGCGCCCCCCAAGCACAACGGCCAGGAGTCTGCGCCCATTCCTTTGCCCGGTAAGCACGATATTGAATCCTGAAGACGCTACATAACCCGTTTTCAGGCCATCCACGCCCTCCATCTTGCCGAGCAGTTTATTGCTGTTTTTGCGTTTTATTTTATTGTGGTACATATGGGTCTTGGAATGCATGACCAACGATTCGGGAAAACGGCGCAAATAGGCACTGGCCAAGCGCATCATATCACGTGCCGTGGTCAATTGCCCCTTTGCGGGAAGCCCGTGAGGATTCACGAACGAGCTGCTGGTCATCCCCAAAAAGCGCGCTTTTCGGTTCATCCGTTCAACAAAGGGCGCAACGCCCCCCCCGAGATATTCCGCAACGGCCACGCATGCGTCATTACCCGAGGCGATCGCCATTCCGGCCATGAGTTCCTGCACCGTAACCATCTCGCCGCGCACCAGTTTCATGCTCGATCCGCCCGTGGCGGCCGCTGCTCGGCTCACTTTGACCTTATCGGTGAGTTTTATGCGGTTTTGCTCCGCATCTTCCCAAACCAGATACATTGTCAATATCTTGGTCAACGAAGCCGGGGCGATCTTACGATCTGCGTTTTGTTCGTAAAGAATATGGCCACTGCCCATATCCATGACCATTGCCGCCTTGACGTCGTACTGTGCAGCTGCCGGTCCGGCTGAACTCAAGACCAGCAGCGTAAACACAATGCCGACTAACAAGCGTTTCATGGTTCCCCTCGCACATCCTTTTCTGATTTCTCCCAAAAGCTCCCGAAGCGCTTCAATACCGACCTTATGAACCGCAACGACGCTCCGCGTGAAAACGGCATGAGCACATTATGAACTCGTCAACTCCCATCGTGCTCTAATTCTTCTGCGCCACCAGGTCCTCAGAACCTTGATCAGTCGTTGTTGAGGAACTTGCAACCTTCTTGCCTTGTTCTTGCATGGGCTTCATGTCCACAATCTTATAAGTTGCGCCTTGCGGATTTTCCTGGCCGCCTACATTGACCGTAACATCGAAGGCCCACGTACTGCCCGCAAAAGCCAACAACGCCACCACAACAGCCACGAGCGCGATATTCTTCATGACAGACCTCTCATCTTGTTTGGGTTGCATATGATTACGCAACACGGTTGTTTCACAGGGCATTTCCGCCATTAATTTGCTAAGATCATGCCAACATTCGCCATATTGACGACATCGGCAATCAACCAGTTGAAATCACTACAAACAACTTTTTTCTAGAGTTTTTTTAGATAGTTAGGGCCTGTCAAAGGAGTGGCAGGTATTGCCGGAAGCTTCTCGGGGTTGTACAACCTTGCGAAGCATACTATTATTGATTGGAACACAAAAATATGGCCCTTTGTTGCTTCTGGTCATCTTATTGAAAATACAAAGCGCGCATCCTGCTGTTGCCCGAAGTTATTGCCACGGCCATTGTCGTTCACAACGCGGTGGGAGCCGCACGGCGAAAATAATCAAAGCCCATACACGCTACACTGATTTATTATATCGCCATATGTGTTGTTCAGGAGCCTGTCGCCCACATAGAAACCCTGGTCACGCTCCCATGAGACACTTTGCGGACCAGGATTACTCAAGATGGAGGCTGTCCGGAATGAAACGTCTGCTCAAGGCCGCTTGCCTGCTTATGTGCTTCTTGTTCTGCGCCACCGCGTTTGCCGCTAATGTCACCGGCGTGTCTATTCTGGAGTACGGCCTCTATACCTACGATGAGAAAGTCATCGTCGTGGAAGATAAACAAGGTTCCACGAAACTCTCAAATATCCGTCTTATCAAGCAAACCCTCGACATCCCGTTGCGCGAAAACACTTTTTTCAGCATCAAATACATTCTCGAAAGCCCGAAGCCCAACCAGGATGTGGACATTGAATTGCGTGTCACCAATCCCGGAGGCGAAACAAACACCGGCACTGTGACAACCCGCACAGGCCAGCCGACCATTACCAATATCGAATTCACGGAAAAGGACACACCTGGTGTCTATCTTCTGCAGATACTTTCTGACGGCAACGTGTTGTTGTCGCGTAACATCAACCTCCTGACGCCGTAACAACATCCGTATTGATATGCGACGGGTTGCATAAGCCGCTATGCTCAAAGTTTCTCTCAACGCACTGGTGGAGCGGCTTCATCCCGTTTGCCTGGATGCTCTGCAACGCAGCGCCGCTTTTTGCGCCGACAACAATCACTATGAAGTCGGCATCGAACATCTTATCCTCGTCCTCTGCCGGCACTCCCACGCCGATCTCCCCCTGATTCTGCAACATTTCGGCATTGACCCCGAAGCTCTGGCGTTGCTCCTCGAACAAACCGTCAAGGAATTGCCCATCGGCCATACCGGGCGCCCCTCAATGTCTCCATTGCTTATGGACCTTATCCAGGACGCATGGCTGCTGAGTTCCATTGAAAGGGGCGAACACTGCATCAGGTCCGGAGTTTTGTTGCTGGCTTTTATCGCCTCGCCCGCTGATTCCTGCACAGGCCAATACGCCACGATCCTGCGAACCATCCATAAGGATCGCCTCTTAAAATCGTTCGCCGCAATCACCGCGGCATCCGGAGAATCGGATTCTTCCGGCCGTGAAAAAGGACTCCATAACCTGCGAACTGTCCAGGATGACGCGGAGATAAGCGCGCTGCAACGCTTTTGCACAGATCTTTCGACCCAGGCCGCTGCGGGCCTTATGGACCCCGTTTTCGGAAGAGACAGGGAAATGCGCCAACTTATCGATATCCTGGCTCGACGCAAAAAAAACAATCCCATTTTGGTGGGCGACGCGGGGGTGGGAAAAACTGCCGTGGTGGAAGGATTGGCTCTGCGTATCGCGGCCGGAGACGTTCCCGACCTGCTCAAGGACGTGCGCATCCTCACCTTGGATATGGGGCTCCTGGAGGCTGGTGCGGGCATAAAGGGCGAATTTGAAAACCGCCTGAAATCCGTCATCCACGAAATAAGCGCTGCGGAGAATCCCGTCATTCTCTTTATCGACGAGGCCCATGTGCTTATCGGCGCAGGGGGGCGCGTGGGCGGAAGCGATGCGGCCAATCTGCTCAAACCAGCCCTCGCGCGGGGTGAACTCCGTACCATCGCCGCCACAACCTGGCCGGAATACAAAAAATATTTTGAAAAAGATCAAGCCCTCTCCCGGCGCTTTCAATTAGTGCGCATTGAGGAACCCGACCTTGAGTCCACCGTGGATATTTTGCGCGGACTCAAACCGCGCTACGCCGCCGACCACGGCGTGAGCATTCGCGACGACGCTCTCGTGGCAGCGGCCGCCCTCTCCCGCCGTTACATCCAGGGGCGCATGCTGCCCGACAAGGCCGTTGATGTCCTGGACACCGCCACTGCCCGCGTCAAAATCAATCTGAGCCATGCACCGGACGAACTGGACGATTTGGAGCGCACCATTGAAAAAATACGCCGCGCCATACTCAATCAAGAGGAGGACCTGCTCAAAGCGGCCCCCGTAAACAAAGACTCTCTGGCGGAACTCCGTTCTCGTTTGACAACACTTGAAGAACGCGCTTTGGAGTTGCGGCGACGGTGGCATAAGGAACGCGATCTGGTTTCGGAAATAATCAAACTACGCCAGGAGGGGCGCACATCTTTGGATGTGCTGCGCACCAGCCTGGATAATTTGCATACCCTGCAAGGTGATGATCCGCTCTTACGCCATGAGGTGGACCCTGAAGTCGTGGCCAGAGTTATTTCCGATTGGACAGGCATTCCTCTGGGCAAACTGCTCCGCGATCATGCCCAAGCCGTTCTCAACCTCAACAACACCTTGTCCCGCGCTATTCGCGGACAAGACCAGGCCCTCGACATTATATCTGGAACGCTCAAAGCGGCCATTTCCGGATTACGCAACCCTGGCCAGCCATTAGGCGCTTTTCTCCTGGTGGGGCCAAGCGGGGTTGGGAAAACGGAAACCGCTCTCGCCCTTGCGGATATTTATTTTGGCGACGCAAACTCCATTGTCACGATCAACATGAGCGAATTTCAGGAACGCCATACCGTGAGCCGGCTTATCGGTTCGCCTCCAGGCTATGTGGGGTACGGTGAGGGGGGCTTGCTGACCGAAGCGGTGCGGCGGCGCCCCTTTTGCGTTCTTTTGCTGGATGAAGCGGAAAAAGCCAATCCCGAAATTCTCAACCTTTTTCTTCATGTTTTAGATAAGGGAACGCTCACTGACGGAGAAGGCCGGGAAATTTTTTTCCGAAATACCATTATTTTTCTTACCAGCAACTTAGGGTCCGAGGCCTTGCAAAACCTCGACCAACTCTCACAACACGACGCCCGCAAAGCGCTCGGCGCCCTTCGTCCGGAGCTTATTAAATGTTTTAAACCCGCATTGTTGGCGCGACTCCATATTGTCCCCTATCTTCCTCTCAGCAAAAGCGCATTGACGGATATCGCAACCCTCAAACTGGAGCGCCTCAACGAACGGTTGCAAAACAGCTGCGGTATGCTGCTGGAATATGCCCCTGAAGTACCCCAACATATCGCGCAACGCTGTGAGTTGATCGAATCCGGGGCTCGGGGTATTGATCAAGTGCTCGCCATGGATATCCTGCCGCGCATGAGTCAACGCATCCTGGAACAGATGCGGCAGGAACGGGCTTCGCGCAAAGTTTTTTTGGAACTGGGGCACGACGGGGGATTCGTGCTGCGATTTGAGCAGTGATCTCACGCAACGCCCTTGGCGAACGCAACGCCAAAAGGTTCCCCTTCGTACCAATACCGTGCCCCCAACGAAAGCATTATCCATCGCCACGCACAGAGTGGACAAAAGAACGCCATCCCAGCTATCGATAACATTATGATAAGTACATTGCTGCGCCTCACCCTGCAGTTCAAAGGATTCCTGCAGGACATATACCGTAATCGAAGCCTGATCCTGACACTCACCAAACGCGACCTCAAAGCGCGCTACCTGGGCTCGGCGCTCGGTATTCTCTGGGCCTTCGTGCAACCCATGGTCACAATCTTCGTCATGTGGTTCGTTTTTCAACACGGACTCAAGAGCCCGCCTGTCATTGATTTTCCCTTCAGCATCTGGCTCATTGCCGGCATTATACCCTGGTTCTTCATCTCAGACAGTCTATCGAACGCCACGTTCGCTGTCAGCGAATACAGCTTTTTGGTGAAAAACGTTTCCGTCCGCCTCAGCATACTGCCCATTGTCAAAATTCTTTCCGCCCTTGCCATTCATCTGGCCATGGTGCTGCTGCTTTTCATTTTTTCCGCGCTCTATGACATCTACCCCACACTCTATGCCCTGCAAATTTTCTATTATCAATTTGCGGCCATTGCTCTGTTGCTTGGCCTTTCCTGGATCACTTCCGCGCTGATCCTGTTTTTAAAAGACGTGGGCCAAGCCGTGGGCATCATCCTGCAACTCGGGTTCTGGGCGACACCCATCATCTGGAATCTGAACCTCATCCCGGAGCAGTACCGTTGGGCGCTCAAAATCAATCCGGCACTGTATATTGTGGAAGGTTTTCGGGATGCCACCATCTATAAGGTCTGGTTCTGGGAGCACCCCTATCTGAGTTGCTACTATTGGGGGGTGACACTGGCCGCGTTTTGCACGGGCGCCCTCTTGTTCCGGCGCCTGCGGCCACATTTCGCCGATGTCATTTAGAGCATATCTTCGTTGAAACGGGAATGCCTCCGGCGGCTTAAGAACCTTTTGAAAAAGGTTATTAAGGAAGCACTGGTTAAAGACTTGTTAGTTTTTTCCGGGGAGAAACCTTTCTGGAGAATGGTTCTCCCCCCGGACCCCCCTTCCAAAGACTTTTGACGAAAATTCCAATAAATTCAATTTTTTAAAAATATACTTATCTGGCGACAAAATTTAGCGCATTTTCGCCTTGAAACAAGGCTCTCCCCTGAAACAATTTCCAATTGTTCCAGGGAAATGCATAAGAGCATCTAGCGCTTTTCAAGCGTGAGATGCTCTAGGAAGGGAGAGCGCGAGGGGGAGAACCCTTTTCAAAGGGTTTCCCCTCTCGCATTTTCTTTTCATAATGAATTTAGAAACACAGCCTAGCATAACTTTTCGGAATATTGATATTTTTACACACGACATTCGCGGGTCCAGAGAGGGCGTTCCACCCTGGCGGGGTTTGGGGCGGAACTCCAGCTCACCCCATCATCAAGTTACAACGCTCTCGATCTGTTAGAACATCTTAAATTTGAAAAAGTATAGAGGCTCTTATGTATTTCCCTGAAACAATGAACTTTGTTTCAGGGGTGAGCCTTATCCAAAGGCGAACATGCGCTAATATTTCAACTCAGTGAAATATAAAAGAGCATCGCGTCCTTGCAAGGGCGCGATGCTCTTCTGTACTTTCGATTAACATGTGAATTTCGCTTCAGAAAAGAGCGTGCTACAAGCTCATGCCTCCAAAAAGCCGTCTCAGGAAAACACGGAGATCACGTCAACGCACTCGTATCCCAAAGCATCACCAACCGCACCGCACGTGACGTTCCCTTTGTAGACGTTCACACCCTTGCGCAGCGCCTTGTCTTCCCGCACGGCATTCCGCAAACCCTTTTTGGCGATCTTCAGGGCATAAGGCAACGTCACATTCGTCAATGCGTACGTTGAAGTGCAGGCCACTTCCCCTGGTATATTCGCAACGCAGTAATGCACCACGTCATCAACCGTAAAGATCGGATTGTGATGCGATGTGGGATGGCTTGTCTCAAAGCAGCCGCCTTGGTCAATGGCCACGTCCACCACAACCGAGCCGGGGCGCATGGTTTTTATCATCTCGCGACTCACGAGCCAGGGCGTGCGCGCACCCGGTATCAAAACAGACCCCACCACCAAATCCGATTCCGCCACAAGTTGCGTGATATTGCCCTTGTTGGACATCACAGTGGTGATGCTGTTGCCGAAGATGTCGTCCAGATATGCCAACCTCGAGTGATTGATATCAAGAAGATAGACCTGAGCTCCGAGCCCCACGGCAATTCTGGCCGCGTTCACGCCCACCACCCCGGCGCCGATAATGGTCACCACTCCTCTTCGAACTCCGGGAACGCCCCCGAGTAGGACACCTCGACCTCCATGGCTTTTCCCTAAATACGTGGCCCCAACCTGTGTGGCCATACGCCCGGCCACTTCGCTCATGGGCGTGAGCAAGGGAAGAGAACCATCCTCCAACTGAATGGTTTCATAAGCAACGCCTATAACCCCGCGATCCAGCAACGCTCTCGTCAATGCAGGAGCGGGGGCGAGATGCAGATACGTGAAAAGAATCTGCCCCTCCCCCATAAGTGGATATTCCTGGGGCAAGGGTTCTTTGACCTTGACGACCATCTCCGCTTGTTCCCAAATCTCCGCGGCTTGAGAGACGATGACACCCCCGACGTTGACATACGCTTCATCGGGAATGCCGGACCCCAGTCCCGCGCCCTTTTCAATGAGCACTTGATTACCGGCGGCTACCAGGGCCTCGACACCCGCCGGTACTAACCCCACGCGGTATTCGCAATCCTTGATCTCTTTTGGGGTACCGATGAGCATGTTTCACCTCCATGGATAGTTTTGACATCTCAATCGCTGAAGCGAGTTCGAACATTTGGAGGCAAAAGCGTCCACTTACGCTTTCCCTTCATGATAATGAAGGATTCACTGGAACTAATGCCGCCGATTTTCGACAGATCCTGATGCATAAAGCGGTAAAGGTCGGCGATATCGTCTGTAAGCACCACTTCGACAATAATATCGTATCGGCCGGTCACAACCGCGGCCCAGTTGACCATCTCCAAGTTTCCTATCTGTTCCAGTTTGCTGTCCAATTCCTCATGACTCTGCAAAGTGAGACAGACCATGGCCAGGGTCATCCCGTGAACACGAAACGGATCGATCATCGCAGCCAGGCGAAGTACCCCAGAGCTGACCAGATTGCGCAGCCTGGAGCGCACAGTCGGCGCAGTCACTCCCAATTTGTCGGCACATTCCACCATGGATAGCGAACCATCTTCGCTCAGCACCGCAACCAACCGTTTATCCAGGCTATTAAGAGCAGGAAGTTTTTTCATGGCTGTGTCGTTGGATTATCATTGAATGATAGGTAGTATTTTTCAAAAAACATAAAAAAAGTCAATATTTTTTTCCTATAATAGCATTATTTAAGAAAATTTTTCCTGTTCAAAAAAAATAGCGCTAAACAAGAAGACCATTGTAACCTAGCGTACCATCTTTGAAAAATTATATCCGAGAAATTGCACAATGCAGCGCGGATAAATCCATTGAGAGAGGTGCTGACTCAGTGACATCAAAGTTTTCCTCCTTGGACCGCTTTTAATTTAAAAAATCATTTCAAATTCGAAAACGAATGCCGGATTGTCTCCGGCTTTATTTCTCCTGAAAACAGGAAGGGGCACTACATGCTGATGTTGTACAGGGGAAACGGCATAACAAAAAAAAGCGCCGACAGTTAGCACTAACCGTGGCCAATACACAACAAAGTGGGAAAACGTGGAGAGTAAAAAGCGGGGAGGAGTTGCTTGCCGTACTTTTTCAAAGTTAAGATGCTCTAATGAAAAAGCACTGTACTCCAATGACACCAACTCATAATGCCGTAAAAAAACGCATCAAGGCTCAACACCGATGGCCAGCCTACTCGCTTTGCAATACAGCCTCGCGTTGCAATACCAGTTCTCTACGGATGCGCTCGCTCTCTTCAAGCTGCATTCGCAACAAATTCAACGAATTTTCCTGGGATTCCAACCTCCCGCCGAGTCGGAGATTATCCTTCTCAAGCTTAAGCATTTCAGACTCCAACCGGCGGATTTTGGCGCTGGCGCCTTCCATTATCCGGTAATGCATATACAGCCCCAAAACAGAGAGGATAAAGAAAAACGCAGCCACCAAAAAAATAAGCAATTTATAATCCTTAAGAGGTAATAATTATCCTTTTCGCGTCCAACCATTAGCGTAGCGGCGGTTGAAAAGCAAGACATTCTATCCGGTTGTTCTGTATGCCTTTGGGGTCGCCTTTCGTTGATGCCTTGCATGGGCCGCCTTTTCATCCCTGCACCCTTTCACTCGCTTCAAGCCCGTGTTATGGTACACAAGAAAAGAGCCGATCACTTTTCATACGCCATGTTTGCCATAGTATATAAAAGCGAATAACATGAGTTCGCCATGTCGACACATAAACCTAACGAGACATCGCCCCCTTGTCCCCAGGGCACTGCCCTTCCTGACTATTGGCAGAAAGGATTCAGCGATTACGACTGGTTGGAGATACCAGTTTACATACTGAACAACGCATTGCGCTGTATTTACGCCAATCACGCGGCATGCGACCTCTTTGGAACCAATGTCAACGAATTGGCGTGGCACCCCATCACAACGCTGTTTCCACGTCATGAGGCAGCAGTGTTATCCGAGGCCGATGCCCTGGCACTACGCTCTGAAAAAGCACACTACACTGAAGCGAGCATCACTTGTCATGGGAAAAAGGGCCATTTCGTATTCTACCGCCGTTGCCGTCCCCTTCCCGAATCGAAAGATAGCGCACTCTGTTTATTGGTCATGCTTCTGGATATCTCCTCACTCGTCGGGGAGCGGGAACGCGCGTACTGCCTCGAACAGGTCATTTCCCTAATTAGTGATCGCATTTTCATCGTAGATGAAAAATATCGCTTTGTGCTGGTGAATGAAGCCGTATGCCTGGATCACGGACTGTCCCAACGAAAGATAACAGGGCGCACGCTCTCGGAAGTGTTTGGCCACGACATTTTTGAAAGCGTATTCAAACCGCAACTTGATCGTTGTTTGGGAGGAGAGAGCACTTCTTTCCAGGGCAGCATACCCTTTGCCCCGCAACGCAACAAAACCTTGGACTATACCTGCACTCCTTGGATTGGCGCCACTTCGGGGCAACGTCTGGCAATCGTTTCGTGGCAGGTAGCATATGAACCGTTGCCTCCCGCAGCTTCAACCCCATGGGGCGAATCACTATTTTTTCCCGCCCCTGCGCAACGGGAGGCTTGTTGTATTCTCGATAACACGGGGAGGTTGCTCTCTTTCAACCAGGCAACCGCTATGCTCACGGGGTATGGCGAAGACGATTTGCTGTTATTGCGCTTCGATAAGGATCTTTGCTGCAATGCTGAAGATTTTTGGAACATGGTCGGTCAACTCGATACATCCAAGGCGGTGCATAACGCCCCTCTAGATCTGCTCCATCAAGACGGTCAGTTGCTGCAATGCCGTTGCGACCTGCACAGCAAGCACGATAAACATGGAATGCTGGTGGGGATGGAGTGTGTTCTGCGTTCCGCGACACAAACCGACAGCCCCCAGGAGCAGCAAAAACGTTACAGGCTTTCTCTAGAGCGCCGGGTCCTGGAACGCACTTCCGAACTTACCAAGACCAACAAACTGTTGCTGGACAAAATTTTGGAACTGGAAAACACCAAGCGTGAACTGTCTGAATATCGCAACCGTTTGCGCGAACTCGCCTACGAAATATCGCTGGTGGAGCAGCGCGAACGACGGCGTCTCGCGCTGGAACTACATGACGGCATCGGCCAGGATTTGGCCATGGCGCGCATCAAGCTCTCGGCCCTGAAAGAGGATGTGTCATCGCAGAAAATCTCTCATGATTGCCATGAGTTACTAAACCTGACAAAAAAAATGATAGCCCAAAGCCGCTGTCTGATATGGGAAATGGGCTCCCCTGAACTCTATGAACTCGGCTTCGCGGCTGCCATAGAGGAGCTGGCGGAAGAATTTGAAGAACGCCACAACATTAAAGTTATTTGCTCCAACCATCGCCAAAACGAAATTGTACTCGAAGAAGATCAACAGATAATGCTGTTTCAGATGGTGAGGGAACTCATGACCAATGTGCTCAAGCACGCCCAGGCCAGCACGGTCACCATCGACCTCCAAAGCAATGCACTTGGCGTAACATGCAGTGTAACGGATGACGGAAAAGGATTCCAGGATATTCAACAAAATACCGCGAAACACAAACGCGACTCCGGATTCGGTCTCTTCAGCATCCGTGAACGCCTTGATATCATAGGGGGAGCATTGAATATCCAAAGCACCTCCTTAGGCACCCGGTGCACCCTTTTCATGCCCCGGCAAAACACCCCTTCCCGCAGCAAAGAAAAATCATTGAAAAACTATTAACTTCAGCACAATAAGCACGACTAGGCACATATTTATGCGTTGCAAAGTTCTTCTCGCAGACGACCATATCATTCTCCGTCAAGGGCTGAAGGCTATGATTGAACAGCAATCCCAAATGCATGTGGTGGCGGAAGCCTCTGACGGACAACAGGCGGTGGAACTCACCAGAATCCATTTGCCCGATGTCGCGATCATGGACATACACATGCCCAACCTCAACGGGATGGAAGCCACGCAGCGCATCACCGCCATGGGGCTGCCCACGTGCGTTATCGCCCTTTCCATGTATCCGAAAAAGCGATTTGTCGTTGAAATGCTTAAAGCGGGCGCCCGGGGATATATCCTCAAAGATTGCGCGTTTGATGAACTCATTCTGGCGATTGAACACGTTATGCGGGGAAAAATCTACCTTAGCAAAGAAATTTCCGAAGTTGTCATCAATGATTATGTTACGACACTCGACGGCAAACATAGTCTCCTGGATTCTCTCACGTCCAGAGAACGCGAAATTATCCAACGCCTGGCTGAAGGCCAAAGCAGTAAAGAAATCGCCGAGCAACTGCACCTGAGTCCTAAAACAGTGGATGTCCACCGGCATAGAATCATGCACAAACTTAAACTGAGCAACCTGGCCGATCTGGTGAAATTCGCCATCAGCGAAGGCCTCACCAGTATGTAACTACCTTTACACATTGCCGCTCGACTTGTTGAACTGGTTCTCCGGAAAAAATTTTCAATTGTATGGAGGCGCTCAAAAATCATCTTCTGCTCCAATTCCACCGGTAAAACGAAGATACTCCCAGCAATCGAAATGTTGCCACGAACCGCTTATAGGTACAAAATGTTCCTTTTTGAGAGCCGGAACAAGCCCGGCCTGTTTTCATCTCTCATAACGAAGTTCACGATCACATTTTCACAATTTCTTTTTGCACAGGATAAATCATTATTCACTCATGTTTACCTTCAGTCCATCATGAGGTAGAAAGGGAGTTACGTTGTGGATAGGGCCTGTCTTTCATCTACTGTTTGTAGTCAACACGCCAAAAAAAAAGGAAATCTATTATGAATAACTTACTAAAAGACGTAAAACTGAACAAAAAAGATATGAAGGCCTCCCTGGTGTGGGGCGCTGTATTATTAATCATCTTCACGTTGTTTCGCGGACACCCGGTCGCCGATCTCTACAAGCTGCTTCTCAGCTTTTCCGACTTTATCGTAAACACCTTTGTTTTTCTGGAAGCGACACTTGATGTCCTGGCATACATAGTGCTTTTGGCCCTGCTGACCACGCTCGCCTACGGCATTATGGGCGTTCTGCGCGCATGGGGGAACCGTCGCCGGCAACAAAACAATTATTGCTAGTTTTTATAAACGGTTATTTTCCAGACGACAGCAAGACGAGGGGTGGATGAGCCGTTTCAGGCGATAGTGCGTTACGCTTTTCGTCATGCAATGCTTCCCTGTGACGTGAACGTATTTGCGAAAATCAAAAAAAACTTGCGAAAAAGTCATGAAACGGCTCTTGACCACCGGCTCGTTTTGACATATTGTTGCATCAAGTCCTACGTAGGAAAGGTAAGGCATCGTTAACCTCAAACGATCCAGATGACGGAGGTCGCTGTATTCGGTGGAGTTTGGTTCCCATAACGGCGAGCCGAGTCGCCACTGGCTAAGGCAGCACTAACATTGACCCAAGCTTTCCATTGTGAATGAAGGTCAATCCGGGATACCGGAAAACGCTTTTCCGTCAACACACAACATTATTTGAACCATTTGCAAGGGCGAAGCGCTGATTCGTGCTTCGTCCTTTTTATTTCGCGCAGCGGAACATCCTTTTTTATAATTGTTCGTGATCGCAACTTGTCACAATTACACAAAGCTGTATAAAATATTCCCGCTGTCAGTTTCAATAAATTGTCTTGGTGGTTGTACGTTCGGAATAATCTATTAATCCAGTTATAGTTATGCATACTTTTTTCAAAAAGAAGGACCGTGAGGTGGCATATTTAATAATTGCGGCTCCCGTAACGCCTTCACTGATAAACGAGGAACAAAACCAAGCCGGCCCCACTCGGGTGGCTGCTCATCCTTTGCCGTCATATCTCTTCGGGGTGCCTTCATCTGAAGGGATGTCTCCGGCGGCGAAACACATAGCGCGGAGCTAGTTATTATGATGCGGCTTCTTTCCACCAAAGAGGTCGCCCAGTTTCTGGGCGTCAATGAAAAACAGATCTATTCACTTGTCGGCGAAAAGGGTCTGCCTGCCACAAAAATCACCGGAAAATGGCTTTTCCCTCTGCATTTGGTTGAACAGTGGCTGGAGAACAACACCCTGCACCACCCGAAGGAAGAGCGTAACTACGACCTCCAAGATAAACTGGTCGTCATTGCCGGAAGCAACGACATCCTGCTTGATCGTAGTTGCACTCTTTTTGCGCGGCAACATCCCGACATGCTCGCCGTCCAAGCCACGCTCGGGAGCATGGGCGGCATTCGCGCCCTACGCCAGGGGCTTTGCGACATCACGTGCAGCCATTTGCTGCAAGAAGACGAAAGCGACTACAATTTCGCCTTTGCTCACGGCGAACTGGAGCACATGCCTCTTGTGATCTGTTTTTGCCGCCGTGAACAAGGCATTCTCGTGCCTAAAGGCAACCCAAACGATATCCGCTGCATCGCAGACATCCACGTCAAGGGCTTGCGTCTTGTCAACCGCCCCCTTGGTACTGGAACCCGACTCTTGCTCGACCGCGAGCTGGAAAAAGCCAACATCGACGGCAGCACCATTCCCGGGTACGCCCGTGAAGTGCAGCGCCACCTCGATGTGGGGCTTGATGTTCTCACCGGCAGAGCCGACGCCGGACTGGCCATCAGAGCTGTCAGCGCCATGCTGCATCTGGATTTCGTCCCCTTGCGCTGGGAGAGATTCGACCTGCTGCTTTTCAAAAATCGTTTTTTCGACAAGCCCGTACAGGCCTTTTTGAATCTCCTCCACTCCAACGAATTGAAGCAAATGGCCCAAGATCTTGTGGGCTACGACATCAGCCAGAGCGGCGCCATCCGCTATCCCGGTGAAGGTGAATGATCTTCGGTTGTTAACAAAAACATGAAGCATCCGCACCCTGGAAAAAAATAATTATGAAAAGGTATAGGCTGGGGCTCCGCCCCACCCCCCGCCAGGAGGAACGCCCCCCTGGCCCCGCGGATAGTGGAGCAGCATCCTCACCATGCTAAATATTTATTAAAAAAAAGGGTTGGTGATTCTTAAAAACTTATTCTAAAGGTCGTAAACCACCGAAGGCTGTGCAGCGGGATGAAAACCGGATTATGCAACAGACCGATCCTTCCGCGAATACCAAAGTGCCTCCGGCATGTCTTTACGGAACTCCACATGAGACCAGCAACACGCCAGTGAGCGGAAGCCAATCGACCATGCGCTGCATTGTTTCCCACCTCATCAGCTCCATTTTTTCCAAGGCGACGCAAATCGAACCCCACACATTACGGCTGCGTCCCCGCAACTCGCCCCGGCAACAATTACAATCCTTCGACCTGGCCATAGACCCTGCGCCGGAGGTTCTGAGCAACGCCATGGATAGTGAAGACAACGCCATTATTCACTGCCGGTTCGTGGGCACGCATCAATCCATGACCATCCGCACTTGGGCGGAAGTGGAAACATGCCGTACAAATGCATTTGATTTCACCTTTGCCCCAGGCGGCGATGTTTTGCCGTTACACCTCGCTCCGCACGAGATGCATTCCCTGGCTGCCTGCCTGCAACGCATCCATCCGTCCAAGGATAAAAAAGACCCCGTAACCCATCTTGCGCTTTCGCTGCGCAAGGAATGCGCCGACAACAGCCTCCAGTTCTGCACCTTGCTCAATGGATACCTTTTCAGCACTACGAATAAGATACATGGTGATGCAACAAGTACCCGTGCTCCTGAGCAGACATTGAAACAACTTGCCGGCAGCAGCAGCGATCTTGCCGGACTTTTCATCGAAGTCTGCCGTGAGGCGGGCCTCCCTGCCCGTTTTGTCAATGGCTACCATGCGCCTTATTTTTCTGAACACGCTGAGGTCACAGCATACAGCCTGCACGCCTGGGCCGAGGTATATTTTCCCGGTGGCGGCTGGCGCGGCTTCGACCCGTCTCAAGGATTGGCCGCATCCGACCGCCATGTGGCCCTCGCCGCCTCGGCCACACAAGAATACGCCGCGCCGGTGATCGGCGCGCTGCATGAAGCGGAGGTTCATGTCACTCAGAGACATGAGGTGGAAATCCGTTGCCGGAAAATGTGACCGCAAGAGGCCACTGTCACGAACGTCACGATTTCATGCGCGCACGCATTACCGCCCCTCACGCCAGGCAGAGCACAAAAGCGAACAAAGCCAGCAACCACATAGTATCAAGGGCGATGCCTTCTGGAAAATACTCCGCGTTACTCGAAATGGACTGCATAAAAATGGCAGACCCCCCTTTGATCATGTATTCCGTCAGCCCTGTGTGATGGGAATGCCCCCAGTCGTATGTATAGCCCAATTGCGTCCACGGATAGGGGGGATCGCCGGCGTAAATGCCGTTCAGCGTTTGATTGAACCAAAGACGGTGCGCGGGAGTTGTGTCCAGCGGGGTAGTGAGCTGCGCCTGGGTATCCGTGATCTCCGCATCTTTTGCCGGACGGAAAAGCTCCTCCGGATCGACCCAAAACTCAGAATGCCCCTACCATTCACTTGAAAACATGAATTATCGTTGTGGGCCATGGTGTTTTCCTTTGCCACTGTGTTTGTCTAAAGCGATATGCAATGCGGCTGGCAAAGACTGTGCATGCGGCACATAACTTGTCGGAGCACGTCACGTCACAGATTCGGGCCTGCAAAATTCGTTATAAAAACGAAAGTGCGAGAGGGGAAACCCTTCAAAAAGGGTTTTCCCTCTCGCGCTCTCTCTTTCCCAACCTTCATAATTTTAAGAAGCGAAATCTATCCATTGATTATTTTTGTTTTTTTACGAAATGGCCTTCCCGAATCGTTATATTTTAGAAACAGACCCTAGTAGGTTTCACCTTCAATAATACGACTTCTGGACTTAAAGAAACAATAAAAGTCGCGGGCTTTCGCGCCCGCGCGACGACCAGGGGAGGCGGCGAGGACACAGGACAGGAATCCACCTTAGCGAAGCCGCGAAACTGTCCTGCGATTGGGGACCACCTCACAAATACAGAATGTTATAGCATTCGGCCTACTCAACTATTTTAGAGCATCTCACGCTTGAAAAGCGCTAGATGCTCTTATGCATTTCCCTGGAACAATTGGAAATTGTTTCAGGGGAGAGCCTTATTTCAAGGCGAAAATGCGCTAGTTCAATAGCAATAGAGATTCCTGCCTTTTTCAAGTCCGAAAACGGCGAACGCCCTCCCTCATAATACGTTTATGGGGCGGGCGTTGCCGAGGAGTTATACGTTGGCTGCTTGCGTATCGTTATCACCGCTGAGCGGCGGATGCGCCTTTGAATAATAAGCTTTTCCCGTTAGCTGGCTATGGACGCCGCTACATTCTTAATAGCGGCCGTAAAAGGCATGCGTCACAGTGCATCACAACCTTTCCGTAACGCTTCCATGCTAATTTTCCAGTTGCGCCTTGAGCCACGCCTTAATCTCGTCCGTTGGCTCATATATGCCCTTGAGAGAACCATATTCCTCCTTAAAGGATCTTTCCAGATTCTCGGGGAGGTGCAAGGTCAAAAGATCTTCAGCCTGCTCTGAATTTCTGCGCACCAGACGCACAGTTGGCTTTTCTTCCCAATTGTCCACCACAAAGTAATTGGAATAGTCCGCCTTGGAGCGCACCGGTTGGTGCTTTCCCTGCCAGTCGTTATTACCCCATTCGAGATACAATATCACGGCGTCTTCAGGGGTCATGTCCCAATCAATGATCAGGTTGGAAAAATCTTGAAGTCGCATAAGGCCCCTCCTGCATGTTTCGGCATCTGCTGTTCGACGCCATGCTCTCTAGGCCAGGGAACGTCTGTACGTTGCTCCCCTGGATGGTTGCCTCGTAATGAAGCTGTAATCTCAGTTGTTGATGATAATAGTAATCAGAATTTTTCTTATGTAAAGTCTTTTTTTCATTTCCGAGGCATTTTTCTTTGGCCGTCTGGATTCATCCACGGAGATACGGCCCTAGCGCATTTTCGCCTTGAAACAAGGCTCTCCCCTGAAACAATTTCCAAT